>DAOKYT010000054.1:0-18372 GCA_035326025.1 Tepidiformaceae bacterium
GGCCGAGCTGCGGGAGCCCCTCCTTCTCGCGCGGTCGGCCCACGTGGATGGCATTGCGATTCGCGAACGCGTGTTCGCCCTTTCGGCCTCGGGGGCGCTGGCGGGCGTGATCGGCGATGCGATCGGCCGGGCGGCGTCCGGGTCCAGCTGGGCGAACCGGATATCGCCGCTCGCGCGATCGAGGAAATCATCGACAAGCTGGGCAGGGAGGCATAACGCGATGAGCACACCCGACACGAATCACGAGACAAACGTCTGGGCGATGTGCGAAGCCGCCGCCGGCGCCCTCGCCCGCGCGTGGTGCGGCCCGGCGCGGACCCTTGAGATGGAGGATGAGCTGAGGCGGCTGGCGGACCAGCTTGGGGCCGCGTGGGCGGACCCGGAGCCGCTCCCGCCCTCGCTCCGCCGCATTGCCGGGCTATTTTGCGTCGTGCTCGGCTTTTTGGCCGAGGTTGGCCAGGAGTATCGCGCAGGCGATGGCGACGCGGCGGCGGCGGCGGTGGACGTGGCGGCGTGGTGGAACCGCCGGTTGATTGCGGTGCTGGACCGCGAGGTGCTAGGCTGGCCTTAGCCTGTTGCCGATCAGGCGAGTTCATCCGGGTGGCAAAGTCGGCTGCTGCCCCGGACGCGCGCGACAACCGCGATTAACGCGTTCCGGGGTGTTTCTGTGTCAACCTTCAATCTCCGCGCGAATGACCTCTCGCAGCGCCTTCGCGCCGCCGAGCGCGAGGCAGCCGAGGCCTACGCGGCCGTCGACGGCATCTTGAAAGAGATGGCCGGGTTCGACGGAAACCCGCTCGCGGACGCGAAGCTCAACGCACGGTTGGAAGCGGCCCAGCGGGAACACGCCGCCGCCGCGGCCCGTGCCGATCAGCTCCGCCAGCAGCTTGCGCGCGGCCTGCCCGCTGGCGCCGTCGCTGGCGCGGACTTCCTCGGTCCCGGTCGCGGCTTGCCCGGTGGCGGTAGCGGTTCCGGCGCGGCTCGCGAGCTCGCCGAGCACTTCGCCCAAAACCCCGAGGCCGCGAACGCACCCAGCGGTGCGAAGGTCGTTTCGAGCCTCATCGAAACCGCGCTCGCCCGCCCGGTCCACGACGGCTACCGGGCGGCCCTCGATGGTGGCAACCTGGGCGCGTTCACGCTCAACGCGACGACCTGGGCCGACCTGCCCCGCCGGCGCCTCAGCGTGCTCGACCTCATCCCGGTGGCCGGCGCCGTCGAGGGCCTCGGGGGCGAAAAGGTCCAGTACTTCAAGACCACGGTGCGCACGAACAACGCCGCAACGGTCGCCGCCCTGGCGGAGAAGCCCGAGAGCGTGCTCACGATTACCCGTGAAGAAACAACGATGTGGACTTACGCCCATATCTCCGAGCAGGTGCCGCTTCAGTTCTTGATGACGCCCTCGGGCCTCCAGCAATTCCTTGAGCAAGACATGGCCGCGAGCGTGCTCGAGGCCCATGAAGCCGACATCCTGGCGGGCACGGGCACGACGGAGGTCGACGGGATCCTGAGCGTCGCCGGCACCCTGACCCAGCCGTCCACGGGTGACCCGCTGGGGGACATTCGCAGGGGTTTGACCCAGCTCAACAACGTGAACATCGTGCCCGATGCGCTGGTGCTCAACCCCGCCGATGCCGAACGGCTCGACCTCGAAACGGACGCCGAGGGGCAGTATCACACCGGCGGGCCTCTCTCCGAGTCCTCGCCCAGGCTGTGGCGAACGCCCATCGTCGTGACCACGGGCCTCCCTGCCGGCACGGCCATCCTCGGTAACTTCGCCCTTGGCGCCATCCGATGGACGGGCTTGAGCCGCCTCGAATGGGGCCGGATCAACACGGACCTACGCTACAACGCGGTGCGCCTCGTCGCCGAGGTCGCCGCCAGCGCAGCGGTCACCCGGCCGGGCGCGTTCGTGAAAGTGAGCTTCTAGCGCCATGGTCCCAGGCGGCCCCGCGGCGGTGTCACCGGGCATGCGCCGCCGCGGGGTCCAGGAGCTGCCGGGGCCCTCCGCGGACGCCATGGCGTTCCTGAGGGCCCGCGCTCCCTCGCTCCCGCGTGCCCCGCTGGTCCCAATCGCCGAGGCGGCCGCCATCATGCGGCGTACCGCCGAGGAAGTCCGCGCCCTGGCGCTTGCCGGGATCATCGAAGCCGAGTTCGCGGATGGCGAGCCCGTGCGCGTGCGTCCCGCGCGCGTACGAGGTGGCCGGTTGTCGTAGGCGGCGCCGCCCTGAAGAGGCACCGGAGGATGACCCCGGATACCACCGGGGGCCGAAACTCGCCCAGAATCGCACTACGCGAAGCCAGTTTCGAAAATGAGTACCCGCCTACTCACCTTCGCCACCTTGACAGGCTGGCGTAACATTCCGGGTCGAAGGCGGGATCGTCTGGTAGGACTAGTACCAGACGACCCCTGACCCCGCGCTGTCGTAACCAGCGAAGGGCTGACCGGATTCTACCCGTAGAACCTCCGATAAGGCTCCCGATGCTGCTTTGCGCGGCGCGGGGGCCTTCTCATTTCCCCCGGAGGTTTCCTATGCCCTACATCGTCCCCGACCCGGCGCTCGACCGCGCCCTATCCCGCGCCCTGGCCCGCCTGGCGGCGCGGAAGGAGTGCATCGAGCGCCCCGAAGGCGCCCGCGACCGCGCGGGACGCTGGTGGCCATCCCCAGCTGAGGCCCGACCCTGTTGCGGACACATCCGCTCACCTTCGCGCGAGTGGCCATGGTCCCTCTACGTCCACTGCATCACCGCGGAGCACGTCGCGGCGCTCGAAGGGGTGCCACGCTTCGCCATCCGCTCCGCGCTCGCGAAAGAGGCAGCACGACGGCGACCAGCTCGCACGGCGCCGACTGACCTGTGCCTGGACTGTGGCTCGCCCCTGGCATGGGGTTGCGACCACCATCCGCGACCCTATCCCGACGGGATGATCGCCATCCCGGACCACCGGGCCGACATGACCCGGCATCTCGCCACCCTGCCGCGCTGAGCGGCCCAATGCTAAGGGGTCTATGCATGCAGTCCGTCACCAGCCAGGAGCTCATCCAGTCGCCCACACCGGGCCCCTCGCAGTTCGCTCTTCGGTACGAATACAGCCAGCAGGAAATCGACGCCCTCCGGCGGCTCGTGGCGGCCCAGGCCGCCATCGCCGGGGAAAAGTCCTGGGACGCGGCCATGGATATGCGCTGGGCACTGATCGACTTCTACCGTGAACGCCTCACGCGATACTTCCCGGCCCAGGCGGACTTGGTGCGGTGGGTGTTCGACCTGGAGACCATCGACCAGGGGGAGATCGCGGCGCTCACGGAGCCGTTGCCCGAGCCAGCCTGAACCGGCCCGCCGGCCGCGCGCACGATCGAGGGCCCCCGCTACCGGGGGCCCTCTCGTTGTCGGGGGAGTTTGACCCCTTAACTGACCCCTTCATAAGGGGTCAGGACGGTACTCAACCGGCCAGTTATGGCACTTTCCAGATTCAACCGGGACGCGACGGGACGCGCGTGCGGGGACTCAAAAACCGCTGAGCCGCAAGCTCGTGTGGGTTCGAATCCCACCTTCGGCACCAGGGTAGAGGGTAGGCGGGTAAGCGGTAGGCCCTGGGCTGTAGGGTTCCGAAGTCGTATGGCGAGGGTGGTGAGCATTCTGCCCACTTCGTCGGCGAGTGCTTCCATGTCGGACAGGTCCTCACGAGCGAGGTAGCCGAGCCGGACGCATATCTCAATCTCCGTGTCGAGCTCAGCGAATGCCGCGAGCGATCGACAGGAAGCTGGCGAATTCCCTTCTTCCCTGGCGACCGTGGCCTTCGGCGATATTGGCGGGGATCGAGGCCGCTGCCCGCGTGATCTGGCTCCAGCGGCCGAATCGTTCGCGCTCTGGGATCTGGGCGGCGAGCCGATAGGTGGCCTCTGCGAGGTCCATGGCTTTGTGCCATGCGATCAGTTCTCGGAAGGATCTTCCTGGGCCCATGCTCACCCTCGACGGGGTAGTTGGCGCATCCTACGCTAGCCTCTGGCGTCTAGCCTCTAGCGTCTTCCACTGCCGAGTGGTGTAACGGTAGCACACGGGTCTTTGGAGCCTTTGGTCGGGGTTCGAATCCCTGCTCGGCAACCACGCATCTGCATCTTCCATAACGCAACGCCGGTGGAAGGCCCTCTGCTCAAGGACCGGTGTCCTTCCCGATCTCCCGCAACGGCGCCGGCGCGATGTTGCGGCGGGCGCGAACCCGATCGAAGCCGGGATGGTCAAGTGGCTGGCCTTTCCGGGTGGCTACGGCCACCTGAAACGCGACAACTTCAACCGGCATCCGGACCCGGCCAACTGCCGGCTCCGGTGCGACTTCGAGCTGGTGCTTGCCGGTTGATTGGGCGCTCAGCCGCCGCCAGGCCCCTCAGTCGGCTTCGACGATTGGCTGCAGGGCGGCCCGGAGTTCGCCGGTGAGGAATGCCGCGTAGGTGCCGGTCACGTGGTAGTCGTTCGTGTACACGAGCATGTCTCCGATGACCGGTGAGCAAACCGTTCCGCAGAACCAGGGGGTAACATCAACGAACGGCGCCCCGGCGGTCTCGGCCACCTGCCGTTCGATGTCGTTGTACGTGGCGCCCGCCGCCAGTTCCCTGGGTTGAGCGCACTTCTGGACGTCCCCCGGGTGCAGGGCAAGGCAATCGATGGAGAGTTTTAGCCGCGGGATATCGCCGAGGATGATGGCCGTGGTGGCCGAGGCGTGGAGCCGGTCCAGCGTTTCGCGCAGGCCGGCGGCCCACGCCTCCCGCGTCAACAGCTTGCCCTCGTCATCGACCATGTATTCGCACCCGTTGCAGCTCGAGAGAATGACGGCATCGGGGTGGGACGCGCTGATGCGGGCCAGGGTGTTCTCCAGCCACGGGAGGCAGCCAGGGGGTGGCCCAATCAAGCGCTCGGTGGAGCTCTGGTAGGCCATCCGGAACGAAAGCCACGCCGCCGGGCAGCCGGCCTTCGTGAGCAACTCCACCCTCCATCCCAGTTCCTTCCCGATCTGATCGAAAGCGGGGAGCCACTGGGCCGCGTGCGAGTCGCCCACAACCACCACCGAGCGCGAGCCCTTCGGGTCGCCAAACACGCAGGGAGGGGACTCGATCACTTCCGGGTCGACAAGGCACTCGTCCGGCGCGGGCAACAGCCAGCCGAAGTCCTTGTTGGCGCTCTCCAGCCGTGGCACCAGGCCGGCGGGAAGGGTGGAAATCCTGGCCGAAGCCTCGACCAGCACCCGGATATCGGCTTCTGGCGGCGGGGCGCCCGCGTTCAAGTCTCGCGGCGATGCCGTCGCGGGTGCGTCAGCAACCTGGGCCGACGTACTGGAGGTGGTGTTGGTTCGAATCTGCCAGCCGCTGAGGCCGTAGGCGGCGGCCACGAGACAGGCGCCCACGGAAAGACTCGTCCACGAGCTCCGGGTGAGCGGCCGCGCGAACCGGATCGGGTTCTCGATGATGTAGTGCGTGACCACCGCAAGCCCGAGGGCGGCGACCACCAGGGCGAGGTTCTGGGATAGCGGGAGGCTGTGGCCGGCCCGCTGTGCCGCAATGATCAGCACCGGCCAGTGCCACAGGTAGAAGGAGTACGACCACTTCCCAAGCGCCTGGAATGGGGAAAGGCTCAGCAACCGTTCGGCGCTGGCCCCCGGAGCGATGGAACCGCCCGCCACGACCAGGGCGGTGCCGACGACGGGCAGGGCCGCGGCGTATCCCGGGAAGGCGGTGCCATTGTCGAACGCGAAGGCTGCGCCGCCCACGGCCCCAAGCCCGGTCCAGCTCAGCCAGGGCCCGATGCGCCGCGAGAGGCGCCTCAGCCGTGGTTCGCCCACGGCAAGGAGCGACCCGATCGCCAGCTCCCATGCCCGCGTCAGCGGCGAGAAGAAGGCCCAGGCCGGGCTGGATTGGGTCTGGAGGATCGACCAGGCAAACGATGCCGCGACTACCAGGACCAGCACCGCTGCGAGCTTGGCCGCCAGGCTCAGCCGCGGGGCGAACGTGGCCACGGCGAGAAACAGCAGCGGCCATACCAGGTAGAATTGCTCTTCGACGGCGAGGGACCAGTAGTGCTGGAGCGGCGATGGTGGGGCGGTGAGGTTGAGGTACTGCGTGCCTTCGGAGGCAAACCGCAGGTTCGCGGCGAACACTGCCGCCCACCTGCCGTCCTCGGCAATCACATTCCCCCGGACGTATCCGAGCCACTCGTAGGATGCCAATACCGTCAGAACGAGCACCACGCTCGCCGCGGGAAGGATGCGCCGGGCCCGCCGCGCATAGAACCCCGCCATGGAGAGCGTCCCCGTGGTTGCGCGCTCGCGCACCAGCAGCCCCGTGATCAGGAACCCCGACACCACGAAGAAGACGTCCACGCCAATGTAGCCGCCCTCAACCGCCCCGACGCCCGCGTGAGATAGCACCACGAGCCCGACGGCAAGCGCCCTCAGCCCCTCGATATCCGGCCGGAACTTCCGTTCGCTGCTGGTCACGCGCGCCATATTTGCATGCCGGGATCAGGCATGCATCCGCCGCGTCCGGCGCTGGCCCGGGCCGCGACATCGAAGCCAGGAGGGTCGACCGGCTGGACAATGCCAGCCCGGGGCTGAAGCGGGGCGCGTCAACAAAAAAGCCCGCCGATTCCGGCGGGCTTTCCAATTCGGGATGGAGCGGAAGACGAGGGTCGAACTCGCGACCTCCTCCTTGGCAAGGAGGCGCTCTGCCACTGAGCTACTTCCGCGCGCTGCCCGTCAGTATACCACGGGCGCCCTTGCCGCCAATGTCTCAGTCGCCCAGGAGCGAGGTGTAGCCCAGGCCCACCACCTCTTCCACGTACTGGCTGCGCCACCCGGGATCGGGAATCGGCACGTGGTGCTCGCGGAACCAGCGATGCAGCTGGAGGTACTCCTCCTCCAGGCGCAGCCGCCAGGAATCCTCTTCCTTGAACAGCTCGGGGTCGACCTCATCGAGGCCCTTCGCCATGTCCTCGTAGGGGACGTCGATCTCCTCTTTCCAGTACGTCGCCAGGTAGTCGACCGAGTCCTCGAGGTTGCGGCGGCACTCTTCGAGCATCACGCCCATCATGCCGGCCTCGTCCATGAGTTCCCCATTGACGCGGTAGGTGGGGGCGCAGTTCTCGCACACTACCACCAGCTTGCGGGCATCGCAGTCCGACTTGTCGACGCACTCCTTGCAGCGCATGGCGAACTCGGCCGCCGCCGCTTCACGTGTGTAGCCGACGATCATGTGGTCGCCGAGTGCGCCGCACGCCTGGCACGACATCTTTTCGGAGAGGATTTCGTTGATGGCTCTGTCCCAGTCCAGCTGCATGCCTTCCTCCAATGCCATCGAGGGCGTCGGTGAGCCGCGCCCTCTAAAGGTCCAGTGTATACCAGCCGGCCTGACCGGGCATTTCCTCGATCCCAACCGTGAGCCGGCGAATCTGGGACGCGCCCTGTTCGCGCAACGCATCGAGCAGCCTGCCTGCGAACCACTCGGAGATACATTCGGCAGTCGTGTTCTCGATCGGGAGCGGCAGGACATCGCTCCGCGGGAAAACATAGCTGCGGCCGCCAAAACGTATGGTCCACGCTGCCTCCGACTCCTCCATCGAGAGCAGCCTGCTTTCGCGCTGGAGCAGGAACTTGTGGTCGAGTTCCCCGGCGATGGCGTGGGCGGCCCGCTTCACCTGCCCGAAGTCCCACACCCAGCGATCGCCGGTAAGATCGCCTTCGATCTCGATGAGGACATCGTAGTTGTGCCCGTGGAGCGGCTCGCAGTCGCCCCCGAAGGTGGCCATGTGGGCCGCGGCGAATCGCAAGCGGTTTCGTTCGACGGTGATGCGGCGGGTTACATGCATGCCCGCAATGGTACCTGCCCGGCCTGTTCCGCGAAGCCGGCCCGCCCGCCTTGTCGCAACGTGTGCGGTTCGTCACAATCGCCTCTGGCGCCAACGCGCCGAGGATTGAACCGTGGCGCTTGTTTATGTGACCTCTTCCAACCCCGGCGAAGGAAAGACCGGTGTCGCTGCCGCCATCGCCCGGCACATCGCCTACGCGGGCACTCCGGTCAGGCTCATCCGCCTGGCCGATGCCGAGGGACCGAACGCGCCGGCTGACGCGGAGTGGTTCGCCACGCTGACGTTCGCTCCCGGCAGCCCGGCCGAGCCACAGGCTTCCATCCCGCCTGCGGAGGCCGGCGAAACGCTTGTCGTCGAAGGACCGGCGGCCTCGGCGCCCGCCGCCGCGAAAGTCGTGGTCGTTGCCCGCCGCAAGAAGCCCGCTTCGTCACCTCCCGGCTCCGTCGCGCTCGTCGTGACCGGTGTGGATGGTCTCTCGGGTTCGCGCGCGACTGCCGGCACGCCCCTGGTGGTGGAGGTGGGCGATGACCGCACGCTGGCAGGCTTCAGCGTGTCCGAGGCGCGCGCCGCCCTGAACGCCGAAGTCCTGGTCGAGGGCGACGCCGAGGACGTCACTTCGGACCACCTGGTCATTGCGCCGATCAGTTCGGACGCTGGCCAGCCCTACTTCCGCCGATTCGAATCGAAGGCAGTAGTGGTGCGGTTCGATAAGACCGATCAGCACCTGGCGGCCATCAAGGGTCAGCCTGACTTCCTCATCCTCACCGGCGGCCGCCGGCCATCGGAGTATCTGTTCGATGCGGCGGGCGCGAACGGTATCCCGGTGCTGCTTTCCCGCACGGATACCGAGAATACCGTCATCGCGCTCGAAGGCATCTTCGACCGGACGCGGTTCTCCGGGCAGCGAAAGCTGGACCGCATGGCCGGGCTACTCGCCGGGACCGGATTGTTCGAAACGCTCGTCTGAAACACACCCGGCGAACTGGCCCCGGGCGATCACTCGCCGATGACGGGTCCCTCATCGGCCGGCGTGGGCGAGGCGGCCGGGCGTCCGAACGGATCTCGCGCGGGGCGGGCAGGCTGCACGGGTGCTTCGGCGGCGGGGGCCGGCCGGGGCATCGGCCGCGGCGCGGGCTGCGCCATGGACTGGGGCGCCGCCTGGTGCCGTGGTTGAGGTGGCGCCGCTGCTGCTTGCTGCCGGGGCTGGGGCGCCCTCACGGGCCGTGGCCCGAAGCCCTCGCGGGGCGGTTTCTCCAGACCGCAATACGGGCAGGCCACCCACGCGTAGCTCAGCGGCTTCGAGCACTGCCGGCATGGTTCCTTCAACTGGGTCCGGCACGAAGGGCAGATCAGGTAGTCATCGAGCACCCGGCGCTTGCAGGTGGGGCAGGCCTTCTGATCCTCGAGTTCCTGCAGCAGCGCTTCTTCCTCGAGGGAACGCTCGTACAGCTCCGTGAGTGTGTACCGCGGCCGGACAATCAGGTACACCCAGTGCCCGGGAAGGAAGAAGATGAGCACGAGCAACACGGCGACGGTTTGGAGAATCGGGTCTCGCGTGCGCTGGCGGATGTCGCGGTAGGTCCAGAACACCAGCGCCACCCAGATCGCCGCGAGGTAGACCGCCACGACCGCCACGGCATACCTGGCGGTCGCTTCCCACGAGCCTCCCGGCCACGAATCAAACATGCGATTCTCCCATACCGGCCTGATCGCCCGTCGCCCAGACTAGTCTACGCCCCCCATACGGGCGATCGGGAAATGGATAGGCTGGGTGAGCGAATGATAGACTGCGCGGGTGGATTCCCCTGCCGAACTGGCACCCCTGCTCGATGGCCTGAACGAACCGCAGCGCGCCGCTGTCACCCACGGAGACGGTGCCCTGCTGATCCTCGCCGGGCCGGGCAGCGGGAAGACCAGGGTCATCACCCAGCGTGTCGCGTATCTGGTGCGCGAACGCCGGGTGCCACCGTGGCGCATCCTTGCCGTCACGTTCACCAACAAAGCGGCGCGCGAGATGCGCGAGCGTGCCGCCCGGCTGCTGGGCGAAGATGCGAAAGACCTGCACATGGGGACGTTCCACAGCATGTGCGCCCGCTGGCTGCGGATCGACGGCGCCGCCATCGGGCTCTCGCCCGGCTTCGTCATCTACGACGATGCCGACCAGGTCGCGCTCATGAAGCGCGTGCTCGAAGAACTGCATGTCGACCCGCGCCGGTACTCGGCCCGGGGCGTCCTCTCTCAGATCTCGAACGCCAAGAGCGAGATGATTGTTCCCGAGCAGATGGCGGCGACAGTTCGCAGCTACACCGATGAGGTCGTCGCCCGGGCCTACGCGCGTTACGAGGCCTCGCTCAAGTCGGCCTCGGCCCTCGATTTCGACGACCTCTTGCTGTATGCCGTCCGCCTGTTTCAACAGCCCGCCATGCTCGAGAAGTACGCCGGCCGCTACCTGCACGTGCTCGTTGATGAATTCCAGGACACGAACCCGGTGCAGTACGTGCTGGCGCGCCAGCTCGCATCGGTTCACGGAAACATCACCGTCGTCGGCGACCCGGACCAGAGCATCTACTCGTGGCGCAGCGCCGATGTCCGCAACGTCCAGTTCTTCGAGCGTGATTTCCCGGGGTGCACGGTTTGCCTGCTCGAACAGAACTACCGCTCCACGCCCGCCATCCTCGAAGCCGCCGCCGCGGTCATCGGCAAGAACCCTGGCCGCCATCCACGCCATCTCTGGACCGGGCGCCAGAGCGGCGACCTCATCACCACCTACGACGCCTACAGCGACGAGGAGGAGGGCGAGTTCGTGGCGAGCGAGGTCGCCCGGCTGGTGACCGCCGGCCGCAACTACGGCGACATCGCGGTGATGTACCGGACGAACGCCCAGTCGCGCGCCGTGGAGGAAGCGCTGGTGCGGCACCGCATCCCGTATCGCCTCATCGGGGGCGTCCGCTTCTACCAGCGCCGGGAGATCAAGGACCTGGTGGCCTACTTCCGCCTGGTTCACAACCCGCACGACGAGGCGAGCCTGCTGCGCGTCATTAACGTGCCGGGCCGGGGCATCGGCGACCGCACGGTCGAACGTCTCCGCGAGCATGCGTCGCGCACGGGTACCACGCCGTGGGATGCCGCCGCCGAGGTCGCCCGCGGCTCCGGCGTGGCGGGAATCACGGGCCGTTCCGCCTCCGCCGTCCAGGCGTTTGTGAACACCATCGAGATGTTGCAGGCCCAGGGCGCCCTGCCGCTGCCCGCGCTGCTCGACCAGGTGCTCTCGCTCACCGGCTACGCGAAATACCTCCAGGATGGCGGCGACATGGCCGAAGAGCGCCTGGAGAACGTGCTCGAGCTCCGCTCCGTGATGAGCGAGTACGAAGAAGTGGCAGGCGAAGACGGCGACCTGGCGACCTTCCTGCGGGATGTCGCCCTGGTGGCCGACGTGGATGAGCTCAGGGAGGGTTCCTCGGCGGTTACGCTCATCACCCTTCACGCGGCCAAGGGCCTTGAGTTCCCCGTGGTGTTCCTCATCGGGCTCGAAGAAGGCGTCCTGCCACACATCCGCTCGTTCGATGACCCGGGGCAGATGGAAGAGGAGCGCCGCCTCTGTTACGTGGGCATCACCCGGGCCATGGACCTGCTCTACCTGACGCGTTCCTACCGCAGGTTCTCCTTCGGGTCGCACTCAGCGAATCCTCCATCCCGGTTCCTGGCCGATATCCCGGCCCACCTGAAGCGCCCCTTTGGCAGCACGCCCCGGTCGTACGTCGAGGCGGCAACGGCCGAGCCACCGTTCGCACCCGGCTCCCCGCCGCCCGCCGCGGCGGAATGGAACACCGGGGATCGCGTCGTCCACCCCAGGTTCGGTACCGGAACCGTCGTCAGCTCTCACGCGAACGGGGGCGATGTCGAGGTGGTGGTGGCCTTCGAGGCCGCCGGTGTCAGGCGCCTCCTTCAGAGCTACGCGAAGCTGGTGCCCGCATGAGCTTCGACCCGCTCTTCCTCATTCCCGGCAACTCGGACGACTGGCGTGACTGGCTGAGGAATAGCGGCGTCAACATCGTCGGGATCGTCGTTGGGTTGCTCCTGGTGCGAATCCTGGCCGTCCGCGTGTTCGGCAGCGTGGTCCGTTCGGCGGCCTTGCGCGCGGGCCGCGCCCGCGCCGAGGACCCGGAACTCGTCGAGCGCCGCGTGAAGACCTTGCTCTCCACCGTGGGATGGGTGTTCACCATCTTCCTCGCGCTCGTGGGGGCCGCCCTCGTCCTCGACCAGTTCGATGTCCAGATCTCGGCGGTCATCGCCGGCGTCGGCGTCGCCGGGATTGCCATTGGCCTCGGAACCCAGACCCTCGTGAAGGACGTGATCAACGGCATCTTCATCCTGGTCGAGGGGCAGTATGCCGTCGGCGATGTTGTGCAGGTCGCCGGGGTCAGCGGCGAGGTGATCGAGATAACGCCCCGCCGCACCGTCCTGCGCGACATGGATGGCCACGTGCACGTCATCCCCAACAGCGCCATCACGGTGGCGACCAACATGACCCAGGGCTTCAGCCGCATCAACCTGGACGTGACTATCGCCTACGAAGAGGACGTCGACCGGGTGATCCCCATCATCGACGACGTCTGCGCGGGCCTTGCCACCGACCGGGCGGCCGACATCATCTCCACGCCGAAAGTGCTGCGCGTGAATCACCTCGGTGCGGACGGCGTTGACCTCAAGATTGTGGGCGATGTGCGCGTCTTCAAACAGTGGGAGTTGACGGGAGAACTGCGCCGCCGCATCAAGAAGCGCTTCGACGCCGAGGGCATCGAGATACCGTACCACCGGGAGGTCCAGGTGCCCTTCGGCGGGCCGCTGGAAGCGCGCATGGCGAAGCACGATGGCGGCAAGCCCGCGGCGGCGCCCCAGGACTGACCGGGCTTCAGGCGTCCATCAGAACCGCAGCTCGATCTGGTCGATGCAGACCTTTTCCCCCTCGCCCCCGTCGATGCGGGCTGCCGCGGGGACCACGAGGCGGCCCAGCACCTTTTCGTTTTCGCGCCAGAAGCGCGTCTCGGTCGGCTCTGGTGGATAGTGGGGCGCGGGCAGGCTTCCGATGGTGATTTCCTTGAGCCGATCCAGGCGGCCGCCCGCGAACGCCCGGCAGGCGTCCTGGATCACCAGCCCCATGTTGCGCGGGCCGTGCGTCAGCGGCGCGGGGTTGCCAGGCTGCTGGATGAAGTGGGTGGTATTCCAGTCGCCCGATGGCACCGCCCAGTCGAAGGTGACGTTCACATCGGTCGCGTGAGGTACCACTTCATCCGGGGCGCGGTCGGGGATTGCGATGCGCGGCGGCGTGAGGGCTCCCGCACCGTCGGGCGCGCAGCCCAGCAGGAAGAGCAGCATCCAGCCCTCCAGCAACGGGCTGCCATCGGCGGCGTCGGCCACTTCGAAGTTGAAACGCACCAGGGCATGGCCCTTCGACGTTGCCCCCAGTTCCGAAATCCGTGAACGGACGCGTCCCCGGCCTTGCTGAGGTACGGGCTTGAAGAACTTCGCGCCACCCGACCCCCAGCGGCCGACCCGCTGCCAGTTGGCATAACCGCCGATCAGGCGGTCCATCACCTCGTCGCGGTTACGCGCGAGAAGCGCCCCGTTGAACGGCACCATGGGGTGTCCAGGCCCATCCGAGGCCTTCATCAGGCAGGGGAGGTCACGTTCGTCGCGGATCGAGCATCCCGTGGCCCGCGCGAGCAGTTGCGTCGTCTGCCAGTCCCACTCGAACTCGTAGTCGGAAAACGCGGTACCGGCAATGTCCAGCGGCACCTTCGGGTCTGTCATGTCGCTGCCTCCCTTGGATTGGATGAAGCGGTAGTCAGGTGGTTAGACGGGGTAGTCCTTCACGATGCCCCGCGCGATAACAGTCTTCTGGATGTCGCTCGTACCTTCGGCGATGACCATCAGGGGGGCATCGCGGTAGTAACGTTCGAGCGGCAGCTCCTTGCTGTAGCCGACGCCGCCGTGGATCCGCATCGCGTCGAGCACGCATTCCTGGGCGATCTCGGTGGCGTACAGCTTGGCAATGCCGGCGTCGAGGTCGCTCCGGACGCCCGAGTCCTTCTTCCGGGCGGCATCGAGCGTGAGGAGGCGCGCCGCCCGGATCTTCGTGATCATCTCCGCCAGCCGGAGCTGTTGGGCCTGGTGCTCGAAGATGGGCTTGCCGAACGCTTCGCGCTTCTGGGCATAGCGGATTGCGTCATCGAAGGCTGCCTGGGCAACCCCCACGCCGCGAGCGGCCACGTTGATCCGGCCAACCTCGAGCGCGCTCATGATGTGCTGGAATCCGCGCCCCTCGCTCCCGCCAAGGACCTGGGTGGCCGGCACGCGGCAGTCATCGAAGGTCAATTCGGTGGTCTCGACGCCCTTGTAGCCGAGCTTCTCGAGCCGCCGGCCTGGCGTGAATCCCGGGGTCCCGGCATCGACGAGAAACGCGGTGATGCCCTTATGGCGCGGGTTGGCGGTGGGGTCGGTCTTGGTCATCGCGAGGTACACGCCCGCCCGGTGGCCGTTGGTCACCCACATCTTCTGGCCGTTGATGATGTAGTCGTCGCCATCGCGGACCGCGGTCGTCTTGATGGCCTGGGCATCGGAGCCGGCGTCTGGCTCCGTGATCGTCAGCGCGCAGCGGATTTCCGGCTCAACGAGCTTCGGCAGGTATTTCCGCTTCTGTTCCTCGGTCCCGTATTCGCTGATCGCGTATCCCACGAGCACGTGCGTGTTGATGATGCCGGCCAGGCTCATCCACCCGCGCGCCAGCTCCATGCACACGCCCGCATAGCACTCGAAGTTCAGGTCGAGGCCGCCGTAGGCCTCCGGGATCTTGATGCCAAAGAGCCCCATCTCCGACATGCCCTTCACGAGCGTTTCGGGGAACTCGTCGGCGTGTTCGTATTCGCTCGCGACGGGCTTCACCTCGCGGTCGACCCATACGCCCACGTTGGTGACGATCTCGCGGGCGATCGGGTCGGTGATATCAGCGGCGTAATCTCGTGCCATTGGCCGTTCCTGCATGCGTTGTTCGTGCCGGTCAGTATGGCTTACAGCGCTCCTACTGACGACGACGCAGCCCTCGGGGTCGGCAGGCGCACGACGCCGACCGCGCCTGCGCCAACCACGACCGTGGCTGGCCGACTTGTCACGGCCGGCTATCAAACCGGGTTCGGGTTCGGGCTCGATGCTCCCGCCCACCAGCCGGGGCACAGGGTGCGGCCGGGCGGCCTCCAAGGGCGCGCCGAGTGCGTTGATGACTCGGGTCCCCAGGGCGGGGAAGGAGCGGTGCCCGCGTCTTCCTGGCGCAGCGGGGGTGGCCCCAGGGGGGTTACTGGATCGTCGTCATCCCTTCGCGCGGCGCACCAACCAGGATGGCCATGTTGCCATCGGGGTGGCGGTTCTCATACATGAGCTGGTGGCACTCGCCCGTCTGGTTCCAGGCGAATGTCCGCGAGAGACAGGGGTCCACCCTCTTCTCGTGGACCAGTTTGTTGAATGCGTACGACTGCTCGTCGTTGGCGAAGTGGGAGCCCTGGAGGCGCTTCTGGCGCATCCACAGGTAGCGCAGGTCCACATCGGCGTTGTACCCCGTGGTGCCCGCGCAGATGACGATCATCCCACCCGTGTCGCAGACAAACTGCGACGTGGGGATGGTGTCCTGGCCGGGGTGTTCGAACACGATGCGCGGGCTCCGGCGTTCGCCCAGGACGTCCCAGATGGCCTTCCCGAACGCGCGCGCTCCCACGGTGAACTTGTTCATCTCTTCGCTTTCCCAATGTGGGAGACGGCCCCAGTGGTCGAAATTCTTCCGGTTGATGCACCCGACCGCCCCGAGCTTCGTGCAGAACTCATACTTCGATTCGCTCGATACGACCGCGATGGGCTTCGCGCCGGCCTGCGCGGCCAGCTGGATCGCCATCGAGCCAAGCCCGCCCGCCCCGCCCCAGACGAGGACGACGTCGCCCTCGCGAACGGTGTGAGGTGGCCAGCCGAAGAGCATCCGGTAGGCGGTCGAGCCGACCAGCGTGGGCGCCGCCGCGGCTTCCCAGGTCAGATGCTTCGCCTTGGGCATGCACTGGTGCGCCTGCACCTTCGTGAACTGGGCGAACGAACCCCAGGTGGTCTCGTATCCCCAGATGCGGAAGCTCGGGCTGAACATCGGGTCCTCGCCCGAAACAACCTCCGGCGCATGGACATCCCAGGTGCCGCAATGAACGACGACCTCATCGCCAACCTTCACGTTCGTGACAGCGGAGCCGGCCTTCCAGACGATGCCAGAGGCGTCGGAGCCGCCAATGTGGTGGTCCCACGGCTCTCCCTGCTTCTGGCGCGCGGCGATGACGTCGACCGGGGTCCCGAGGCCCGCCCAGACGTTGTTATAGTTCACCCCGGCGGCCATCACGTAGACGAGCACATCGTCGGGGCCAATCTCGGGCGTCTCGATCACTTCTTCCTGGAATGCCTGGGTCGGCTGTCCGAACCGGGACTGCCGGATGACCTGCGCATACATCCTCGACGGGACGTGCCCGAGAGGCGGCGCCTCTCCTATGGGGTAAAGATCCTTCGGGGTGTCGCTACTCATCGAGAGTGGCTCCTTCGGTGCGGGATCGTGCGGCGACGGGGAAACGGGGAGGGAACGGCCGCGCGCCCGGCGATGATACCCGAGCCCCATCGACCGGTAAACGCGATTGGCCGCAAGCCATAGCCCGCGGCTATGGCTCCCCCGGGCTGACTTCCCGTCCCAGCCGGGCGCCGCGGGAACAGGCGTCCACGACCTCGTGCGCGGAGAGCGCGGTTCGGAAGTCCGGGAACGCCGGGCGCCCCATGGCCACGCAGCGCGAGAACGCGTCGTCCTCGATCATGCTGGCGCGGGCGGGCTCGCGGTCGCAGGCCGCTGCCCACGGGGACCGGCACGGGATCTCGCGGAGGAGGGAATTTGCGCGCATTTTACCGCCGGCTTGCCCCTGCTTGGCGAACGTCCCGGCGCCGCGGCCGATACTCAGGCCTGGCCGCCGGCGGAAGGAATCACCTGGGGGCGCAAGTGACCTTCCGCTGGCGGCCGATCCCCTGCTCGCGAGCCACACCTCCACCCGCCGGCAATCACTCGGGCGCTTTGTCCGCTCGGAAGGCGCGTGCTATAGTCGGCCCCGTCCTTTAGGGACAGATTTCACAAACGGCTCCGGCGTGCTCTACGAATACGGTCACATCGGCATCCTGGTCATCATCGCCCTGATCTTCCCGCTGGGCGCGGTAGTCACATCGTGGGCGCTCCAGTACGTCAACATTCGCCCCAGGAGCAAGCCCGACGTCGTCCGCGACGACATTTACGAATGCGGCCTGCGCACCGAGGGGCCGAGCCTCGTCCAGTTCAACTTCCGCTTTTACTACATCGCCCTGCTCTTCGTGCTCCTCGATGTGGAAATCGTCTTCCTCTTCCCCTGGGCGCTGGTCTTCGATGAAGTCGGTTGGGCGGGCTATGGCAAGGGCCTGCTCTTCATCGGCACGTTCGTCGTCGGCGGCATCTACGCATGGCGGAAGCGCGCGCTGGAGTGGCGGCTGTGACCCGCGAACTCACCGGCCCCGAAGCCGCGGCACTCGCTGAGTCCGTTGTGCCCGGCTCCGTCGAGCGGACCACCGACGCCGCGTGCTACCTCAAGCCCGAGCATCTCGTGGCGACCCTCGATGCGCTGAGGACCAGCCCCGATGCCGACCTTGTCCACCTCACCAATCTCTGCGGCGTGGACTACTGGGACCACTTCGAGGTCGTCTACCACATTCAGTCGTTCGACAAGAACCAGATCGCCCTCTTCAAGGTCGAGGTCTGGAACCGCGAAAACCCGGTGATCCCCAGCGTTGTGCCCGTCTTCCACGGCGCGTGGATGCAGGAGAACGAGGCCTACGACCTCCTGGGCATCAAGTTCGAAGGGCACCCGAACCTGTACCGCATCCTCCTCTGGGAGGGATACCCCGGCTGGCCCCTTCGCAAGGACTTCCTCTCCATGCCGGGAGGGCTCCAGCCCGGCCTCGGCGAGTTCGCCGGCGTGGCGCGCCGCCAGGAACCGCCCGTGAAGGTGATCGAATGACCGACGTGATCAAGAGCGAGCCGTTCGTCATCAACATCGGGCCGCAGCACCCCTCCACCCACGGCGTGTTCCGCATCCGCGCGACTGTCGACGGCGAGAAAGTCATCGACGCCGAGATGGTCATGGGCTACCTCCACCGCTCGATGGAGAAACTCGCGGAAGAGCGCACATACACCCAGAACATCCCGTTCACCGACCGGACCGACTACCTGAGCAGCATGTCGAACAACCTCGGGTATTGCCTTGCGGCCGAGAAGCTCGCGGGGATCGAGGTGCCCGCCCGGGGGAACGCCATTCGCGTCATCATGGCCGAGTTGCAGCGGCTTGCCAGCCACTGCATGGCGATTGGCGCGTTCGCGAACGACACCGGCGCCTGGCAGACCCCGGTGATGTGGTGCTTCCGCGAGCGCGAAAAGATCCT
>DAOKYT010000055.1:0-1350 GCA_035326025.1 Tepidiformaceae bacterium
CTAGGCGCCGCCTTCGGAGTGCACCACCACCCGCACCAGCTCGGGACCGCGCGTGGCGGCGTCGAGCGCCCGGCCGAGGTCGCCATACACGCCCAGCGGCTGCTCATCGCCATCGCGGAGGAGCCGCCATTCGCCCCCACGCGGCACAAGGTGGAGCGTGCGAGGCGCGGATACCGGCGGCGTATTGGCGTGCATCCTGATCCGAAGATCGGCTTCGCCCACCCCCGCCGCCAGTCAGGGATTCTCCCCATTGCTGGCGGTAGCCGCGCGACGCGACCAGAGCATGAGCCGGGCGTAGACTGGATTCCCTGCGATGTCCAGCATCGACGAGTTCGACACCTACCCGCGCCTGCCCGTCATCCCGGCCGACTATGAGGGCACGGGCGAATGGGGGAAGTCGCCCCCGCCGGCCGATGAGCGCCAGTTCCTGCAGGGCCCGGCGACGCGAGGCTCGGAGTTCCTGCGCACGATGCGGATCTCCATGGAGTTCATCCGCGGATTCCGGAAGCTCCATTTCATCGGGCCGGCGGTCACCGTCTTCGGGTCGGCGCGCTTCAGCGAACAGCACCCCTACTACCGCCTCGGCCGGCAGATCGGCTCGGCCATCGCGCGCGAGGGGTTCGCTGTCATGACTGGCGGAGGGCCCGGCCTCATGGAGGCGGCAAACCGGGGCGCGAAGGAAGCCGGCGGCCTCTCCGTCGGCTGCAACATCGAGCTGCCGACGGAACAACATCCCAACCCGTACCTCGATACGTTCGTCGAGTTCCGCTACTTCTTCGTGCGCAAGGTGATGCTGGCGAAGTACTCCTACGCCTTCGTGGCGCTCCCTGGCGGTTTCGGCACGATGGACGAGATGTTCGAGATCGCCACCCTCGTCCAGACCGGGAAGATCCGCGACTACCCGATCATCCTCATGGGCATGGAATACTGGCGCCCGTTGATGGAGTTCATGCAACAGCGGCTTGTTGCCGCCGGCACGATCGACTTCGAGGATTACTCCCGCTTCCTCTTGACCGATTCGCCGGATGAGGCCGCTGCCCACATCCGGGAGGCGGGTATCCGGAAGTTCGGGTTGCGGTATCGTCCCCGGCCACGCCGCCGCCGGTTCCTGTTCGAGTAGCCCCGCCCCGGGTCACTGGCGCGGCGGGATTGGTGCGGGCCGGCAGTGCCGCGGCGGAACCGGAAACACGTGATCGAGAGGCGTTCGCTCCCCGGTTCCGCGAAGGAGCGCACCCCGGGCCTCCATCGTGCAGTTCGCTGGCAGCCCCAACAGCCCCCTGCCGCGAGCTCTCCACGGGCGGCCGGCCCCAGGCCCGAGGCGGGAACGCGGGAAGGCACGAGGAGGGAGGC
>DAOKYT010000055.1:1450-2824 GCA_035326025.1 Tepidiformaceae bacterium
CCTCTATCCTCTACCCATGGAACTGCGCGTCGCCCACCTCTACCCCGACGTCATGAATATCTACGGCGACCGTGGCAACGTCATCGCCCTGCGCTACCGCTGCGAGGCACGCGGCATCGCCTTCCGCCTGGCCGAGGTCAACATCGGCGACCCCTTCGACCCCGCGGAGGCCGACCTTGTGCTGATCGGCGGCGGCCAGGATCGCGAACAGCGCCGCATCGCCGATGACCTGGCCGCCCGTGGCCCGGCCCTTCGCCATGCCATCGACCACGGCTTGCCGGCGCTGGCCGTCTGCGGTGGGTTCCAGCTCTTCGGCCACCGCTACATCGACCACGATGGCAGCGTCATCCCCGGCATCGGTGTGTTCGACCTGGAGACACGCCACCCGGGCCCGGTTGCCGACCGCTGCATTGGCGATGTGGTCCTCGAGACCGAGCTCGGCGAGATCGTGGGATTCGAAAACCACGGCGGCCGCACGTTCCTCGCGCTCGACCAGGCGCCGTTCGGCCGGGTCACCCGCGGGTTCGGCAACAATGCCGAAGATGGGTTCGAAGGCGCGCGCCGCAACAATGCGATCGGCACCTACCTCCACGGCAGCCTCCTGCCCAAGAACCCCCGCCTCGCCGACGAGCTGATCCTCGCCGCGCTCCGGCGCCGCTACGGCCCCGGGGTGGAGCTCACCCCGCTCGACGACACGCCCGAGCAGGCCGCCCACCGCAACGCGGCCAGCGTTGCCGCCCGCCGCTCGCGCGCGCCAGCCTGAAACGGCCCGCGGGCGCCGCGGCAGCCTTCCCGCACGCCCGAAACCGGCAATCGAACGCCCCCGCCGGGCTGGCCTGTTGCCCGCCGGCGGGGCACAATCCGGGCGTTATGGCGAATTTCTCGATCCCGGCGCCCTTCGAGCCGGAAAAGTCCGCGTTCATCCACGACCGCACCACCCGCCCGGCGCGCCCGGCCGTTGCCCGGGGTGAGCTGGTCCGCCGCTTCGCCGGCCTCGGCATGGGCCTGGTGATTGCGGGCATCATGCTGGCCATCGCCTTCCAGGTGCGCGCTGGCTGGGACAACCACCGCGAGTGGGTGGTCGCCATGACTGGCCCGTTCTACGCCATGGGCGGCATCGCCATCGGCCACCTGCTGGCCCGCCAGAAGTGGGAACCCGTCGCCCCGGCGCTCATCTTCCTTGCGCTCGCCGCCACCTGCGCCGGTATCGACATCGCCGCCGATGCCGATGACGCCGATCTGGTGCTTCGCGACGTCCTCTCGATCGTGGGCGGCATCCTGCTCGCCATCTCGATCGCCTGCGCCCTGTTCGCTGTCCTCTGGGTCGAAATCCGCACCCCAACGAAGGCCCCGCCTCCGCAGATGTAGCGCACG
>DAOKYT010000055.1:2924-17822 GCA_035326025.1 Tepidiformaceae bacterium
CCTGGGCCGGGGTCACCCGAGCTCGAAGGTGAAGCGCTCGCGGAAGCGGAGCAATGCCCGCAGCAGCGGGCCGCCCAGGAAGGCCAGGACCACCAGGTTGCAGACGCTCCGCAACAGGTCCCACCCGAGGCTGGTCAGCAGGTAGTAGTTCCAGTAGCGGCGGAGCGTCTCGGCCGGCCCCGCCCCTGGCTCGTAGGCGATATCGGGCCCGGCCGCCAGGAAGGGCCATGCCCAGAGGTTCGTGATCGCCCCGAAGAGCAGGCCCCAGGCCACGCCGAACGCCGCCACGGCCGCGAGTTCGCCGCGGCCGCCGAGGCCGGCGCCACGCGCCAGCGGCCGCATCAACCCGGCGCTCGCGCCCATCCAGGCCGAGGCGAACATCTGGAACGGCAACCACGGCCCAATCCCGCCCGTGATCACCGCGCTCAGGAAGAACGAGAGCGCGCCCAGCAGGAACCCCATCCGGTAGCCGAAGGCATATCCCCCGAGGATGACCAGGAAGAAATACAGGTTCGCGCCTGCCGGCAACGTGATCGTCCGCAGCACCGCGGCGAGCGCGGCCAAAACGCCGAGCGCCGCCAGCGATTTGCTGTTCAGGCTCCCGCCGGTCAGGTCGGCGACCACCAGTACGAGGCAGAGCGCCGCAACCCCGGCGAAAACCACCGGCGCATCGGTGTTGTGCGCGAACCAGCCCGAATCGGCATGGGTCGCCCCGGGCGCGAAGAAGGGGCTGAGGTAGGCGAACAGCCCCAGCGCATTCAGCGCCACGAACACGAGCGGGCCCGGTTCGATCCAGCCCGCCAGGCCCCCCCGCCTGCCCAGCGGCAGCGCGCTAGTCGTCATCCCGATCGCGCCTCCCGCGGATAGCCGCGCCCAGGATCGCGCCGAGCATCAACACGGCAATGATCGCGAACCCGGCGACCGCGATGACGGTTTCGCGGCTCCAGACTCCCTCCTCCTCCTCCTCCTCCGTGTCAGCCGCCGTCGCGGGGGTGGGCGTTTGGCCGACGGTCACCACCACGGTGACGGTCGCATCCGGGGGGACGGCGGAGGATGTGCCCACGGGCGGCGTGGTGGAGGCGGATTCAGCCGGCTTCACGGCGGTAGCGGGAGCGGGCGATGGGGTCGCCGCCGGGGATGCCTGCTGGACAGCCACCTGCGTCGGCGATGCAGCCTGCGCCGGCTGCAG
Organism: Tepidiformaceae bacterium; assembly: GCA_035326025.1. GTDB lineage: Bacteria > Chloroflexota > Dehalococcoidia > Tepidiformales > Tepidiformaceae > Amarobacter. The sequence continues at coordinate 4,114 of DAOKYT010000055.1, forward strand.
GCCGCCCCGCGGAGCATGCCCGCACACCTGCTCGAAGGTGACATCGACCGGAGCGGGGGCGCTGCTGGGGCCGCCCGCGCCCCACTTCCACCCGTGGAGATCGCCGTCCTCCGCTTTCAGCAGGTTGAACGCCAGCGAGGAGTACACCCATGCCTTGCCGTATTCGCGAGTGAAGAAGGCCCAGTACACGCAGCTGCCGCCGCCCGTGCACTCGCAGAAGCACGAGCTGAACGAGTTCGCGTCGGAGCAGCCCGTCCCGCCAATGGCGCACACGGTCCGGCCGCCGCCCCCGCCGAACTGTTCGACGGGGAGGCCCGCGCGCTCGAGCAGCTCTTCGCCGGTGATGCCGTCGCCCGTGTAGGCGATGCAGTATGTCGTGGCTTCGCCGCCCTCCTGGATAACCAGCCCGACCTCGCCATCGGCCGAGGCTACCGCCGTTCCGGCGAGCGCCGCGACGATTCCCGCCGCGATCACGGTGCACCACCGGCCTGCTTGCGTCTTCATCCAACCACCTCGTCGACTGTGAGGGCGCCGGGCACGAGTTGCGCCACCTGCGTGGGGTAAGGGCCCCCATGCCCGAGCGCGGCCCCGACCGGCAGGTCGAACCGAACCGCCCCCCGTTCGAGTGCCACCACCCGGGTCGCGTAGTGGGCGGCCGATTCCAGGTCGTGTGTCGCCACGATTGCCGCGCCGCCAGCAGCGGCGTGCTCGCGCAGGCGCCGGGCCAGCCAGGCTTTCGCCGCGCCATCGGCGCCCCGGGTCGGTTCGTCGAGCAGCCAGGCACGCGGTTCGTGCGCAAGCATCGCCGCGATCGCCACCCGCTGCTGCTGCCCGGCCGAGATGTCGCGGGGGTTTCGCCCGGCCAGGTGCGCGATGTTCCAGCGCTCCATGGCCGCGCCTGGCGTGGCGCCATGCCCGCGCCGGTGGCGAAGGGTCTCGCGCAGCTCGTCGCGCACCGATTCCTGGTAGAGCGCCAGCGCCGGGTCCTGGGGGACCATCCCCGCGAAGGCGGTGCGCTCGCGCACGGGCCCCGGCGCCGGCCGTCCCTCGAACAGCACCGTCCCGCTGGCCGGGCGTGTCAGCCCCGCGAGCGCGCGAAACAGCGTCGTCTTGCCGCTCCCATTCGGCCCGATCAGCGCGACCACCTCGCCCTCGCGCAGCGAGAGCGACACCTCGCGCAGGGCGACCTGCTCGCCATAGGCCACGGTGAGCCGGTCCACCCGGATGATCTCGCCGCCGGGAGTGGCGCGTTCAGCCGGAGCTGCTCGCAGGGGCAGGGCCGCGAGCATGGCCTTCGCCTCTTCGACGGTGAGGGGCAGCGGTTCCAGCCCGAATCTGCGGCCCAGCGCGCACACCGGCGGTACCGCCGCCAGTCGCCCCGCGGCCGCGCGTGGGGTCAGCACCTCCGCGCGGCCCCCTTCAACCGCGACCACCCGGTCGGCGCGGTGGAGCAGCCGTTCGAGCCGGTGCTCGGCGATGACTATCGTGAGGTCGCCGGCCGCCCGCAACGACTCGATGGCCGCCAGTACGGCGTCCGCGCCGGCCGGGTCGAGCTGCGATGTTGGTTCGTCCAGCAGGAGGAGCCGCGGTTCGAGCGCCAGCACGGAGGCGATGGCCACCCGCTGGCGTTCACCGCCCGAGAGCGTGAGGAGCCGGCGGTAGCGCAGGTGCTCGATGCCGAGCGCGGCGAGCAGCCGCTCGATGCGCCGCCGCATCTCGCCCGGCGCGATCCCCTGCTGCTCCATCCCGAAGGCGATCTCCTCCTCGACTGTCTCGGTCACGGCCTGGGATTCGGGCTCCTGGAACACCATGCCGGCCACGGAGGCCATGCGTCGCGAGGGCGTGCGGGCCGGGTCGAGCCCCGCCACCAGCGCGTGCCCGCTCATCCGGCCGCCATGGAACTGGGGGACGAGGCCGTTGAACACCCGCAGGAGCGTCGATTTGCCACCGGCCGATGGCCCGGCGAGGAGCGTGCTGCTCCCCGCGCCGATCTCGAGCGTTACGCCGGCGAGCGCCGGTCCATCGCCCGCGGGGTACCAGTAGGACACGCCCGCGAGCGTCGCGAGCGCGGTCATCGCCCGGCCTCCGATGCCAGGACCCGTTCGCGGCCCGCGGTTTCGGGCCGGCCGGGCGCGAAGACCAGCCGGACCGCGGGCCATGCGGCGGCCAGCGCCAGGAGCGCGCCCAATGGGGAAAAGGCTGGCACGGGCAGCCCCGCGAACGGGTTGTACGTGAGCCCGCCCAGCCCGGTCAGCCGCGCGGCCAGGGCGACCACGGCGGCAACGGCCGCGAACGCCGCCGCCAGCCGGTCGCCGGCCGGGAGCGGGTCGGTGCTCAACCGGGTGGTGTGATGGAGCCGGGCGGCAATTCGCCACCAGCTGGCCAGGCAACCCGCGGCGGCGATGACGGCGGCGGCCGCGAATGGCCGCCATGCCGGTTCGTAGAACCAGCCCCAGGCGGCGGCGATGAAGAGTGGCGCCGATGCCGCCGCGGCCAGCCGCGCCCTCGCCGGCAGGGGAGGCGCCGCGCCGTAACCGCGTGCCTCCATCGCTTCCGCCAGCCGCATCGAGCGTTCGAGCCCGCCGATGACTGCCGGCACGACGAGCGAAGGCAGGTCGCGGAGGCCGCCGCTCGCTCCGCGGAGGGCGCGCATTTCGCGCACGCGGCGCAGGTCCTCGATGCTCGCCGGCAGCAGCGTGAGCCCAACCGTGACGACCAGGCTGGCCTGGAAGAGCGCGGCCGGCGTCGAACGCAACACGCGCTGGGGGCTGACCGCCCCATTGAACACGCCAAAGGCGAGCAGGATCGCCAGGATGGCCATGCCGCGGATGGCGGCGGCGGCCAGCCCTTCGGCCGAGACCGGCCCGCCCAGCCGCAGCCCTCCAAGCCACGACGGCACCTCGGGCCCCGGCACCGTGAAGAGGATGTGGTCGCCGTAGTTGCCGTTGATCGTCGCGATCACCAGCGAGATCGCGAACATCGATACCCCGAACAGCGCCAGGGCGCGGAAGCTCGTGATGCCTGTTCCCGTGCGGGGGGCCAGCACCGCCACCAGGACCACCCCGAGGAGGATGATCGCGAGGTACAGGGGGTTGGTGGTGACGAGCGCGAGCACCATCACCATCCCAACCCACGCGCCCCAGGCGGCGGCGTGCATTCCCGGCCCCTACCGGTGCCCGCGCGCGGCGGCGATTGCCCCGCTGGCCAGGAGCGCCAGGGCAACGGCGACCATCCCGGGCCCAAATCCGGCATCCCGGCTGGCCGGCGCGTTCCCGGTCGCGGGCGGACGGGGCGCGGCCGTGGCTGTCGCCTCGGGCGTGATGGCCGGCGTTGGCGTGGCCACCGGCCGGGTCCGCGTGATCGGCGTCTCCACCGCGTTGCAGAACGTCCGCCCCGCCAGCGCGGGCACCACCTGGTTGGTCGCGAAACCCGGGTCGAACCCGGTGAACGACCCGTCCGCGTTCTGCTGGCCCAGCAGGTAGCTGATCGGTGTCGCGCCCCCGGCCTTCGTCCATGCGGCTGACTCCGGGTCCTCGCCCAGGGCGAGCAGGGCCTGCACGGCGTAGGCCGTCGAGGAGGTGTTCGAGGCAGTCATGTCAAAGCCCCAGCCGCCATCCTCCAGCTGCGTGGCCCTGAGGAACGCGAGGCCCGCGGCGATCGCCGGGTCGGTCTTCGGCACGCCGGCGGCGAGCAGGGCCTGGATCGCGATGGCGGTCGAGTCGGCATCGGCCGGGCCGGCGCCCGCGGCGAAGCTCCAGCCGCCGCTCTCCTCCACCTGGTTCAGGCGAAGCGCGTCCGCCGCTTTCGCGCCAACCGTGTTCCCGGTGCAGGCGAGCCCCAGCATGGAGATCGCCTGGGTGAAAGTGTCGCCGCCCGCGTAGGCGCCGGTCGTGGCGTCATAGCCGCCTTCGATCATGGCCACCAGGTCGGTGCCGCCGGCCGATGCCGGGTCGAGGCCCATGGCCTTCGCGGCCAGCGCACCCTTCGCCGCGGCGGCCGGTGAATCGAGCGCCGGGGCATTTGCCGCCAGGTAGTCGGCCGGCGACTTGCCGCCCTGGATGTCTTTCGCCGGGTCGTAGCCGGCGGCGCGGACGGCGAAGATGGCGTCCATCGACTGGCCGAAGGAGGCGGCGTACCCACCGTCGGCCCCCTGGGTGGTCTTGATGTAGGCGGCGCCCTTGATGACCGCGTCATCGGCCGGGAGCGCGCCGGTATTCAGGATCGGCAGGGCGAGCAGGGCCGCCGCCATGGGGATGAGCAAACGTCGCATGGAACCCTCGAGGAGTGGGCCCGCGCCACCGCGGGCAAGGTCTGGCTCGGTACGAGGGCGGGAAACAGAAAACCCGCCTTGCGTGCGGCGGGTTAGGTGATGGTTACCATGTCCGACCCCTTTCGCGCGAAGGTCTTTCGGATGGGAAGCGGGCGGGTTTTCTGGCTTCGCCCACGTGGGCGTTACAGTTGCGGCACAGCGCCGGTCTCACACCGGACTTGCCCCGTGTCCTCACCGCCGGGACGGCGGAAGGCCCACTTCTCTCTTCGATTGTCGAAATGCACTGTCGGGGTTTTCGCGGGAGCCGTCAAGAACTCGTTGATATTCCGGGAGGCCCCTTCAGCCTGTCCAGGCCTCCGGGCACCTGTCAGCCCGGGGGAAGACTCTCAACCCGGGGATCGAGTGTTCCGGCTCCCTGCCCGGGGCCAGCCTGGCTCGGAACCCCGGCCGCCCTCCGGGGAGTTCCCATTCACAGCGCCGCGAACCACCGTCTCCCCTCGATGCGCACCACCGACCCGAACCCCGGCTCCGGGAAGTGCGCCGCCGCCACCCGCCAGCCTTCCACCTCGATCCGCTCCACCAGCGCCACGCGGGTGCGGATGGCGGCCTCCTGGTCCAGGTCGGGCCCGAACGGCCGTTCCGGCTCGCTCACGTACATCGGGCTGGTGAGCACGTCCCCCGGGATGACCAGCCCTTCCCCCCGGGACCGCAATACCAGGCTCATGTGGCCCGGCGTGTGGCCCGGCGTCTCGATGGCGGTCACGCCCGGTGCGATGTCTCCTTCGCCGTCGATGAGTTCCAGCACTCCCGCCCGCTCGAGCGGCTCCACAAACCGCGAGTAGTGCCTCGGCACGGGCGACCGGCCGGCGAACTCGTCGCGGTCCCGCCGGTGGAGCAGGTATCGCGCGTTCGGGAAGCGGGGCTCTCCCCGCGCCTCATCGAACGTCCAGCCCACGTGGTCCGGGTGCGCGTGGGTGAGGAAGACGAGGCCGAAGTCGCCCGGCGCGAGTTCCGCCGCCTCCAGTGAGTGGAGCAACTGCCCGCGCAGCCCCGCATACCACGGGTAGGGCCCGGCGCCAACACCGCAGTCCACGAGCGTCGTCTGCCCGCCAGCGATGATGGCGAAGCAGGTGTTGTGGATGCGCCACTGGTGCGCTGGGCCGTGGAAGCCCTCCGGGTTACGGGCCGCGTAGGCCGCCCAGTCGACCGGGTCGTTTGGCGCCAGTTCGGGCGCCATGGGCCAGCCCGGGAGGTTGGCCGCGCCATCGGGCAACGCCACCACCGTGATCTCACCCACCCGGGTCACGCGCGATGTGGACGCCCTGCTCATCAGCCGCCGTATCGTGCCACTCCCGTGGCACCCGCGCGAATGCGGACAGGGTGGCAAGGCTACTCACCCTGGCTTCGCAGGTATCGCGCCCGCGCGCGCTCCGCTACCATTCGCAGGGCCATGACCGGAACGGTGCCCCACGAATCAGCAGGCCCCGGGAGCGATCTCGCCGTGCTCCGCCGGCCCATCGGGCCGCAGGTGGTCTGTGTTCGCGGTCCCTCGCGCTCTGGCAAGACCACCATGTGCCAGCTCCTCATCGGCGCGCTCCAGGAACAGGGCGTGAACGTGGCCTACCTCAAGCGCACCCACCACCTCCTCGACCTCCCCGAAAAAAGCTCGGGCCGCATCTGGGCACAGGAGCCCGCTGCCATGGTCCTGCGGGCGACTGACCGCCTGCAGGTCACGCTCCCCCCGGGAGGAAGCCTGGCGGCCGACCTCCTCGCGCATGTCCCGGCGGCGGCCAGCCTGGTCCTCCTCGAAACGCACGAACCCGAGCCTTACCCCACCATCCTCTCCCGGCTGCTCGAACCATCGCCCATCGCCCCGCTGATCGGCACGTGGGACCTGGAGACCATCGCGTCCGACGCCGCATCCTTCGTCCCCGCGCTCCTGGCGCTCATCCCCCCGGACCGCGAGCTCGACCGCCACCTGCGCGCGGCGCTCGACTTCCACGGCGGCCATGGCTGCCCCGGCGTTGTGCTGGGGACGCGCCTCGCGCTCCTCGCCGGCCACGAGCTCGGCATCACGCTCCCGGATCGCGAGAAGCGCCTGGTTGTCGCGGCCGAAACCTCCCGCTGTGCCGCTGACGCGCTCCAGGCGGTCACCGGCTGCCGGCTCGGCCGCCACACCTTCCACGTGGCCGATCACGGCAAGCTCGCCGCCCGCTTCCTCGACACAGCGGCTGGCCGTGCGATCCGCGTGGCGGCCAGGAGCGGTACGCGAACCCTCGCGACGGAACGCTACCCCGGCCTCGAACGGCATGAGGCCCAGCTCCGTGCCTACATCGAACTCCCCCTCGATGCGTTGTTCACCGTCGCGCCAGCTTCGTGGGAGCCCGGGGAATTCGCCGAGCCGGGCCCGCCCCGGCGCCGGGTCGAGTGCGTCTCGTGCGGCGAGGAGGTTATCGATTCCCGCGAAGTCCCCACCGCCGCCGGCCCCCGCTGCCAGCTCTGCGCCCGCTCCGGCTGACCTGGCGGGTACAATCGGCCCGTGACCGGACAGCCAGCCGTTGTCGCCGTAAGCCGGAGCGATAGCCACACCTTCAGCAAGCCGAACGCTGAAAGCATCCGCCTGCTGGCCGGCCTCGGCGTCGCGGGCGATGCCCACGCCGGCGGGACGGTGAAACACCGCTCCCGCGTGGCCCGCGACCCGGGCCAGCCCAACCTGCGCCAGGTCCACCTGGTTCACGCCGAGCTGCTTGCGGAACTGCGCGCATCCGGGTTCAGCGTCGCCCCCGGTGCCATGGGCGAGAACGTGACCACCTCCGGTGTCGATCTCCTCGGTCTGCCCACGGGCGCCCGCCTGCGGCTGGGTGCGGAAGCGGTCATCGAGGTGACCGGGCTCCGCAACCCGTGCGCCCAGCTCGACGGCTTCCACGAAGGGCTGATGGCCGCTGTGCTCGGCCGCGATGCGGAGGGCAACCTGGTCCGCAAGGCAGGGATCATGGCGGTGGTCATCCGCGGCGGCGAAGTCCGCCCGGGCGACAGGATCGGCGTGGAGCTGCCACCCCCACCCCACCGGCCCCTCGGCCCGGTCTAGCCCGTCATCCCCTGGCCGCGCCTCCGGCGTTAGAGTGCCGCAACCGCCTCCACCACGTGCCAGTACCGGGTGGTGCCGCGGAGGTGGAGCTTCTTCTCCAGCATTCCGCCGGCGTCGATCCCCCGGTCGAGGCCGGCTTCCACCACCCAGAACACCTCCCGCTCGCGTACGCCGGCGATTTCGAACCCGTGGCCCGAGACGAACGCCGCCGCTCCATCGGGCAGGCGCTCGCGGAAGAGCGTGACGAAGTGCCGCAGTTCCTCGCCGTCGTACCCGTTGAAGGGGCGCACCCGCGAAAGCGCCCGGAGCTCTTCCCCGGCGCGCACCACGGGGTGCGTCCGGTTCAGCCCGGCCCGCGTCAGCCCCGCTTCGAGCCTCGCCGCCACGGCCTCCTCTTCGTCGCCGGCATCGAACACGAGGTTGCCCGATTGCAGGTAGGTCATCACATGCTCGAAGCCGAGGCCCTGGCACAGCTCCCGCAGGTCTGCCATCTGCACGCGATTGTTGCGTCCGACATTTATCGCCCGGAGGAATGCCGCATACCGCATGGGCCCAAGTGTAGTGCGCTCGTCAACCCGGCCGGGCGCTTTCCTCCCCGTGCCGCGCACCGCAACCCCGGGGATTCCGCGGACCACTGGCCGCGGGCATCGGGGACTTGTGACCGTGGCGGCTCACCCGGCCCGAAGGGCACCATGGGGCACGTGGGTGACGCACTATCGCGGGAACGGGCTACCCGCGGCGCCTGTCCTGCACCGCTGCGTGCCGGCGCCCGTCTTCCGTGGATCGTGCGGAGCGGCCTTCGAGCCCACCCCGTTGAAGGCATCGCGGGTCCCGCCACCCGCTTTGGCCCGAGCCCCTCGCCCACCAACGCGCCGTCTACCCTCGCTCCCTCCGGTGGCGGCGCCTGGTGGAGGGGGCGCACTCGCCGTCGCGGCTGTCTGTCGCTCATCCCTCCAGGCTGAGCGCGCTTCGCGCGCGCTGCAGGTCCGCGGATCTGCCGAACAGCGTGACCGAATCACCGATCTGCAGCCGCGTCTTGCCGTCAGGCATGATCGAGACCGCACCGCGCCTCAACAGCACCGCCAGCGTTCCCTTCAGCGCCGGGATGGCCTCGATCGGCACCGCCGCCGCCGGGTTGGTCACCACCACCTGGATAGCCTCGAATTCCTCCTCGATGGCGGCCAGAAGTCCCGCAATCTGAGGCTCGCCGAGTGCCGTTGCGATTTCAGCCGCCGTCGCCTCGCTTGGGCTCACCACCGTCACGCCGAGGTCACGAAACACCGGGATGTTCCGGGGTTCATCCACCCGTGCCACCACGTTGGTGCAGCCGAACTCCGTGGTGGCGATGCGTGCCGCCAGGAGTGCCCGGTCGGCGTCGGGCGTCGTGATGACGAAGGCGGTGGCTTCGCCAAGCCGCGCCTTCGCGAGCGTCTCGATGTTTGCGACATCCCCCAACACCACATCAAAGCCGTCTTCACGCGCTCGTGTGACCGATTCCTCGTCCGCATCGATGAGCACGACGTCGCGTCCCATCGAAGCCAGTTTCGATGCCAGGTGACGGCCGATTGCACCGGCCCCCGCGATAACCGTTGTCATGGGATACACCTTAAGCCAGCGCGAGAGGATCCCCGCGTAAGCGGATTGGACCGCGATCGTCATCGCGATAACCACGAACACCAGGGCCACCAGTGGCCCGCCGTCGCTGGCGAGCCGGGGCGTGGCCTCCACCGCTACCACCCCGGCGAGCGAGGCCGCGACGACACCCCGGGGCGCCACCGCCGAAAGAAACAGCCGCTCCCGCCAGCTCAGGTTCGAACCCCGGCTACTCAACACCACGAGTAGCGGCCGCCCCACCAGCACCAGCGCCGCGACGACAAACAGGGCCTCGGGGAAGATCCTTCGAAGCTCATCGAGGTCTATCCCGGCCGCGAGCAGCACATACACGCTCCCGACCAGGAACACGACGATCGACTCCTGGAATTCGTTGAGCGACTCCCGGTGCGGCAAGTTCAGGTTCCCGGCGGCGATGCCCATCACCACCATGGCTGTCAGCCCCGCTTCGTGAGCCAACGACTCCGCGGTTGCGAACGCGATCACCGCCCCGGCCACCACCAGGAGCGACAGCTCGCGCGAGGAGAGCCGCTTCACCACACGGGTGACGCCCAGGATGCCCAGGGCGCCCGCCGCGCCGGCCAACACGCCGATGGTCACCCGCTCGACTACCCACCGCGTCGGACCCGCGGCATCGAACGACTCGGCGACCGCCACCTGCAGGAGGAACAACGTCAGCAGCGCACCAAGCGGGTCGATGATGATGCCTTCGCCCATCAGGGTGGTGCGCAACCGGTCGTTCACACGGACCGCCTTGAGCAGCGGCGTGATGACGCTCGGGCCCGTCACGCACACGAGGGCGCCGAATAGCGCCGAAAGCCGCCAGCCAAAACCAAGGAAGGCATGCGCCGCGAGCGCCCCGACGACCGGCGTGATGATGAGCCCCAACACCACCAGGTTCCGCACCACTGGGCCCACCACCCGCAGGAGCCGCCAGTTCAGCACGGTTCCGCCTTCGAAGACGATGAGTGCCACGGCAAGCACCACCACCACCCGGGTCAGGTCGTGCAGCTCTTCGGTGTCCACCGCCCCGAGACCGTCGCTCCCAAACACCACGCCCGCCAGCAACAGCAGAACCGGGACGGGTATTGGCAACCGCCGCGCGATGATCTGCGCGGCGACAGAACTCCCCGCCACGACAGCAATGGCCCGCAATGCGACCGCTACGTCCACGCGTGCGGGCCGCTCCCGGTCCAGGTCGATGAATGCCACCCCGTGCCCATGTACCGGCGAGGGTAACAGCGAGTGTTCGCTCTGGCACCTCGCCGGGCTGCTGACGGGCGACATGGCCGGGAGTTCCGCAAGTTCGACGCCGGGCACACCCCCGGAAACCCGATGGATCGGCCGATGCACCGGTGAAGGCGAGCGCGTTCCCACCGAACGTCGAGTCGTGGAGCATGCAGGTGTCACGGCTGCAATAGGCCCGCTGCCAGACCCGGCCGGTCGCGATGCACGTGCCGATCGGCGCCACGCCGCCGCCGAGTGCCCTGGCCAGGGCCATGATGTCCGGCTCCACGCCCTCGTGGTCCACCCCGAACATCCTGCCCGTCCTGCCGAACCCGGTCTGCACTTCGCCGGCCACGAACAGCGCCCCATGGCGGTGGCAGAGCTCCCACGCGCTCTTGAGATACCCGGCCTGCGGGACGACGATGCCGCCTTCCCCCTGGATAGGCTCGACGATGAACGCCGCCGCCGGCTCCTCCTGAGCTCGCGCTCCAGCGCCTGCTCGAGCGTGATGATCTCCATAGCCAGCCTCCGCTTCGGCTGACCACAGGTTGCCCGGTTGAACCACCGATCGCGCCGTTTTCTGGCCCCCGTCTCACGGACCAACCGGACCGCTCAGGTGCCAGCTTCACCGCCCGGCCAGCGCCCGCGCCACCCGCTCCAGGCCTTCCTCCAGCAAGGGCCGGGGGCAGCCGAAGTTCATCCGCACAAAGCCCTCGCCCGCCGGCCCGAACGTCTTCCCATCGCCAAAGGCCACGCGCGCATTCGCCAGGAACCAGCCGTACGCGTCGTTGCCGGGCAATGCGAGCGCGTTGCAGTCGAGCCAGGCCAGGTACGTGCCTTCCGGCGGATAGAGTGAGACGCCCGGCAGCCGCTCCCGCGCGAACGCGGCCAGGTAGTCGCGGTTGGCCGTGAGGTACCGGGTGAGCGCCTCGAGCCAGTCATCGCAGTCGCGGTATGCGGCGGTCATCGCCACATAGCCCAGGATGTTGACCGCGCTCACCAACCCGCCCCTGGCCGCCTCGTACTTCGCGCGCAATTCCTCGTTCGGGATGATGGCCACCGCGGCCTTCAGCCCGGCGAGGTTGAACGTCTTGCTCGGGGCCATCAACGTGATCGTGCGCTCCGCCACCTCGGGCCCCAGGCTGGCTATCGGCGTGTGCACGTGGCCATCGAGCACCAGGTCGCAATGCACCTCATCGGAGATGATCCACAGCCCGCGTTCCAGGCAGATGCCGGCCATCCGGCCCAGCTCCTCGCGTGTGAACACTCGCCCCACCGGGTTGTGCGGGTTGCACAGGAGGAACACCCGGGTCGTCTCGTCGATGGCTGCTTCGAGGCTGGCCCAGTCGACCTCGTACCGCCCCGAATCGCCGCGGACGAGGTAGGCATCCTGGCGGACGAGGCCGTGATGGCTGTGGGCGTCCAGGATCGGCGGGTAGGCGGGGTGCTGGATAACCACCCCATCGCCCGGCCGGGTGAGGGCCCGCAGTCCGAGATTGAACCCCGGGATGACTCCCGGGAGCGGCACCAGGGCCTCGGGTTCGGCCTTCCAGCCGTAGCGGCGTTCGAGCCGGGCCGTGAACGCGCGGTGGAAGTCCTCCGTGGCCAGGCCATAGCCGTAGAACCCGTGCTCGACCCGCTCGCGGAGAGCTCGCCGCACCGGCTCGGGCGAGGGAAAGTCCATATCGGCCACCGGCATCGGCAGCACGTCCGGATCGAAGCGATCCCACTTCGCGCTGCCGCTACCGCGCCGGTCGTAGACGCGATCGAAGTCGTACTCCATGGAGTAAATCCTACGCCCCGGGAGCGCCCCGGCGCTCGCTGAAACCTGTCCCCGGCCGCAAGGATCGCGTTGCCCCATCAGCCTCGCGCGGTTCGTCTCGCCCGCGGGCAGCGGACGGGGCACCCGGGCCGGGAACAGCGGGAAGCGGGTCAGCATCGCCACGCCGCCCGCCGCTCCCGGGGCAGGCCGGTATACTGCTGCCGACCCCGGCTGTCCCGGTGGTGGGTTGGAGGGAAATTGGCCGGTCGGCGCGCGAGCAACCCGGTGGCCTTCATCACGGTGGCGGCCGCCAGCATCCTTGCGCTGGTCATCTACTGGCCGGGGCTGGACTCCCCCTTTATGGGCGACGACTACCGCTACCTGCTGGTCTCCCGCGACATGCCGTGGGGCGACTTCCTCCACGATGCTTTCCTCCCCTGGGTCGAACCTGAAGCGTCCGAAGTCGCCAGCGATCACTGGCGGCCGCTCTCGTGGACGTACTTCCGCCTCCAGTACCAGGTCTTCGGCGATGAGCCGGTTGGCTACCACCTGACCAGCCTGGCCGCCCACTTCGCCGGGATCGTTGTCGTGTGGTTCCTGGCCCGCCGCCTCCGCATCGCTACCCCCGGCGCCGTCGCGGCCACGGTCATCTTCGCGGTGCACCCGGCCGGGTTCGAGTCGGTCACCTGGATCGCTGCCCTCAGCCTGGTTGGCTTCCCGCTGGCGCTCGCGGGCTGGCTCGCCTTTCTTGCCGCTCTCGAAGCCAGCAGCCGCGCGCGGCGGGTGCGCCTCCATGCGCTGGCCCTGGCACTCATCGCGATTGGGCTGCTCAACCGCGAGACCGCCGCCGCCGTCTTCCCGGCCATGGGATTCTGGTTCCTCCTGGTCCAGCGCCGCGACCGCCTGCGCGATCCTCGCGCCTGCCTGCCGCTCGTTCCCTACGCCGGCCTCTTCCTGGTCTACACGCTGGTCTCCACCTGGTTCTTCACCGTCCGCAGCGATGAGCAACTCAGCTTCGATCGCGCCGCCCTGGATCGCGCCTGGTTCTATGTCCAGCATGCTCTCATGCCAACATCGAATGCCGCTGAGCCGGTCATCCGGGCCCAGCAGGTCCTCGGGCTCGTGGTGCTGGCCGTGCCATTCGCGGCCCTCTCTGCCCGCCGCTGGTCCCTGCTCGCCCTGTGGCTGGGGTTTCTTGGCTCACTTATCCCCTACGCGCTCTTCAGCGTCGGATATGGCCCGCGCTACTTTTACTTCCCCGGTGCTTTCCTCGCGCTTGCCCTGGGGGCGGCCACCGTCGAACTCTGGCCCATGGCCTCGCGGCTGGCCGGCCCCGGCCGCCTTCAAATGGTTGCCACCTCCGGGTTGGTCGCGGGGGCGCTCGCGCTGACCGTCGTTGGCGCGCGCCGAGTCGATCGCTGGGTCGAGGCCAACCCCGAATCCCAGCAGCGCTGGATCGATGAGCTCCTCCGCGAGTACCCCGAGTTCCCGGAAGGCGGCACGCTCTACGTGACCAACCTGCCCTTCCCCATGGCGATGTTCTTCGGGTACGTGGTCCAACCCACCATCCAGTACCTCTACCCGGGAGAGGAACGGAAAGTCCAGCCGTTCTTCCGTGAGAACCTGGAAGATGTCCGCCCGTGGGTCGATCCCCGGGATGGGCTCTTCATCCCTGGCGAATAGCCGCGGCTAACCGGCGGTGCTGGTTCGGGGGATAATCCCGTCCACCTTTTCGGCCCGCTCGATCGCCG
>DAOKYT010000056.1:0-17575 GCA_035326025.1 Tepidiformaceae bacterium
CTCGCTCGCGCCGGATGCCCCGCCGCCGCGCGCGAAGGACTGATCATTCCTGGCCATCGAGCGACTGGAGCAGCGCATTGATGGTCGCCACGAAATTCCGGGTCTCGCGTGCGCGGCCAATGGGGGCGCGCGGTGGCCGCGCCTCGCGCGAGCGGGTGTGACCGAAGAGCCGCGTAATCGTCACTCGCCGGAGCGAGGCGGGGGGCAGGTTGGCGGCAAGGCGCAGGGTCTCGGTGAACGGGATGAGCCGGTCGGCGCGGCCATGCAAGAGCACGACCGGCAGTGACAGCGCCCCCAGGCCAGCGGTGCTTGCCAGCAGCGGGTACCGCCGCACCGCGGCGGCCGCCATGGCGGCCGCGAGTTCGCGAGCGTCATCTCCGGTTCGAGCGGGCTGGAACGAAAGCGGAGCCAGCAGATCCCATGCGCGGTGGCACGCCGCTGGGATGGACTCCCTGAGCGCGATGTTCAGCGGGTCATAGACGAGGCTTCGCGCCATCGCTCCATTCTGGCCGGCTGTCCACGCAAGCTGGCGGAGAGCCGCGGCGGCCGCCCCGCGTTCGGACCCGGAACCAAACCCATCACCAGCCACAAGCGGCAAGAGGTTCGCGCCCATGATCCAGCGGCCGTAGGGATCCGGGTCGTAGAGATACCGTTCCCCGCTCCAGTCGTGCTCACCCGAGATCATGGCCGCGAGCGTTCGCTCGATGTCCCAGTACCCGCCCATGGCCGCGACGGCCCTGATTCGCTCCTGTTCGGCCGCCGCGATGCTCACGGCCCACCGCCCGGCGACGCTGAACCCAATGACGCCGACCTTCTCGGGGCATGCTGGAGTCGACGCCGCGAGCCCGGCGATGCCAGCTTCGACCGCCGGACCAGCCTCCCCTGGATCGACGCGAAGGTGCCGCCACGCATCAACCTCGGGCGCGATGGCATAGTGCCCGGCGGCGGCGAGCGCGCGTGCCATCCGGCGGAGGGCATCGTGGTGGCGGCCCGGCACCGTGATGCCATGGAGCAATACCCAACCGGGCCGGCCAGTGGGCCACCCATCCGGTGCGAACACAGTGGCGCTACGCGGCCCGGCACCTGTCTCGACCAGGATCTCGCGTTCGTGGTCGATATCCTGCCCGGTCCGGCTGAATCGCCAGACAAAGCGCGCGGTGCTGTTGCGCCCGGCCATGATGCATTCCCCGGAGGAGTTCGCCGCCAGCATGGCCGGGCCGGCCGAAGCCTGCAACGGCCGGTGCTTGCATTTCGCCCTCCGCCCGTGCGTCCTGGGCAAGCGGCGGGTCGCGTTTATCGGAGCAGTGACCCGCCCAGTGGGTTCGGGGACCTCGTGGCCGGCCGCGAAGCGCGTTTCAGGTCGGGCGCGCCGTGCCTTCAGGCAGCCGTTGCGGCTGCCTCCACGGCTTTCTTCGCGGCTTCGGAAAGGCCGTTTGCGCGGATGAGCGGCAGGCCCGACTCCTCGACCAGCTGCTCGCCCTCGGCGAGGTTGGTGCCGACGAGCCGCATGACGACCGGCACGTCGATTTTCATCTGGCGGTGGGCGTCGATCACGCCCTGGGCAATGATGTCGACCCGGGCCATGCCACCAAAGATGTTCACGAGGATAGCCTTCACCGAAGGGTCTTCGAGGATCACCTTCAGGGCGTTGACCACGCGCTGCGGGTCGTTCACGGTTCCGATGTCGAGGAAGTTGGCGGGTTCGCCCCCGGCCAGCTTGATGGTGTCCATGGTCGCCATGGCCAGGCCGGCGCCGTTAACCACGCAGCCAATATTCCCATCGAGCTTGATGAAGTTGGCGACGCCGAGCTCCTGTGCCTTGATCTCAAGTGGGTCCTCTTCGTCCTTGTCGCGCATCGCTTCCAGGTCTTTGTGCCGGAAGAGCGCGTTGTCGTCGATGTTCAGCTTGGCATCGACCGCCACCACGCGGCCGTCGGTGGTCAACGCAAGCGGGTTGATTTCGACCAGGCTCGCATCGGTCGCCATCATCGTCTTGTAGAGACCTTCCGCGATCCGTGCGAACTGGTCGGCCTGGCCGCCGGTGAAGCCCAACCGGGCGGAAAGCAACCGGCCGATGTACGGCTCCCAGCCAGCGGCGGGATTGACCGGGACGCGGACGATCGCATCGGGGTTGGTGTGAGCGACGACTTCGATCTCCTGGCCGCCTTCGGCCGAGGCCATGAGCAGCGGCGAGCCCTGCATGCCGTCGATGATCGCGGCGAGGTAGTACTCCCTGGCAATATCGGTCTGCTCGGCGACCAGCACGTGCTTCACGAGCTTGCCTTCGGGGCCAGTCTGGATCGAGACGAGGTGTTTGCCGAGGATGGCCGCGGCCGCCTGCTCGGCCTCTTCCGGAGTATCTGCCAGGCGCACACCGCCCACACGTTCGCCCTTCACCTGGCCAGAATGATTGGCCGGGTCGGTGGTGAGCTTGTGGTACATGCCGGCGGTCTGCGATTGGTCGACGAGGCGGCCCTTCCCGCGTCCACCGGCGTGGATCTGGGCTTTGACAACCACCTTGCCGCCGAGTTCCTGGGCGATGGCCTTCGCCTCCGCGGGGGTCGAGGCGACGCGACCGCGGGTGACGGCCACGCCATTCTGGGCCAGGAGGTCACGCGCCTGGTATTCGTGCAGTTTCATGGAGAGCTCCGGAAGAGAGTGCGGCGCGGATCGTACCGTGAAGGGCGGCTAGCCGATAGCGGAGCTGGCGGAGAGGGGGAGATTCGAACTCCCGGTGACTTTCGCCACGGCCGTTTTCAAGACGGCTGCATTAAACCACTCTGCCACCTCTCCATCGTCGATTCTGAGATGCCGCGCCGCACACGGCAAGGCGCGCCGGTGTCTGGCGCGGTCGGTTCGTGGGCCTTAGCACTCTTGACAGCAGAGTGCTAAGGCCGTCACGATGAAGGGCAGTCCCGCCGGCCCGCGGCGAGTGTTCGAGGTGACCTCCTTGCCCACGTACGAGTACCACTGCCCCAGCTGCAAGGCCACCTATGAGCTTCGGCAGGGCTTTGACGCCGAAACCACCCACACCTGCGAAGAGTGCGGCAATGGCACAGCCAAGCGTGTCCTCCACGCCCCCCCAGTCGTATTCAAGGGAAGCGGCTGGTACGTGACCGACAGCCGCAGCAAGAGCTCCGCCGTGACGGATTCGGCTGCCGATAGCACGGACTCCGGCCCTCCGGCGGAGCCGGCAGCGGCACCCGCACCAGCGACCTCGACCGAGGCGCCGGCGGCTCCGTGATGTAGCTCACACAGGGGCGGGCAGAGGCGGCATTCCGAAGTCTGTTCGGATTTGCAACCCGCGGATATACTCCGCAGCATGGTGGGATCCGCTCAGCACAACCGCGAAGCCGGCCGGGCGGATCACGCGAACGGGACGCGGCAGCGGATCCTGGACGCCGCCCGGGAGTTGTTCGCCCAGCATGGATATGCGGGGACGTCCATCCGCATGATCGCCAGGCATTGCGGCATCAGCGATCCCACGATCCACTACCACTTCCGCGACAAAGCAGACATCTACGAAGCCCTGCTGGTGCCGCCGCCGTACACCGAGGAGCCCCCACCAGCATCGATAGTCAGCCGGGAAGCCCTTGCGGCGTTCATGGAGCGGCGCTTCTCCTGGTGGGCAGGCAACACCGGGTTCGCGAGGCTCTTGCTCCGCGAGCAGCTCCGTGGCCGCCCCGGACCGCTGGACTACCTGGCAGATTCAGAGCGGCGCCTCCGCGCCGAGCTCTCCGCCGCGGCCGCCGGTCTGTATGGTGACGCGGCCCGGATCGTCAGCGATCTTGCGTGGCACCTGCTCGCGGGTGCGCTCTGGGATGTGGTGATGACCTACGGTTCCGATGCCCCGGGCGTTGTCGAACAGGAATACTTTCGGAACCGCATCAGAACGCTCATCGACGCGGCCCTCGATGCCGGCGAGCGATGCAGGGCATGAGCCGCGAAATCCAACCGCCCGACGACCCGGCCGCGCCTGCTCAACGGGGTCGCGACGAAACGCGGCGCCGTATTCTCGAAGCCGCGCTCGAGCTGTTCGCACGCGATGGCTTCGACGACACCACCGTGCGGGCGGTGGCGGCCCGCTCCGGCGTGACCGATGCCGCCGTGTTCTACTACTTCCCCAGCAAGCGCAGCTTGCTCGATGCGCTCTGGACTATCCGGCCGGAGCGGAACCTCCGCACGCTGGAGCCAGGGCCGGCAATGACCCCGGCGCGGCTCCGGGAGATCATCGATGAGACGCTCGACTTCGTGGCGGATAATCACGACGTGCTGCGCCTGATGAGCTACGAGGCGCTCAGTGGCGACAAGACCGCCAGCGCATTGCGGCAGGAGTCGCGCGCACTCTGGCGACGGGCCATCCATGCGCACTTCGCCGCCGCATTCGACGCGGATACGGCCGACCGCGCGACAGACATCCTTCATGCGCTCATCCATGGAGTGACCATGCGGGCCATCATGGATCACGGCGATCGAGCGGCGGAGATCTTCCGGGAACGCGCGTTCCGTGAGCAGCTCTGGCAGCGGGCCGCCCTGGTGGTGCCGCTTTCCGGGATGGAGCCGGCGAGGTAGGTGCGACTCGTCGTCCAGCGCGTCTCCTCCGCGTGGGTGGCGGTCCAGGGCCGGCGTGTTGCCGGGATTGGCCCGGGTCTCCTCGTGCTCGCGGGAATCGCCACCGGTGACAGCCCGGCCATCGTGGAACGGCTCGCCAGGCGCGTGGCGGAAGTCCGAATCTTCGAGGACGGCGCCGGGAAGATGAACCTTTCGGCCGTGGATACCGGCGCCGAGGTACTGTGCGTCAGCCAGTTCACCCTGTATGGCGATATGCGGCGCGGCAGGCGTCCCTCGTTCGATCGCGCCGCGCCAGGCCCGGTGGCCCAGCCGCTCTTCGACCGTTTCTGCGAATCGATCGAGCACACGGGCCTCCGTTGCGCGCGCGGAGTGTTTGGCGCGGAAATGGAAGTGGGCCTGGTGAACGACGGGCCCGTCACCCTGGTCTTGGACTCGGAGGAACTGGAGCGCCCGCGCCGCGCTTGACCGCAACGCCGGGCGGGCCGCAACGTTCACGCACACCCCGAACCTGGAGCCCCCAACATGCGCATGAGCAGGCTGATGCTGAAAACGCTGCGCGAGCCACCGTCGGAGGCGGAGCTCGCGAGCCACAAACTCTTGCTCAGGGCCGGGCTCGTCACGCCATTCGCCGCGGGGCTGTACTCGTTCACGCCCGTTGGCTGGCGTGTCCTCCGCCGCATCGAGGCCATCATTCGCGAGGAGATGGATGGGAGCGGTGCCCAGGAGGTTCACCTCCCCGCGCTGAACCCCATCGAGATGTGGGAGCAGACCGGCCGTGCCGAGGCCATGGGGCAGACCCTGTTCCGCCTCGCCGACCGCAAGGAGCGCGGGTTCGTCCTCGGCCCAACCCACGAGGAGGGCATGAGCCTCCTGGCCTCGCGGCACATCCAGAGCTACCGGGACCTGCCGGTCACCCTCTACCAAATACAGACGAAGTTTCGCGACGAACCGCGCCCCCGGGGAGGGCTGGTGCGGTTGCGCGAGTTCACCATGAAGGATGCCTACAGCTTCGATACCGGCTGGGATACGCTCGACGCCAGTTACGACGCCGCGTTCGAGGCCTACGTACGCATTTTCGAGCGGGCCGGGGTCCCGGTCATCCCCGTGGCGGCGGACTCCGGCGCGATCGGCGGCAAAGATAGCCAGGAATTCGTATTCCTGACCGAAGACGGAGAAGATGAGGTGTTGCTGTGCCCCGGCTGCGGGTACGCGGCGAACGCCGAGAAGGCGGAGTTCAGGCCACCACCCGCAATCCCCGGGGAACCGCTGCCGATGGAGCGCGTGCACACGCCGGGCCAGCGCACGATTGCCGACCTGGCCAGGTTCCTTGGCATCGAGGAACGCCAGACCGTGAAAGCCGTGTTCTACAAGGCCGATGGAAAGCCGCTCTTCGTGGCGATCCGGGGCGACCTCGAGGTCAATGAAGTCAAGCTCAAGAACGCGCTGAAGGCGCGCGAAGTCGAACCGATGGAGGAGGCGATGGTGCGTGAGCTCGGCCTCATCGCCGGGTCGGCTTCGGCCGTCGGTCTCAAGGGTATACCGATCGTGGCCGACCAGAGCGCGGTTGAGGCAACGAACCTCGTGGCCGGCGCGAATGAACCCGACTACCACCTGCTGAACACGAACCACGGTCGAGATTGGTCCGCCGATATCGTCGCGGAGATCGCGCTGGCCAGGGGTGGCGATGCGTGCGCGAGCTGCGGCAGGGCGCTCGAAGTGCGGCATGGCATGGAGATGGGGCACGTCTTCAAGCTCGGGACCATCTATTCCGAGGCCATCGGCGTGCACTACCTGGACGAAGCGGGCGAGCGAAAACCGTGCGTGATGGGCTGCTACGGCATTGGCGTTGAACGCATGCTGGCCGCTGTCATCGAAGCTAACCACGACGACAACGGGATCATCTGGCCCCCGGAGGTCGCCCCGTACGATGTCCACATCGTGGCGTTGAACCTGGACCAGCCAGCGGTGGCCACCGCGCTTTCCGAACTGGAACAGTTACTCGCGGCGGAACGGCTTTCCGTGCTGGTCGACGACCGCGAGGATTCCGCGGGGATCAAGTTCAAGGACGCCGACCTGCTTGGCATGCCGGCGCGCATCACGGTCAGCCCGCGGGCACTCGAAAAGGGCGGGGTGGAGATCCGCAACCGCCGGACGGGGGAGACGCGGGTGGTGGCGGCCGGCGAGGCCGCCAGCGCGGTGCGTGCCATCCTCGCCGGCCACTGAGCCGGGATGTCCGCGGACCGTATACTGGATAGCACCCTCGCGCGCCGCCCGGCGCGTCAAGCCCGCTCCGGAGGTTATTGATGTCTGACGGGAACGCTACCCAGCCGAGCCTCTTCTCACCCGAAGCGCTCGCGGCGCTCTCGCGTGCCGTCCATGCGTGGGAAGAAGGTCCCCTGGCGAAGACCCTGCAGCGGCAGCCAGAGCGGGACGAGAACTTCGCGACAAGCTCCCAGCCGGTGCAGCGCCTGTACACACCACTCGACATCGCCGGCCTGGATTACCTGCGCGACCTCGGCTTTCCGGGCGAATACCCGTTCACGCGAGGCGTGCAGCCGACCATGTACCGGGGCCGCTACTGGACGATGCGGCAGTATGCGGGGTTCGGCACCGCCGAGGAATCGAACCAGAAGTTCCGCTACCTGCTCAGCCAGGGGCAGACAGGGCTCTCGGTGGCGTTCGACCTCCCGAGCCAGCTCGGCTATGACTCGGACGACCCGATGGCCATCGCCGAAGTTGGCCAGGTTGGCGTCGCCATTGACTCGCTCTACGACATGGAGACCCTGTTCGAAGGCATTCCGCTGGACCAGGTCTCCACGAGCATGACGATCAACGCACCCGCGGCGGTCATGCTCGCGATGTACGTGGTCGCTGCCGAAAAACAGGGCGTCAGCCCGGACAAGCTGAACGGGACGGTGCAAAACGACGTGCTGAAAGAGTACGTCGCGCGCGGAACCTACATCTTCCCGCCCGGACCAAGCGTGCGGCTGGCGGCGGACATCATGGCGTATTGCGCCCGGAATGTGCCGCAGTGGAACACGATCAGCGTGAGTGGCTATCACATCCGCGATGCCGGGGCGACGGCGGCGCAGGAGATCGGCTTCTCGTTCGCCAATGCCCGCGCCTACATGGATGCGGCACTGGAACGCGGCCTCGCCGTCGATGAGTTCGCGCCGCGGATCAGCTGGATCTTCAACACACACAACAACTTCTTCGAGGAGATTGCCAAGTACCGGGCACTGCGCCGGCTCTGGGCACGGCTGCTCAAGGAGCACTATGGCGCCAGGGATCCGCGCTCCATGATGCTCCGGACACACACTCAGACGGGCGGCAGCACGCTGGTGGCGCAACAGCCCGAAAACAACATCGTCCGGGCCGCCATCCAGTCCCTGGCAGCCGTAATCGGCGGAGTCCAGAGCATCGCCCTGAGCTGCTTTGACGAAGCTCTCGCCCTGCCGACTGACGAAGCGCAGCGCATCGCCCTGCGAACCCAGCAGATCATCGCGCACGAGACAGGAGTTGCCGACACGGTCGACCCGATGGCCGGGAGCTACTTCGTCGAACACCTGACGAATGAGCTTGAGCGGCAGGCGCGGGCCTACATGGACCAGATCGCGAACATGGGTGGATCGGTGGTCGCCATCGAATCGGGCTGGATGCAAAACCAGATTGCGGAGGCCAGCTGGAAGTACCAGCGCGATGTCGACGAACGGCGCGAAGTGATTGTTGGCGTGAACGAATACCAGGACGGCGGAGAGCAACGGCCGTCGATCTTCTCAGTCGACAAGCGGCTTGTGGAACACCAGCTCAAGCGCCTGGAACACCACCGGCGCGAGCGCGATGCGGCGCGGGTGCAGGCGACGCTGGCCGCCCTCAAGGAGGCGGCGCGCGGCACCGGCAACCTCATGCCGCCGATCACCGAGTGCGTTCGTGCCTACGCGACGCTCGGCGAGATCTGCGGCGCACTGCGTGAGGTGTTCGGGGAATACCAGGCGCCAACCGTGATCTAGCGATCTCTGACGGCGGCGTCCGCCACCACGGCTGAGAATGCGGCGGCGAGGGTGCAAGCGGTCGCCCGCCCGGGCTGAGGAAGCCGGCTGGCGATCTGACCCGCAGACGCCAGTGAGGGCGGCGATTCGTTGCGTTCCGCCGGAAGAGCACGCAGGCGATCGGCTCGGCCCGAAGCTCTCGCGTCACGAGGGGAGGTTCACCAGGCCGATGGCGTCACAGGCGCCGGCTCGCTGCGATCGCCGGTTGGCCCGGGCCAGGCGCTATCCCTCTCCGCGTAGCACCTGGCGAACAACCTCGATCGCTTCGGTCGCCCGGCCGTGCCCCGCGTAGATCATGAGGGTGAGGATGACCTCCTCGATCTCCTCGGGTGTGGCGCCGTGGTTGAGGGCGCCGCGAACATGGATCCTGAGCCGTTCCAGGGCACCGACCGTGGCGAGCGCCGCTATGGCGACAAAGCTGCGTTCGCGCCGGCTGAGCACCTCGCGTTCCCAGATACGGCCGATGCCGAGCACTTCATCCGCGATCGGCCTGCCATACATGCCGCGAAGACGGTCGGCGGCTTCCTGCGGGGGAAGGCCCATGATGCGGCCGATCGCGTCGGCCCCCTCGGGCAGGTCGCTGCTCACGGCATGCTCCAGCGCGGGGGCCGGGGGAGCACGCGCTCCGCGGCGTGGGCGAGCGAAAGCAGCAGCTCGTCGCCCGCGGGCGGGCCGACGAGCTGGAGCCCAACGGGCAGACCGCCATCGAGCCCGGCGAAGAGCGTGATCGCCGGGAAATCGACGAAGCTCCAGGGGATGCAGTTCTGCGAAAGCACGAGAAGGTACTCGCCCGCCGACTCCCGCGGTGGCGCCACGACCTTCGCGGTCGGCATAACGAGGCAGTCCACCTCGGCGAACAGCGCTTCCAGCCGGGCACGGAGAAGCCCGCGGAGCTGGAAAGCCCGGAGGTAGTCGGTGGCGAGCAGCTCCGCGGCTTCCTCGAGCTGCGCACGGACTTCGTCGGTGCCGGCCTCGACACGGGTGCCATATTCGGCGTGGAAGCGGGCCGCTTCCGCCCGGCTGACGACCATGCCCGCGCCGTTGGCGATATCGATGTCCTCGTCGGAGGGTTCGGCGAGCTCCACGATGCGGCCACCCGCGGCCTCGAGCAGGGAAACGGCGCCGCGGAACACCGCGGCCACCCCGGGCGATGAACCCGCAACCAGCGCCGGAGACCAGCCGAAACGTGCCCCCGCGAGATCGCCGGGCAGGCAGTTGCGGAAGCGGTTGCCGCTGGCGGCGAGGACGTCCATCAGGAGGGCAACGTCACGGACGCTGCGTGCCATCGGGGCCAGGTGGTCCATCGTCCAGCTGAGAGTGAGCCAGTGGTCGACGGGGACGACTCCGAACGACGCCTTGAACCCGACAAGCCCGCAAAGGGCGGCGGGGACGCGGATGGACGCGCGGGTATCGGTGCCGAGTGAACCGAGCGCCATGCCCGTGACGATCGAGATCGCGGAGCCCCCGCTCGATCCGCCGGGGATGCGGTCCGGCGCCCAGGGGTTGCGTGATTGGGGCGTGGTGACGCCGAGCGCGAACTCGTGCGTGCTGACCTTCCCGGTGATGACGGCTCCCGCGGCCCGCAGGCGCGACACGGCGGCCGCTTCCTGCGTGGCGAGGCGAGGGGCAACCGCCTCAGAGCTGCCGCGCGTGGGTAGGCCGGCCGCGTCGATGACATCCTTGACGGTGATGGGGATGCCCGCGAGCGGGCCGGCCGTACCGGGCGGCGCCGCCTCCGCGCGCGCCTCGAAAACATGGAAGAGGTCGTCGAACCGGTCGGTTGCGGCGGCGGCGGCGGCGAGCACGTCGGCGGGCGCTACCGACCCCTCCTCGATTGCCCGCGCGGTCGACCAGATGTCGCCGGGGAGGCCATCGACATCGCCCCGGCCGATCCGCGGTGCGCGGCCAGCGGCTTCGGGCAGCGCAAACGCCGGCGCGAGCGTGGGCTCGGGGATGGGCGCGGCGCGGACGGTCGCGACGGCCTGCCGGAAGAGTTCCCGGGTTCGTTCGCGGGCTGCGGTCATGCGCCGTGGACCACGGTGGCGAGCGGCTGGAGCGCGGCGATGAGCTTCGCGGAATCGGAGACGGCACCGAACACCCCGCCCTGCATCGTCACCATCTTCAACGCGGCGAGATAGTTGCCGAAGTCGGTGGCGCCGGTGCAGTCGCTGAGCAGGAGGCACTCGTACCCGCGGTCGTTCGCCTCGCGCATGATCGTATGGACGCAGACGTCGGTCGTGATGCCCGTGAAGATGAGCCGGGAGACGCCCCGGTTCCGGAGCACGAGGTCGATGTCGGTCAGGCCGAAGGCACCCTTGCTCGGCTTGTCGATAATGGGCTCGCCGGGGCGCGGATAGAGCTCCGGGATGATGTCCCAACCGGGCTCGCCGCGCACCAGGATGCGTCCGCAGGGGCCCTGATCGCCGATGCCCGCGCCCATCTGCTTCGAACGCCAGAGCTTGTTCGGTGGGCAGTCCGAGAGATCCGCCTTATGGCCTTCGCGCGTGTGGAGGACAGTCATTCCGGGGACGGCGCGGCAGAGTTCGAGCACGCGCCGCGTGGGCTCCACGCCGGCGCGCGTCAGGCGCAGGTCGTAGCCCATGGCGTCGACGTATCCGCCGGGCCCGCAGAAATCGGTTTGCCAGTCGACCAGGACGAGCGCGGTGCTCGCGGGGTCGAACTGGCCGTCGTAAGGCCAATCGTAGGGGTCGGCAGCGATCCGGAGGTTCATTCGGTCTCCTCGTCCTTGGTGGGACTCGTGGCGGGGGCATCGATGAGCGCGAGAAACGCTTCGCTCGTCGCGATCGCGCCGAAGATGCCCCCGGACATTTCGATGGAGTGGAACGCGCCCGCGAGCGTCTCGGCGGTGACGCCGGTGCAGCAATCGGTGAGTGCGAGGCACTCGTAGCCGAGGTCGTTCGCCTGCCGCATGGTTGTGTCGGCGCCGATTTCGAACGGGAAGCCCGCGAAGACGAGGCAATCAATGCCCCGGCAACGCAGCTGGAAGTCGAGGTCGGTCCCGCTAAAGCCGCCGACGTGAGGCCGCGCAACGACGAAGGTGAGGTTCCGCGGGTCGAGGACCCCGGCTGGCGGGCAGTTCACGTGTGGGAGCCCGACCAGCGCCAGCGCGGCTGACCTGGCGCGCGCCATCAGGGCCTCCAGCCTGTCCCAGGGGGCACCCGGCGGCATGGGCCCGGACCCGTCGTGCGCGACGACGACCGCGGTCCGCGACGCCTGGAACCGCCCATGCCATGGCCATCGGTACGGTGACGAAGTTGCGAGCGCTGCCATGCTGGCCTCCCTCGGCGGGTGGAGGGGGGGCGGCGGCGCCGGCCCCCCGGAGTTGGGCTTAGTTCGGGATCTTCCCGACGACGCCAGCGACGAGGTAGTCCGTCGATTCGAGCGCAATCGGGTCGGGCTTCTCGCCAGCCGCGATCCTTACGTTGCCGTCCTGGTCCTTGATGGGGCCTTCGAAGATAGTGAGCTCGCCGGCCAGGATCTTTTCCCGGGCAGCGGTGACCTCGTCCTGGACCTCTTTCGGCACATTCGCGCCGAACGGGGCGAGCGAGACAACGCCGTCCTTCATCGAGAGGCGGATCTGCCCGACCTCATACGTACCGGCGCGCACCTGCTCGACCAGGTCCGTGAAGAGCTTCGTCCAATCCCAGACAGCGGCTGTGATCCAGCCGTTGGGGGCGTACCGGCTGTCGTCGACGTGGTAGCCGACGGAGAACATGCCTTCCTTCTCGGCGGCCTGGATGCCGGCGACGGGGCAGTCCTGGTGCTGGTTCAGCACGTCAACGCCCTGGGACTTGAGGCTCTTCACCGCTTCGGAGATTTTCGCGGGGTCGCACCACGAGGCGGTGAACACAACGGTCGTGGTCGCATTCGGCCTGACGGACTGCGCGCCGAGCTGGAAAGCGTTGATGTTGAGCAACGTCTGGGAGATGGGGAACGCGACGACGTAGCCGAGCTTGCCGGTCTCGCTCATGCGGCCAGCGGCGATGCCGGCCAGGTAGTTCACTTCCCAGGTCGTGCCGAAGTAGGTGCCGACGTGCTCGCCGGTCTTGAGGCCACCCTGGTGGAGGAACGTCACGTCGTCGTGCCTGGCGCTGACATTGAGAGCCGGGTCGAGGTGCCCGAAGCTCGTGGGGAAGATGATCGTCGCGCCCTGCTGGATCATCTGTTCCATGACGCGCTCGGCCTCGGCGCTTTCGGGCACGTTCTCGGCCTTCAGCACCTTGACGTTCGGCAGCTTCTCGACCGCG
Source organism: Tepidiformaceae bacterium (assembly GCA_035326025.1). GTDB lineage: Bacteria > Chloroflexota > Dehalococcoidia > Tepidiformales > Tepidiformaceae > Amarobacter. The sequence continues at coordinate 12,890 of DAOKYT010000056.1, forward strand.
AGCTGGCCCTGGTAGGCGGCCTGGTTATAGCCGCCGTCGTCCACCGAGCCGACATAGAGGAAACCGACGGTCACCTCCTTCGCCTCGTTGCTGCCCCCAGTGGAGGCGTCGTCGTCGTCGTCATCGTCGCCGCCACAAGCGGCCCCTACGCCCAGCGCCAGTAGCGCGAGCGCCATCACCAGCCACCGGGCAGGCGATGCTAAGATCCGGGACATAGGTCTGCTCCTTCCCTCTACGTAAGTCCAGTTGCACAAAGAGATCGATGTCGAGGATGGGCAGGCCTATCCCGTTCCTCGGAACACCCTGTTCAGGCCCGCCGGGAACGCATCCCGCCCGCGCTGTGCCCAGATGAGCAGGACTGCCAGCGTGAGCAGGTAGGGCGTCATGTCCAGCAGGAACGGCGAGACGTCGACGCCTCGCGCCTGGAGTTGCAGCTGCAGGGCGACGGCGCCACCGAAGAGCAAGGCGCCGGCGATCGCCCGCAGCGGGTTCCACATCGCAAAGATGACGAGCGCCACGGCGATGAAGCCCCGGCCGTTCGTCATGCCCTCCACCCAGGTCGGGGCGTAGGCCAGCGAGATCTGGGCACCGCCCAGCCCGGCCAGCGCTCCGCCGGCGATCACGGCGGCATACTGGATGCGCGACGGGTGGAGGCCCGCGGCATAGGCGGCCTCCGCGCTCTCGCCCACGGCGCGGAGATAGAGGCCCCAGCGGCTCCGGAACAGGAACCACCAGAGCGCCACGCCGATCGGGGCTACCGCATAGGTCAGGACGTCGTGGTCAAACAGGATCTCTCCGACCCCCGGGAGGCCGGAGAGCACCGGTATGGCGTAATCCCGCAGGGGCGTGATCTGGTCGTCCACATAGCGCCGGCCGAAGAAGCTCGTGAGCCCCAGCCCGAGGAACATGAGCGCGAGCCCGCTGGCGAGCTGGTTCGCACCGCGCGTGACGACGAGGAACGCATGGATCGCGGCGAGCGCCCCTCCGGCGAGGATCGCCGCGAGGATGCCGACGTAGGGACTGCCGCTTTCGGCCGTCGCGATGAAGCCGGCGCATGCGCCGGCGAGCATGCAGCCCTCCACGCCGAGATTGATGATGCCGGCGCGCTGGGTGATGACTTCGCCGAGCGTCGCGTACATGACCGAGGTGCCGGCGCGCACGGCGCCAGTGGCGACAGAGGTTGCGAAAGTCATCTCAGGCTCCCACCGCGGCGTTCTTCTTGCGGCCGGCGAGGACCGCGAAGAGGATGAGCGCCATCAGGATGTTGACGGTCGAACCCGGCAATCCGGCGCCGATCTGGAGGCTGTCGCCCCCGACGGAGATGGCGCCGAAGAGCAGGCAGGCGAGGAGGATGCCGAGCGGCCGGTGGCCGCCGAGCCAGGCGGCCAGGAAGCCGATGTAGCCGTAGTTCACGGAGATCCCCGGGCGGAGCCGGCCCTGGATGCCGCAGACTTCCGCCATGCCGGCGAGCCCGGCCACCGCGCCACCCACGACGAGCGCCCAGAACAGGTAGCGGGAGACCGGGATGCCCTGGCGCCGCGCGGCCTCCGCGTTGCCGCCCACGACGCGCATCTCGTAACCGGCACGCGTATAGCGCATGACCAGGAACATCGCCACCAGCCCGGCGAGGACGAAGAAGATGGCGGCGTTGACCCGGTCGCCCCAGACGACGCCCAGCATGGCGGAGCCGGGGAAGGCAGCGGAGAACGGCCAGTTCGGGCCGTCCGGGTCCTTCCACGGCCCATAGACGAAGTAGTTCACGATCTGGATCGCGACGAAGTTCAGGAGCAGCGAGGAGATCGCCTCGTTGACGCGGCCCTTGATCCGCATCACGGCGACCAGCCCGGCCCAGGCGCCGCCGCCGGCCGCCCCGGCCAGGGCCGCGGCCGGCAGCATGAGTGGGTCGGGCACGTTGCCGTAGAGGATGACGCCGGCGGCCGCCCAGGCTCCCATGTAGAACTGCCCTTCGCCGCCCACGTTGATAAGGCCGACCCGGGCCGGTATGGCCACGGCGAGCGCGCAGAGCCCGAACGGGATCAGCTTCACGAGAGTTTCGTTGCGGCCGAACTCGCTGCCGACGGCCGAGTCCCACATCAGGCGGAAGGTCTCCCACGGGCTCTGCCCGTCGATCACGATGATCAACGCGAAGGCCGAGGCCGCGACCAGCGTCGCGAGGCCGAAGCGGGCGCCCGGGGCAGCCCAGCGCCGGGAGGCGGGGTGTGTCCAGGGTGGGCGCAGCCAACTCGACGCCTGTTCGAAGCTGGTCATGCCGTGCCTCCCGTCATGAGCACGCCGATGCGGCGCGCGTCAAAGTCGCGTCGCTCGAACTGGCCCGCTATGTAGCCCTCGTGCATCACGACGATGCTGTCGCTGAGGGCGAAGAGCTCGTCCAGGTCCTCCGAAATGAGCAGAACGGCACAGCCCGCGTCGCGCCGCGCGACAAGTGAACGCTGCACCGCCCGGCTCGAAGCCACATCGAGTCCGCGCGACGGGTAGTAGGCGACGAGGTAGTGGTTGTGCGGTTGCAGCTCGCGGGCGAGCACGACGCGCTGCACGTTGCCGCCGGAGAGCGTCTCCAGGTTTCGCGAGAGCGCTGGCAACGGGAATGGCGCGCGCTCCGCGATCGACGCGGCGGTCCGCGCAATCGAGCGTAACGCGAGCAGGAGCGAGCCCTTCCCGGGGAAGGGTCCGCGGGTGAGCATGAGATTCTCGCGCACGGACATGGGCCCGACGCCGCCCTGGACCACCGGGTCCTCCGCGATGATCCCGAGGCCGAGGTCCAGGCGGCGCGAAGTGGAGAGTCTCGTGACGTGTGTGCCGCCGAGGAGGACCTCTCCAGCCCTCGGCCGTCCGATGCCGAGGAGCACCTCGGCCAGCGCGGCCTGCCCGTTTCCCGCGATCGCGGCGACGCCCACAATCCGCGCCGACGGGACATCGAGTGAGACGCCGCGCAGCGACGTGCGGCCGTCGGAGCCCTGGTAGCTCACATCGCGCAGCTCGATGCCGGGCCCCCGCGCGACCGAGGGCTCGGCCACGAAGGCGTCGGCCTGCCGCACGCGGTCGCCGAGCATCTCGGCGAGCAGGCGTGGCTCATCGTATTCGGCGATCGGCCCGCTGGAGATGACGCGGCCGCGCCGGAGGACCGTGACACGGTCAGCCACGGCGAAGACTTCGCGCATCTTGTGGCTGATGAGAAGGACGGCGAAGCCGTCCTCCCGCAGCTTCGCCAGAACGGCCAGCAGCCCATCGACTTCTTGCGGCGCAAGCACGCTCGTCGGCTCGTCGAAGATCAGGACTTTCGAGTCGCCGGCCAGGAGCTTCAGGATCTCGACGCGCTGCCGTTCGCCAACCGAGATATCGGCGACGCGTGCGCGAGGATCGATGGCGAGCCCGTAGCGCGCGGAAAGGTCGCGGAGTTTCGCTTCGAGCGGCGCCCGATCGAGGAACAGTCCACGCCGCGGGTCGGCCAGGGCGACGTTTTCGAGCACGGTCAGGGCGGGCACGAGCGCGAAGTTCTGGAACACCATGCCGATGCCGTGGTGGCGGGCCTCGGAGGGCGAGCCGAAATGGACCGGGTTGCCATTCATCGCGACGTGGCCGCCGTCGAGACGGTAGTAGCCGTAGAGCATCTTCATGAGCGTGCTCTTGCCGGCGCCGTTTTCGCCCAGCACGGCGTGGACTTCGCCCGCATAGACGTCGAGGTCGAGACCGTCCGCGGCCACAACGTCGGCGAAGACTTTGCGAAGTCCGCGCGCCGAAAGCGCGGGCGTTGCCGGATGGATGGACTGGAGTGGCCGGGCGGGGGCGACAACGGTCATGGCCCTTCCTCCGCGCGGATGCTGGCGCGCACGAAGGCGTAGCTCTGCCAGATGTGGGAGCGAAGGAGGGCCGCCCCCAGCCGCGAGTCCCGGTCGAGCAGCGCCCGGAGGATCATCGCATGCTGTTCGTAGGTGAGGCGGACGCGCTCGGCGTCCGCGAAATCGCGGATGCGGAGGGCATGCACGCGGTAGTTTATGTTGCGCAGGATCGGGGCGAGCACGGCCGAGCCACTGGCGATGGCGAGCGTTTCATGGAATTGCTCGTCGGCGAAAACGAGGTTCACATCCGCCTGCCACTGCGCGGGCGGGTTGCCCCAGAATTCCAGGAGGTCACGCAAGGGTGCAAGCTCTCCTACGGTGGCGAGCCGGGCGGACACGCGCTCTTCGATGGACACGCGGATCGCGTAGAGGTCGTCCATTTCGTCGAGATTGACCGACGCCACGGAGTAACCGGCGCGGGGGGTGTGGAGCAGGAGCTCTTCGCGCGAAAGCACGCGGAGCGCTTCTCGAACGGGCGTGCGGCTGACACCATATCGTTCCGCCAGCGCCTCCTCGGTCACGCGCGAACCGGGGGCGAGGACGTTGCGGACGATGTCGAGCCGGACGCGGTCCACGATCTGCTGGGTCAGCGTCGAGGCTTCGTATTGCCGTGTGGGCACCGATTGCATACAACCGGGACTGTATGGGCCGGTCATTACGCTGCTGTTGCAGTCCGATTACGTGTGCGTGAACGCACCTTCGCCGTTGTTTTGCATGCAATCGCCGCCAATGTCCGCGAGGCGGCTCGACACCTCCAGACTCGATCAGCACGCCGCCGGCCGGCAGAGGAGCTGACGCGCAAGGGGCACAAGGCAAGCCACCGGAGGGA
>DAOKYT010000057.1:0-4893 GCA_035326025.1 Tepidiformaceae bacterium
CGTTGACTGCCGGAGGCACCTGGCTGGTCGCTGCTTCGCAAGGTGGCGCCGAGACCTCGACCAGTGCGACGGCCGACCGGCTGCGGACACTCCGGAGTGGCGGAACCCTTACGGACGACACCGTGGTCGCGACCGTGAACGGGGAGCCCATCAACCGCGGCGCCCTTGAAGTGCACGTCGCAACGGCCGACCTCCTGGGTCTTGGCGGAAAGTCGCGCGAAGAACTCTTGAATGACCTGATCGACGACGCGCTACTGACGCAGGCGGCGATCGAGTCTGGTGTGCGAGTGGAGGATTGGGAGGTGGATGCGGCAATCCGCGGCGGCATTCTGGACCCGCTCAATAGCCCGGAAACTCCACCGGATATCGTGGAGCTGGTGAATTCGGTGCTTGACGCGCGTGGCGCATCGGCTGCCACAGCGCTCGATGACGATCGCATCCGGGCCGCTTACCGCGGTCTCGTTATTCGCGGCCGCTACCTTCAAGAGTTGCGGAAGTCGCGCGAGGACGTGCTGCCCGGTCTCCGGCAACAAGCCAGAATTGTGATCCTCGATCAGGGCGCGGCGCCCAAATAGGGCAGCGCCGGACTCGTTGGCACTGAATATGCTTACCCTGATGGGAATGCAGTCAAGCGCGCGGGTGCTCACGCCGGCCGCCATGGTAATCACCATGACGGCCCTGGCGTGCGCCGTCCTAACCGGCTGCGGCAGCGGTGGAGAGGACGAGCGCCCGCCGACGCCAATCGCCTGGGTGACCCCGCCAGTCCCGGACACCACGGCCGGGCTCACGGAGTTCTCGCCGGAGTGCGATGCCGAAATGATCCGTGTGGCGCGTGGTGAGGCGGCACTCGAGCAGACGCTGCCGAGCTGCGCCACCATGTGGGAGTGGATGGGCGCGGCCAACCGTTACCCGGCCGCGCTGCCCGCCGGAGAGGAGGCACAGTCTGTCCTCTCCGTCCTGGTGGACCTGTGTTTTCGCGCGCCCGATGAGCTCTTCCTGAAGTCGGGGGCATGCCTGCAGACTGTCGGAGGCCCAACTGGCCCACTGGCCATCTACGGCGGTGAGTGGAACGGGGACGATGCGCTCCTGGAGGGGACCCTGGCACGCCAGGGCCCCTGCCTCTACATCGTGGACCCGGTCGGCTATTCGCCGGCGCCAGCTGGCAAGCCTCTGCTGCTCGCCTTCGGAATCGGCGCTGGCTGGGACGCGAAGAGCGAGACGGTGACTTACGCGGGACGCGAGTTGCGCGTGGGAGAGGTGGTGCAGGTCGGCGGTTCGGCGGTCAGGAAGAGCGCAGTCTCGACGCGGTGGTTGGTGCCGCCGGCGCCGGAATGCGAGAGCGATCTGATCTGGTTTGTGGGAGAACCATCGCCGGCCGTTGGCCGTTAGCCGTTGGCGGAGGTGATACCAGCACTCCGCCCCCATTGACGGCACGGCGGCTGGCGGCGACGATTGCCGCACTTTCCGAAGCCTGTTCGGCTTCGAGCGCGAGGCGATACTCCATGGGTGAGGGCAAGCAGGCGCCCGATATCACGCTCAAGGCCGTGGTCTCGAACCGGCAGGTGAACCTGCGGAAGCCCGGCGCGGTGCTGGTGCTGGTGATGCCCACGCAGGCCACAACGGAGGCGGTGAGCCCCTTGCGGGCCGCGTTGCGCGAGCGGTTCCCGGACCCGGCGAAGGTGGTGATCGCAAGCGTGTTGGACCTGCGCCAGGTGCCGCGGTTGATGCGGAAGATGGGCGAGAGCGCGCTGGCCAATCGCTATAAGGAAGTCATCGCGGGGCTGGAGGCCGGGCAGGACCCGGCGCAGTACGTGGTGATGTGCCCGGACTGGAATGGCGAAGTGCCCGGCAAGCTGGGGTTGGCGGACCTGGGATCCGAGCTCGGGGTGGCCGTCATCACCGCCGATGGCATGGTGGCCGGCACCTACCGCGGGCTGGAACCCCTGGAGGCCACTGCGGAACTCGTCTCGGGGCTCATCCGCGGGGATTAAGGCGAAGATGCGGCGTTACCGGGGAGGAGCGGGCGGTCGTTGACAGCCTTTCGCGGGGGGCGAACAATACTCCCGCATCGCCCCGGCCCGGGGCCAATTGCCATGCGCCGGGCCCAGGGATTTGCCAGACCGAAAGGGGGTTTTCGCTTGGCTGAAGCGACCGCGGTAGCGCCGGAAGTGCGCCCACTCGTCCCGCACCTGACTCTTGGAGCCACCCGGGAAGAGGATTACCTGAACGGGTCCATCTGCAAGAACTGCGGGACCAAGTACGTCGGGCCACGGCTGTTCTGCGCGAAGTGCAGCAGTTCGGGCCCATTCGAGACCGTGAAGCTGGCTTCGACGGGCGAGGTCTACGTCTTCACCATCATCCACCAGGCCACGCCCTACGTGCAGGCCCCCTACATCGCGGCGGTGGTTGACCTCGATGGCGGGGGCAGCGTCAACACAAACATCGTGGGGATCGAGCCAAAGCCCGAGAACATTCACTTCGGGATGCGGGTAAAGATGTTCACCGAGAAAGTCTCGGAGGACAAAGAGGGCAACTCGTACATTGCGTACCGGTTCACGCCGGCCTGACGCCATCGCACGAAGGAGGAAGCCAGTGCGAGAAGTAGCAATCGTTGGCATTTCGATGATCAAGTTCGGGCGGTACGCGGACCGGGATTTCTCCCAGCTCGCGGCCCAGGCCGGCCTCGAAGCGCTGAAGGACGCCGGCATGGAGATCAAGCAGGTTGAGGCGCTCTACAGCGGCAACCTCTACTCCACGTCGGGCTCGGGGCAACGCATCCTGCAGCAAATTGGCCAGACCGGCATCCCGGTCGTGAACGTCGCGAATGCGTGCGCGACGGGGTCGACGGCGTTCCGCGAAGCCTATTTCGCGATCGCGTCGGGCGCCTATGACGTCGCCATGGCCATCGGCTCGGAGCAGATGGGCAAGCAGGGCTTGCTGGGATCGCGCGGCGACCCGGCGACGAGCCTCGAAGGCCGCGTTGGTTCGTACATGATGCCGGCGGTGTTCGGCATGGCGGGCATGGAGCACGTCAAGAAGTACGGCACGCAGCTGGAACATTTCGCGCTTGCAAGCGTGAAGAATCACTTCCACAGCACCCAGAACCCGCTGGCCCAGTACCAGAAGGAATCGCCGCTCGACGAGGTCATGAACTCGCGCATGATCTCCTACCCGAACACGCTGCTCATGTGCTGCCCCACCGGCGACGGCGCCGCGGCGGCGATCCTCTGTTCGATGGAGAAGGCGCGCCAGTTCACCACGCAGCCGATCAAGATCGCGGCCAGCGTCATGACGAGCGACCCGTTCACGGACCGCGATCTCACGCTGCCCGACATCAACACCCTCACGCGGAATGCAGCGAAAATCGCCTACGAGCAGGCGGGCATCGGGCCGGAAGACCTGAGCCAGGTGGAACTGCACGACTGCTTCGCGACCGCCGAGATCCTGCATTACGAGAACCTTGGCCTGTGCGGAGACGGCGAGGGTGCCGCCCATGTGGCGAGCGGCGCGCCGTGGATCGGGAACAAGATCCCGACCAAGTACCAGGAAGATGTCGCCCCCCTCCAGGACAAGAGCTACAAGCCAAAGACCACGGCGGTGGTGAACGCCAGCGGCGGTCTTCTCTCGAAGGGCCACCCGCTTGGCGCGACCGGCGTCGCGAACATCGCGGAAATCGTGTTCCACCTCCGCGGGCAGGCTGGCGGGCGCCAGGTGGAGGGCTCGAAGATCGGCATGGCGCACGTCATCGGCCTGGGCTCGGCCTGCACCATCAACATCGTCCAGAAGTAGCGCTTCCGGGCGCGTAAGGCGGCCCCCTCCCGGGTTCTCCGGGAAGGGGGCTTTTCGTTCCCGCGAAGTTGCCCTTCCCCGTTGGCGCCGGGGGGCCCAGGGTGAACCTGTGCCCGATGAAATCACCAGCGCGGTACCGGAGGATGTGCTCGCCGCATTCGGCCTGGCGGGGGCACGCCAGGAGCTCATCGAGGGAGGGGGCGTGAACCGTCATTGGCGCATCGCCACTCGCGATGAGGTTGTTGTGGTCCGCCGGTACGGCGTCACGCGCGGAGGCGATGCGATCCGCTGGGAGCAGAGCCTGATGACGTTGGCGGCCGGCAAGGGGTGGCCGGTCCCGCTGGCCCGCCCGGCCACTGATGGCTCACCGGTGGTCACCTTCGAGGGCGGAGCGTGGACGTGCCAACGCTTCCTCGAGGGCGTGCCAGCGGCTGCCGATACGCCGGCATCGCGCCACATCCTCGGGCGGTTGCTGGGGCGGTTCCACCGTGACATGACCTCGTTCGAGGCGCCCGGGCAACGCCCCGGCTTCGGGAAGACCTGGGAACTCGATGTCATGGTGGAGCCCGCCGGGGCCGGGAGTTTCAATGCGCTGGTCGCGACCTTTGGGCGGGAGTTCCCCGAGCTGGCGGCCAATATCCGGCGGCAACGCTACCGGAGCCTCCGGGAGCTCGCGCGACTGCACTACCCGGATCTGCCAGACCATCCAATCCACGGCGGCTTCTCGCCCCGGAACTTGCTCTTCAAGGAGGGCCAGCTCAGCGGCGTGCTGGGCTTCGACTTCGCCCGGCGCGATGCGTGGCTGTGCGACCTGGCCCCGCTCTTGATGCCTTTCGAGCCCCTCGATCCGCGGCTGGCGGCGGCGCTGTTCGAGGGGTATCAGTCGGTCAGGCAGCTCTCGGAGGCTGAGTGGGGGCTGTTGCCTGCGCTCGTGAGGGCATCCCTCCTGTGGTGGGTCGCGGTGCTCCTGGTGCGCTGGCGCTTGAGTGGCGAAGCGCCAGCGGGGATCGCGCGAACGATCAACGAGCGCTTCCCGGCGTTCGATGCTTACGAACCGGAGGTTCGGCGGTTGGGCCAGCGGGCGTTTGCCTTACCCCCGCTAGT
>DAOKYT010000057.1:4903-17444 GCA_035326025.1 Tepidiformaceae bacterium
GTCTCCTTCGATCGGAGTCGGTGGGGCCAGCGGGCGTTGGCCTGACCGCCGCTAGTCCGCCGCCACGACCCGGAGATCGGTGAGCTGGACAACCGGGGCGTTCGCGGAGCCCGTCCCGGGGCAGCGCCAGTTGCGGCCGGTCGTGTTCCGGCAGGTGAGCCAGGGCCCGCCTGGCCAGAGCTGCGCGCGGACGGTCCGGGCCGGCGCATCGAGCCGGAGGACGACCGCGTTGAGGATGCCCGGGTTTGCCGGCCGGAGCCGGTACCGGATCCGGTCGACGCTGTAGCCGGAGATGGTGCCTGTCCCATCCCCGGCATGCGAGCCATCGACCGTGTTGGAGGCGGCAAAGCCCACACTCGACGCGGCCAAGACCGCCCCGGCTGCAAGCGCCACCAGGCGCCGCGGGCGCTGGATACCCATGATAGCGACCTCTCCCCGCCGGGAGCGTGATACTCCCCGCGTGGGCAGGTTCGACGCCCGCGGCCGGGCCCGAAAGGCGCGCACACGTGGCGGTCACGCGATGTCCACCCGGGTGGTACTACGCGCCGGGGCGTGAACAGTCAGGGATGCAGCGCGATCTTCAGCACGCCGCCATCGCGGGTTGGGGCGTCGGCGAAGCCGAACCCGCGCGGCATCCACCAGATGCGGGCGGCCCCATGTACCCCGCGCGGCCGGAGAAGGACCACGTGCGAGTCGTCGCCCACGCCAGAAGCGCCCATCGCCCGGGGTCATGCATCACTCGGCGGGCCGCAGCCGCTCAGATCATCGTGGAGATCGGCAAAGGCTGACCCGGGGATGTGGGCCGCCGCCCGCTCATGGCTACCGGGCACCGCGAGAAACCCTGGCCTGTCGCCGTCACGCTGGCGCGGGAAGACGGCGCACTGAGGCGCGCGCGAGCGTGAGTCGCGGAGACTCCCGGCAAGCCAGCCGGTGCATAAGACGTAGCGATCGCGGCCGTGCGATGTGCGGGCTGCTGGTGGGACTCAGAGCGTGGAGAGGCGCGCGGCCAGCGGGAGGCGGCGGTCGCGGCCAAAGGCCCGGGGGGTAATCTTCACCCCTGGCGGCGCCTGCCGCCTCTTGTACTCGTTCCGATCGACCATCGCGACAACCCGGCGGACCGTGGCCTCGTCGAATCCGGCCGCGATGATCTCGTCTATTGTGCGGTCGTCCTCCACGTAGGCCTCGAGGATGGGGTCGAGCACCTCGTATGGCGGGAGCGTGTCCTGGTCGACCTGGTTGGGCTTCAGTTCGGCGCTGGGCGGCTTCACGATGACGTGCTCGGGGATGAGGCCGGTGCCGGCCTTCTCATTTCGCCAGCGGGCCAGGCGGTAGACGAGCGTCTTTGGCACATCCTTGATGACGGCGAAACCGCCGGCCATGTCGCCGTAGAGCGTGGCGTAACCGGTCGCGAGCTCGCTCTTGTTGCCGGTGGTAAGCGTAATGAACCCGAAGGCATTGGCGAGCGTCATGAGGATGTTGCCGCGCTGGCGGGCCTGGATGTTCTCCTCGGCGGTCCCGATATCGCGGCCCTCGAACGCATCGGCGAGCATGTCGAGCATCGCCGCGTGTGCCGGCTCGATCGGGATGGTGAGGTAGCGGATACCGAGATTTTCGGCGAGCGCGCGGGCGTCGTCGCGGCTGTGCTGGCTGGAGTAGCGGCTCGGCATCGAGACGCCGGCCACGTTCTCCGCGCCGATGGCATCGACGGCGATGGCCGCCACGACGCTGGAGTCGATGCCGCCCGAAAGCCCAACGACGGCCTGCCGGAAGCCGGTCTTGGCGAGGTAGTCACGCGTGCCGAGGACCAGGGCCTCCCAGACCTCCTCTTCATCACAGAGATGGGGGGCAACGGGCCCTGCTCCGGGCTGGCGGGTGGAGACAGGCGCGGGCCAGCCGAGGTCAACGAGCTCCGTGCCCGTATGGCCATCGCGTTCGCGGAGCTCGACACGGCGGCGCGGGTCGTGGAGGCGCCGCTGGACCACCGCGTCGAGGTCGATTTCGATGGCCAGGAGGGTTTCGCGGAACTGCGGGCCGCGGGCGAGGACCTGCCCCTCGGCATCGACCACGAGCGAGGCCCCATCGAAGACGAGCTCATCCTGTCCCGCGACCGCGTTCAGGTAGGCGACGGCCACCAGGTTGTCGGATGCGCGGGTGGCGATCATCTTTTCGCGCCCCTGGGCCTTTCCGCGGTGATAGGGCGAGGCATTGATGTTGATGCAGAGCTCGGCGCCGCCGAGGGCGAGCGCATCGAGTGGCGTGCCGGGGTACCAGATGTCCTCACAGATGCTGACCCCGAACGTGACGTCGCCCGCGGTATAGATGGGAATGCGCTTGCCGGCGGCGAAGTAGCGCTCCTCATCGAAGACGCCGTAGTTGGGCAGGCGGCGCTTGTGGTACGTGTCGACCCAGTGGCCATTCGCGATGATCGCGGCCGCGTTGTAGGCGTCGCCGTTCATCCAATCGACAAAGCCAACGATCGCGATGATGTCGCGGACCGTCGGCGCGAGGGATGCGACGGCCTGGTGCGAGGCCTCGCAAAAGGCGCGCCGGAGGACAAGGTCCTCGGGCGGATAGCCGGTGACGGCGAGTTCGGGGAAGGCAACGATGGCGCAGCCGGCTTCGCGGGCCTCGGCGATGCGCGCGGAGATGGTTTCGATGTTTCCCCGGATATCGCCGACGGTTGTGTCGATCTGGGCGAGCCCGATGCGGACGGTCCTCATGGCGCGAGTATACTTCGCCGCCGGCACCGGGCTTCACGCCAGCATGGGGGAATCCCGTAGGCGGGTCCCCGGATTCACGAGCGCGTGGATTCATGCGACGCTGGGCCTGGTGGCGCTTTGAGGTAGGGAGATGTCTCGAAGCAGAAGTCCGGTCCAGAGTCCATGCCCGCTGTGCGGGCGGGTGACGCGTGCGCATTCGCGCATTGTGGTCGCCGATGTCGAACCCGCCGGGGCCCGGCGGAGCCGCTACGCAACCGTGATTTGTCGAGATTGCGCGTTTGCGATGGTGCTCCGCTCGGAGGCAGCCGCGCTGCGGGCGGCCAGTTAGCGGAACGAAAAGGGGGCTGTTCATCCGTGACGGATGGCGGCCCCCGGTGCGTAGAATGGCCCCAGCGAACAAGAGGGGTCCTGCATGAACAACGTCCTCGCGATGATCCTGGCCGGGGGCCAGGGAGACCGCCTCTCCATCCTGTCGGAACAGCGCGCGAAGCCGGCGGTGGTGTTTGGGGGGCAGTACCGGATCGTGGATTTCGTGCTCAGCAACTGCGGGAACAGCGGCATCACCAAGGTTGCCATCCTGACGCAGTACCGGCCGCGCTCGCTGTTCAACCACATCGGCGCCGGGCGCGCCTGGGGGTTCGACACGCCCGAGGGCGGCATCCAGATCCTTCAGCCCTACCTCGGCCGGGCCGATGCCGACTGGTACCAGGGAACGGCCGACGCGGTTTACCAGAACCTGTACGTGATCGAGGAATCGCGCGCGCGCGAGGTGCTCATCCTGGCGGGCGACCACATCTACCTCACGTCGTACCGGAATATGGTGGCCTACCACCGAAGCCAGGGGGCCGACGCGACCGTCGCGGTCTACCAGGTGCCACGCGAGGAGGCGCACCGCTTCGGCGTCCTGGACCTGGATGGAAACGGGCGTGTGACGGACTTCCAGGAGAAACCGGCGCAGCCGCGAGGCCAGTGGGCCTCGATGGGCGTGTACGTGTTCAACAAGGATGTGCTCGTCGAACAGCTCCAGGAGGATGCCGACCTCGGCGAGGCGAGCGCGCACGATTTCGGCCGGGACATCATCCCCCGCATGTACGGTTCGCACCGGGTGTTCGGCTACCAGTACCAGGGGTACTGGCGCGATGTCGGGACTGTCGAGAGCTACTGGGCGGCGCACATGGACCTGCTGAGCCCAAACCCGCCACTGAACCTGGACGATCCCGACCTGCGACTGAGGACGTCCGGCGCGCTGCTGCCGCCGGCACGATTCGGCGCACGCGCAACGGTGCGCGAAGCGCTCATCTCACCGGCGGCCTATGTCGCCGGGGAGGTCTCGCGCTCGGTGATCTCCCCCGGGGTGGTGATCGAGGAAGGGGCGGTCGTGCGTGATTCGGTCATCCAGCACCGCTGCGTGATTCGCTCGGGCGCGGTCATCGACCGCGCGATCCTCGACAAGGAGGTAACGGTGGGCCGCGAGAGCGTGGTGGGCGAAGGCACGAGCAACATCCCGAATTTCGACCGGCCGGACATCGTGAACGCGGGCATCACCATCGTTGGCAAGCGCGTCACGATCCCATCGGGGCTGCGGGTGGGCCGGAACGTCGTTATCGGCCCGGGGGTACACGACGAGTTGATGGACCAGGCGATCCTCGAAAGTGGTTCGACGGTGCACCCCACCCAGATGCCACTTCACCTGTTTGTCTGATCCCGTGCGGCTCTACACGCTGGAAGAAGCCCAGGCCGCGCTGCCCCACGTGATCCCGCTACTGGAGCGTATCCGCGCGGCGTATGTGGAGCTCCGGGCGCTGCAGGCCAGCCTGGCGGCCGACGTGCGCGGCGCAAGCGGCGACGGGAACCTCCTGGCAAACCCGTGGGATGCCGGCGGTTCGAACCGTGTCGGGGAGCTGAACCGGGAGCTCCAGCAAGCAGCGAGCGAGCTCGACCGGCGCGGTGTCGAACTCAAGGACCCGGAGAAGGGGCTTATCGACTTCTTCCACGAGCGCGACGGGCGAGTGGTGTACCTGTGCTACCTGCTCGGCGAGCCCGCGATCGAGCACTGGCACGAGCTTCAGGCCGGTTTCGCCGGGCGCCAGAAGCTCTGACGGCCGAACGCCCGGGGAGGTGGGTGGCAGGCCCCGGCGCAGTAGCTACAATCCGCGCACTACCGGCCGGGAGCAGCGATGGCTACCGTCTACCCGATTCGTGACATCTTCGTCGAGGCGAATGGCCTTCGGCACCACTTGCTGGCGCGCGGCACTCCCGGGTCGCCCGTGGTGATGATGATCCATGGCCTCGCGGGCCAGGCACACGTCTTCGATGGGATCGCCAACATCCTTGCGGCGAAGCATCACGTCTATTGTCTTGATGTGCGGGGACGCGGCGAGAGCGAGTGGGGCGCCCCCGAGCAGTACACGATCGACACGTATGTGGCGGACCTGGAGGCCATCCGCGAGGCACTCGGGCTCCAGCGGTTCGCGCTCGTGGGCACCTCGATGGGTGGACTGGTCGCGATGCAGTACGCGCCGAAGTACCCGGAGCGTGTGGAGCGCGCGGTGCTGAACGACATCGGCCCGGAGGTCGACCCGGCAGGGGTACAGCGCATCCTCTCTTACGTGGGCAACGCGCCAGAGATGTTCGCCGGCATGAAGGCGGTGGTGAAGTACTTCCGCGAGCACTACGCGCCCATGGTCCAACACCTGGCGGACGACCAGCTCGTGGAGTTCGCACGCTACAACGTCCGCCGCAGCGACAGTGGCGTGTATGTATGGAAGATGGACCCGGCCATCCGCACGACTCCAGCGGCGCCTCCGGCTCTCGATCCGTGGGACGCATTCAAAGCGATGACCTGCCCGGTGCTCATCCTGCGGGGGGCGGAGAGCGACGTGCTGAGCGCGGAGATTGCACGGAAGATGGTGGAGGCTTTGCCGGGCGCGAAGCTGGTGGAGGTCCCCGGGGTGGGCCATGCGCCGGTACTCACCGAACCGGTGGCGGTGAAGGCGCTGGAGGAGTTCCTCGCCAGGTAGACGGGTTATTGACAGCCGCTCGTGGCAGCCATACCTTGATGGCTCAAACGAAGATTGGCGTTGATCGGGAAGAGTAGCCGGTCAGGCGAGCCTCCAGAGAACCGGGGACAGGTGAGAGCCCGGTGGCGGCGCGGCTGGTGAATGGACCCGGGAGCTCCGCAGCCGAACCCCACGGAAGTAGGTTGCGGCGGAGTGGCACCGTTATCGCAGCCAGGGCCCTCGCGGCACACGCCGCGGCGGCTGACAAGGGCCCGTGCGGCGAAATCCGCCCGGGAACAAAGGTGGCACCGCGAGAACCCCTCGTCCTTTGATGGCGAGGGGTTTTGTGTTCTCTGAGCCGCAAGGCGCATCCACCGCGGAGACACAACGGAACGAGGCTGCATGGGGGTGGCTTCGCAACCGGCCCGGCAAGGGTGGAAACCACGTAGTTGAGGTAGAGGACCAATGGCAACGCGCAAATTCTCCCTGGACGAGTCGGAACTCCCGACCCACTGGTACAACATCTCCGCCGACCTGAAGAACCCGCCGTCACCGCCATTGCACCCGGCGACGCACGAGCCGATCGGGCCCGAGGCGCTGGCGCCGCTCTTCCCCATGGAGCTCATCAAGCAGGAAGTCAGCACCGAGCGCTACATCCCGATCCCGGAGGAAGTGCGCGACATCCTCAAGATCTGGCGGCCGGCGCCGCTGATCAGGGCGACCTTCCTCGAAAAGGCGCTGGATACGCCGGCGCATATCTACTACAAGTACGAGGGCGTTTCGCCGAGCGGCTCGCACAAGCCCAACACGGCGGTGGCCCAGGCCTACTACAACAAGCAGGAGGGCGTGAAGCGGATCGCCACGGAGACCGGCGCGGGCCAGTGGGGCTCGTCGCTCGCCTTCGCCTGCAAGCTCTTCGGGCTCGAGTGCAAGGTGTACATGGTGAAGGTCTCGTACAACCAGAAACCATACCGGCGCTCGATGATGCGGGTGTGGGGCGGCTCGGTGGTGGCGAGTCCGAGCGACGAGACGAACTCGGGGCGCGGCATCCTTGCCGAGGACCCGGAGAGCCAGGGCTCGCTTGGCATCGCGATCAGCGAGGCGGTGGAGGATGCGGCGATGCGCGAGGATACGCGCTACTCGCTCGGCAGCGTGCTTAATCACGTGCTGCTCCACCAGACGGTCATCGGCCAGGAAGCCATGAAGCAGATGGAGATGGCTGGCGAGTACCCGGATGTGGTCATCGGATGCGCGGGCGGCGGTTCGAACGCGGCCGGGCTCCTGTTCCCGTTCCTGAAGGATCGGCTCGACGGCAAGAAGAACACCCGCTTCCTCGCGGTCGAGCCGGCGTCGTGCCCCAGCCTGACCAAGGGCGAGTACCGCTACGACTTCGGCGATGTGGCCGGGCTGACGCCGCTCATGAAGATGTACACGCTCGGCCACACCTTCATGCCGCCCGGGATCCATGCCGGCGGACTGCGCTACCATGCGATGGCGCCGCTGCTCTGCCAGCTCTATGACGAAGGGTATATCGAGGCGAAGGCGTACCCGCAGAACCCCTGCTTCGAGGCGGCCACCCTGTTCGCCCAGACCGAGGGCATCATCCCCGCGCCCGAGAGCTCGCACGCGATCCGGGGCGCCATCGATGAGGCGCTGGCGGCGAAGGCGGAGGGCAAGCCGCGCGTCATCCTGTTCAACCTCAGCGGCCACGGCCTGCTCGACCTGCAGGCATACGATGACTACCTGGCGGGCAAACTGGTCGACGACCACTACCCGGCCGAAAAGGTCCGGGAAGCCATGGCGCACCTGCCGGTGATTTGAACCGGCCGAACAGGCAGGGGAGGGCGGCCCCCTCGCAAGGAGTTGAGACCATGACCACCACCAGCTCCACCACCGGCATCGAAGGCCGGCTCAGGGCTATCCTGGACGACAGGTCGATCCTGAAGCACCCGTTCTACGTGGAGTGGGGCGCGGGAACGCTGCCGATCGAGAAATTGCGCGCGTTCGTGCGCCAGTTCTACCCGTTCGAGGTGGCGTTCCCGCGCTACCTGAGCGCGATCCACAGCCGGACGGAATCGCCGTTCATCCGTCAGCTGTTGCTCGACAACTTGTGGGACGAGGAGCACGGGGAGCGGAACCACCCGGCGCTCTGGCTGGAATTCGGGGCAGCCCTCGGCCTGCGCCGCGACGATATCCGGATGGCCGAGCTCCGGCCCCAGACGAAGGCGCTCGTCGAGCACTTCCAGACCGTAGCGCGCGAGGCTCCGCTGGCGGAAGCGCTCGGGACGCTGTTCGCGTTCGAGGGCCAGGTCCCCCAGATGTCGTGGCTGGTCATCAAGGGGCTCACCGAACACTACGGGTTCGAGCCCAGGCAATTCGAGTTCTTTTCCGTGCACCTGGTGGCCGATATCGCGCACGCCGGGGCAGAGATGCAGGCGATCATCGAGTCCTGTACCGACGAAGACGCGCTGGCAGCGGCGGTGGAAACCGCCTGCGACCGGCTCCTCGCATTCCTGGATGGTTGTTATGGGGAGGCTGCCTGATGGCGGAAGGCGAACAGACGATTGAGGCGTGGAACACCGCGGTCCGGCTCGCGGCCGCCATCGGGCGGTTGAAGATCGGATCGAACCTGAGGGCGGCGGCCGATGCTCAGGCCAAGGCCTTCGAGCTCGCCGGGGTGGCCTGCGGGCTCATCGCAGAAGCGGGCACGCGGGAAGGCCCCGGCCAGCTCGCGCTGCTTCGCGATGCGCGCGGGGCGCTGGCGCAGTGCAAATCGTGGATCCACGTCCTCGCAGCCGTGACTAATGAGCAGGAGTCGGTCTTCGGCAACGAGCTCGACCTGCTCGACCAGGCATCGCGGCAGGTGAACGCCTATGCCCGCTCGCTCGAACGCGGCGGTCCGGCTGCGGGCGGGCCCCGGCCGCCGATGCGGCCGGGCGGCGGCCCCCGCCCGGGTGGCGGCCCGCCGCGCGGGGGAGCGCCTCGATGACCGGGCGCAAGCGAATCCTCACGGGCATCCGGCCGACCGGGGCGCTCCACCTCGGGCACTATGCCGGGGCCCTGGAGAACTGGGTGCGGCTCCAGCACGAGTACGAGACGTACTTCCTCATCGCCGACTACCAGGTCTCGGACTACGCCGACGACATCAAGCGGGTCCGCGATGCCGTGTGGGAAGTGGCGCTGGACTGGCTGGCGGTGGGGCTCGACCCGGAGGGGAGTTCGTTCGTCATCGAGAGCCTGGTGCCCGAGCACGCCGAGCTGGCGACGCTCCTCGGCTGGTTTCTGCCCGTCTCGATGCTGGAGCGGAACCCCACGCTCAAGGCGGAGATGGCCGCGCTGGAGGAACCGGAGGACGGCTCACAGGAACGGAAGTCGGTTCCGGTGGCGTTTTACACCTACCCGGTGATGCAGGTGGCGAACATCTTGATGCCGCGCGCCCACCTGGTGCCCGTGGGCGAGGACCAATTGCCGCACATCGAGCTGACCCGCGAAACGGCGCGGCGCTTCAACCGGCGGTTCAAGGAAGTATTCCCGGAGCCCGAAGGCCTGGTCGGCCGGGTGCCCCGGCTGGTTGGAACCGACGGCAACGCGAAAATGAGCAAGTCGCGCGGCAACACCATCGACCTTAAGGATTCGGCCGAGATAGTGGCGAAAAAGGTGCGCGTGATGTACGCCGGTCCGCCCCGCGGCGCCACGGAGCCGGGCAAGGTGGAAGACAACCCGGTCTTCCTGTACCTCGATGCGTTCGACCCCGATACGGCACTTGTCGCCCAGATGAAAGCGGAATACGAAGCTTCGGGCCTCCCCAACAAGGTCTTGAAGGATCGCCTGACGCGGGTCCTCAACGACCTGCTGGACCCGTTCCGGGAGCGGCGCGCGTACTACGAGGCGCATATGCGCCAGGTGCGCGAAGCCCTGGAGGCTGGCACCAAACGCGGCCGGGCCATCGCCCAGGAGACCATGCTCATGGTCCGCGACGCCCTCGACCTCGGGTACCTGGAGAAGTACTAGATGCTGCACCCGACGCTCGATGAGGTGAAGGCACTCGCCGGACAGGGACAGGGGAACCTGGTGCCGGTTTACCGCGAGGTGACGGCCGACCTGGAGACGCCGGTCTCAGCGTTCCTCAAGGTGCGCACCGGGAAGTATTCGTTCCTGCTCGAGTCGGTCGAGGGCGGCGAGCGTATGGCCCGGTACTCGTTCATCGGCACCCAGCCCTACCGGGTATTGCGGACGGGGCCGGGCGAGGAATGGGAGGGCGACCCGCTCATCCCACTCGAACAGGAGATCGCCCGCTTCAAGGAGATTCCTGTCCCGGGCGTGCCGGCCTTCACCGGGGGCGCGATCGGCTATGTGGCCTACGATGCCGTGCGGCATTTCGAACCACGGGTTGTCCCGCCGGAGAAGGACGAACTCGGCATCCCCGAGGCGATCTTTCTCTTCTGCGACTCGATGGTGGTGTTCGACCACATCCGCCACACCATCAAGGTGGTGGCCCATTGCCGGCTCGACGGCGATATCGATGCCTCGTACCGGCAGGCGGCGTTCCGGATCGGCGAAATCGTCGAGAAGCTCAATAACCCGACCATCCAGCTCCCCCACGAGGAAGCGGGCGCGGTGCTGCGGACGAACGGCCAGGCCGAATCGAACGTTGGCCGCGAGGGCTACGAGCTGATGGTCGAACGGATCAAGGAGTACGTCGTCGCGGGCGACGTAATCCAGGCGGTGCCTTCGCAGCGGCTCAGGCGGAGAGTCGCGGTCCACCCATTCAACATTTACCGTCAGCTCCGGATCGTGAACCCGTCGCCCTATATGTTCTACCTCGACATGGGGGATTTCCAGATCGTCGGCGCTTCGCCGGAGCTGCTGGTGCGCGTCGAGGACGGGGTGGTGTTCACCCACCCGATCGCCGGGACCCGCCCGCGGGGCGCATCGGCAGAGGAAGACGAGCGGCTCGCCGCGGAGCTGCTGGCGGACGAAAAGGAGCTCGCCGAGCACATCATGCTCGTGGACCTCGGGCGAAACGACGTGGGGCGGGTAGCGACCCCCGGCACCGTGAACGTCGATAAACTGATGGAGATCGAGAAGTACTCCCACGTGATGCACATCGTGTCGAACGTTTCGGGCAGGCTGGCACCGGGCAAGACGCAGTTCGACGCATTCCGGGCGGTCTTCCCCGCGGGGACGGTGAGCGGGGCGCCCAAGGTGCGGGCGATGGAGATCATCGCCGAGCTCGAGCCATCGAAGCGCGGCATCTACGCCGGGGCCGTTGGTTACGCGAGCTTCTCCGGCAGCCTCGACACCTGTATCGCCATCCGCACGCTGCTCGTGAAGGACGGGTTTGCCTATCTGCAGGCGGGTGGCGGCATCGTCTACGACTCGGTCCCCGAGACCGAGTACTTCGAAACGGTGAACAAGATGCGCGCCCTGACGCGGGCGATCGACCTGGCCGAGATAGCCGCCGCCGAGATGAAGACAGGGAGCCTGGGCTATGGCTAGGGACTCCCACAGGAGGACACCATGAGCGACCGGCGCCCGGACCGCGTGTACGGGATCCTGGTGCGGGAGGATCGCGTCTTCCTGCGCGCCTACGGGGAACGCCTGGGACTGCCCGGCGGCGTCTTCCGCCCCATGGCAGAAGACCGCAAGGCGGAGCTGCGGGCCCACCTGTGGGATCAGCTCGGCATCGAGGCGAATGCGATCTGGGCGCAGGGTGCGTTCGACTACCGTAACCCGGATGAGGAACACGAGCAGTTCAGCGGCTTCTACACGGTGTGGGATTGGCAGCCCCGGGCGCCAATCGCGCCGGGCCGCTGGATGGCAAGTAACGATGTTGCGTCGAGCCCCCTGGTTCCCTCGCTGCGCATACTCTTATTGAGCGTGCTGGCCACGCTGGCGATGAAGACGACATGAAACAGGACATTCGCATGGCAGCGATCCTCGAGCGCGATGGACGGCTCTTCCTGGTGAGGCCGGGGCCCGGCGCGCCCTGGTCGTTGCCCGGGGGGCCCCTGCCGGAGCACGCAGACGACGTGGACCGCGAGATGGATGACATCCTCGGGAGACTGGGCGTGTTTGCCCCGGCGATCGAGGAGGACTTCCTGCAGACGCACTTCTTCCCCACCGACCACGGCCAGATTGTGTTCAACCTTTATGCCGCGAGCGAATGGACCGGCGACCCGGTGGTGCCCGCCGGGCATGGCGGGGGCTGGTTCGCCGTCGAGGAGATCGGCGCGATTGACATGGACGAGCGGGAACGCAACGCGATCCTCGAGGCGCTGGGGGTGCGCGCGCCCGAGGACCGGACCGGAGCCATCCTTGCCGCCCTGGGAGGCGAACTGCAGGCGCCCGGCCGGCCGGTTGCCGCCGAACCCGGCGGCGAACTCCAGCACCCGCCAGGCCGGGACGCGGGCATGGACGTCCTTCGCACGCTCACCGGCGCCGACCCCGGGCGGGTGGCGGCGATGGCCACGCGCCAGCACCCAGAACTCGCCGGCGACCAGATAGATTGGGTGCTCGGGCAGGTGTGGGCCCATCCCGCGCTCGACCGGCGGACGCGCAGCCTGCTGGTGGTGGCGATGCTCGCCGCCACGGGCAAGACGGGCGGCACCCTGCGCACACACCTCAACGGAGCGCTGAATCACGGCGCAACGCCGGAGCAGCTGGTCCAGACCATGCGCATGGTGGCCGCCTACGCGGGCTTCCCGGCCGCCCTGGAGGCATGGCCGGTGCTGGAAGACGTCTTCGAGCAGCGCGGCATCCCGCGGCCGGGGAGGACCGAATGAGCGTCATCCTCTGGGACCTCGACGACACGGTGCTCAA
>DAOKYT010000058.1:0-17396 GCA_035326025.1 Tepidiformaceae bacterium
ACGCGGCTGTTAACCGCGGTGTTCGTGGTTCGAATCCACGTCGGGGAGCCACTTCACGAATTACCGTCAAGTACAGACTCGGTGGACCCCAGCCCATGAGGTATTGTGAACGGTAACATCGCCGGAAGGCCGTCAACATGAGAACCAAAGAGCGACCCCCCATGGGCCGTCTCCGGCATCAGGGACGCAGTTGAGGAGCGGTGGCGAGCTACCACGCCGCCTCTCCGAAAACCATTCACATCTCCCGCGACGCCATCCAGCCGCGCATGACCGCCTGGCTCGAGGGCGAGGGCCTCACCGGGCGGTCCGAGGCTACACCGCCCCGCCTCTCGCTCTTCCCCACCCCTGAGTGGGAGCGCCCGCGCCCCGCAGCTCGGCGTCCACCCGTCCCTCATTCTCCGCGACCGACCCCCCGCCCGTGACCTTTACCGGCACCGTAACTTCAATTGCGGGCATGTGATTGCGGGCATGTAGGCTCACCTCCCTCGTGATTAGCCAGCGACAGAGCCTACGGCCTCCCTTCCTCGGCAGGGTCCCGCCGAAACCATGCGCGACGGTGGGTTACCGGCGGGGGCCGGGCCGGGTATAATCCGATTCCGCGTTCATATTCGCATGCAAGGAGTGCCCACAGACATGAATCTCCTCTCCCGGCTGGCACGCCCGGCCCGCCTGGCCCACGCCCATTGCGACGGCCCGTGCGGCGTATACGACCCTGCCGCGGCACGCATCGCCGCCGAAGCCGTGCTTTCGATGGAAAAGAAGATCGCGGCCCTGGGCGATGCGCAGGACCAGGCCACCATCAACACCCGGACGCGTTTCATCGCGATCAAGGAACAGCAGGCTGAAATCGTGAAGCGGGAGCTCGACATCCTCTGGCACGACTACTTCAAGCCCGAGCACCTGGAGAAGTACCCCAACCTGCACGACGTGTTCTGGAAGGCGGCGAAGCTGGCTTCGAAGAACAAGACCGAGCAGGACCCGGCGAACGGCGAAGCCCTGCTGGGTGCCATCGAGGAAATTCACAAGATCTTCTGGGCGACGAAGAACCGCGAGGTCGCGTTCTACCGCGCGAATCCTTAGCGGTAACTGCTGGACGGCAGGAACGCTGAGCCCCTCCACCGGACGGTGGAGGGGCTCGTCTGTGTTCGGGCGATCGCCGTCTGGCGCCGCGGGCGCGGACGGGGAGAGCGGCGGCGCGCTCCGGACGATACGGTCACGCGAGGGTGGCTCGGGCATGCACGGAGTGCGCCGCGGACGTGTCTGTCCTCGTCATCCTGAGGCAACCGGGGAGGGCGCCGTTCCCTGCATACAGACAGGCCTGCGGTGGCGAATCCAGCTTCACGACGTGAATTCGTTGACCAGCGGCTCGCCGTTTGCCATGCGGCGGAGGTTTTCCAGGAAGTAGCCCGTCGCGCGGGCGTCGTTGCCGGCGGCCACGGCCGAATTGTGTGGCGAAATGATGACGTTCGGGAGGTCCCAGAGCGGTGATTCGGGCGGTAGGGGCTCCTGCGAGACCACATCGAGGTAGGCCCCGCCCACCTGGCCAGAACGGAGCGCGTCGATCAGGGCCGGCTCGTCGACGATTTCGCCACGCCCGATGTTGATCAGGTGCGCGCCATGCTTGAGGTGGCCCAGGAGGTCGCGGCTGACCAGCCCTCGCGTTTCGTCGGTCAGCGGGCAGGCGATGACAAGCCAGTCGGTTGAGGGGACGAGCCGGGGCAGCTCGGCCGGCGGAACGATCTGCTGGACCGGGTCGGTGTCCCGTCGCGGGCTTCGGCGGACGCCGGTGACGTTGAGGCCGATGGCGGCGGCGATGCGGGCTATCTCGGAGCCGATCGAACCGAGGCCGATAACGGTCATATGCTGGCCAACCAGGTCGGGGGGTGGGGCGCCGCGCAGTGGCTCCCACGCGTGCCGGCGCTGGGATTCAAGCCAGGAGAGGAAGGGCCGCGCCAACATGAGCATGCCGCCGATTGCCGACTGGGCGATGGGTTGCGCGGTGGAACCCGCTGAGGTGGTGAGGCGCACACCACGTTCGAGCATCCGCCTGAAGATGGGGGCATCGACGCCCGCATTGAAGACGTGCATCCACTTGAGGTTGGGCGCACCCTGGGCGGCGGCAAAGAACGACCGCGAATAGTCGGGGAAGAGGTCGCCCGAGAAGTAGGCATAATCGACGCGCGCCAGGGCCTCGGGGTCGAGACGCGCATTCGGGTCCTCGGGGAGGACGATGGGCTCGATGCCGGGCCAGGCGTCCTGGACGCCGGCCTGGTAGTGGCGATGAAACGCGGGTGAGACGAGGAGGGTCGGCATGGCGGAAATTATGCGCCGGGCGCGCCAGGTCCGGGAGAGAGGCGGCGCACGATCATGACCACGCGATTCCCGCCCACGGTGGTGCAGAGCAGCGTGACGGGGTCGCCGGTGAGGCGGCCGAGGAGGCGCCGCAGCTCATCGGGCTCGACGGGGAACGCGCGGCGGCGGATCTCGTGCGGCCGCCACGATCGGGAGGCCAGGAAATCCTTCAGCCGGCGGACGGAGAATGGCACGACTTCGAGCACCTCAAATGTCGCGGCGAGCGGGTCGAACGCGGGGAGGGAGCCGGTAAGGTAGGCGACCTGCGAGTCGAGCAGGCGGGCGCCCAGCCGGTGGCCGAGGTGGCGGACGAGCCCCGCGCGCGTGACGCAGGACTCCGGGTCGAAGACATAACGGTCAACGGGGACGGGGAGTTCGGGGCATTCGGGTGCCCCGGAGGTGAGTTCGGCGCCGGCGGGGAGGAGGACGGCCCGCCGGAGGCCCGCCGTTGCGCCAGCGCCAGCCCAGAGCGTCACCTCGCGCATGCCCGTGCCGAGCTGGACTGCCTCCATCTCGGTCCAGGGCGGCACACGTTCGCGGTCGAGCCCGGGCGGGGCCTTGAGTACGCCGGTTGGGGCCTCCCGGAGCAGGTCCAGGCAGGTCTCCCACGAGGGCGAAAAGGCATCCGGGTCGAAGGTGCGCCGGGCCGCGGTGCGGCGGGCGGGGTCGAGGATGAGCGCGAGACCATCCAGCCGGAGCGGTGGCCGGGCGGCGTCGCCTGTGACGATGCTGGCAGCGGGGACGTTTGCTTTTGCGAGTAACGCCGTCGGCGGGTCGATTTCGACACCCGCGACTTCCGTCCCGTGTGCGGCGCAGGCAGCGAGGTCTCCGCCGAGGCCGCAGGTGAGGTCGGCCACGGGCATGCCGGTCCGGGCGAGCCGCCGGGCGCGGCGTTCGGCGACCAGCGGGTGGGTCATCATTTCGAGGCCCGGGGCGGTCAGGAGCAGGCCGTAGTCCCGCCCGAAGCGACCGGCCGCCCGCGCGCGGAGGGTGGCCTGCTCGGCGAGGGCGGAAGCCCGGGCGGGTGGGTGCAGCCTTCGGAGGGTGCTCACCAGCCGGTTGGGGTCGTCGCGGCCGGCGTCGAGCGGGATGGCGGCGAGGGCGGCCCGGCCGGCGGGGCTCACCAGGTAGCGCGCGCGCTCGAGGTCCACGTGCAGAGGGTGGGGCAGCGCGGCCAACGCGCAACGTGCGACACTCGATCCGTGGCGAACATCATCTGTCTCGATTTCGATGACACGATCGTCCTCGACAACACGGCCCGGCAGGTCTTCGAGCGGTTCGCGGCGCCGGGATGGCAGGCACTGAGCGAACGGAAGGCGCGGGGCGAGCTGACCGTGGAGCAGTACAACGCCGCCGCGCTGGACCTGGTGGAGGCCACGCGCGAGGAACTCGTCGAGTTCGTGGTGCAGGTGGCGCGGCCGCGCGCGGGGCTGGGAGAGTTGCTCGACTGGGCGCACTGGAACGGGTGGATGGCGGTGGTGGTGAGCAATGGCTACGACTTCTACGTCGATCCGGTGCTGGATCGGTTGGGGTTCGACCGGGTGCCTCGGCATCTGGGGCGCACCAGCCGGGAATATCGCTGGCGGGTGCGGTACTACAGTCCGCGAGGGGTAGTGCTCGAAGACGGGTTCAAGCTCTCGTATGCGGCGGCGTTCCGCGGGGCGGGCGATTTCGTTGCCTACGTCGGCGATGGCGAAAGCGACCTGGAGGCCGCGGGGCTGGCGCCGGTGGTCTTCGCGCGGAGCACGCTCCTGGAGCGGTTAGACGGGCGCCACGAGCGGCTCTACGCTTTCGAGTCGTTCCATGATGTGCGGGATGTGCTCGAACGGGAGGGCGAATCGTGGCTCGAATCCTTCTCCTCTATGACAGCCGGGGAGGGCTGACCGAACAGCTGGCGGACGGCGTCGAGGCTGGCATCCGGGATGCCGGCGCCGAGTGCGTCCGCAGGCGGGTGGACGATGCTTCGCCGGATCTGCTGCTCGAGTGCGAGGGCATCGTGGTGGGCTCGCCAAACTGGAGCGGGGTCACGGGCAGGATGAAGGAGTGGTGGGACCAGTCGGGCGACCGCTGGGAGAGCGGCGAAATCGGCGGGAAAGTTGGCGGAGCGTTCACCGCCGGCTATTCGCGCTCGGGTGGGACCGAGGCCACGTTGCTCCAGTTGCTGCACCTGCTGCTGGCGCACGGCATGGTAATCGTCGGGCTGCCATGGACGGACACGATGCGGCGTTCGGGTTCGTACTACGGGGCCACGGCCCACGGGAGCGTGAGCGACGAGGACCTGGCCCAGGCGAGGGTACTCGGGCAGCGGGTGGCGGCGACGGCGTTGCGGCTCTTCGGGTAAGCGGCGGGACTGGCGTCGCCGGGTTCGTCTATGCAAGGACCGCCGGGGGTGGGTAGTATCCGCGCGTCCGAATTTCTTGCATTGAGGAGGCGCACACTTGGGAGACAAGAGCCCGAAGAACACCCAGAAGACCACGAAGCAGAAGGCGGTCGCGAAGACCACCAAGAGCGCCGCCCCGGTGAAGAAGTAAGGACGGGGTAGCGCGAACGAGCTAGCGCCTCCCGCCCGGGAGGCGCCGGGCTTTCGGTCACAGACAAGGGACTCGGTCCGGACGATCACCCGGCGATGCCCGGCCGGCAGCCGGAGCAGTTGCCGGATGTTGTGCTGCTCCTCGGCGTGTTCGATGTGCACGAGGGGGCGAAGCGGTTCGCGGCGTACCTCGATGACGCGCGCTTTTCTCGCTCGGAGACGAGCCGGAGCGGCATCCCGTACTACATGGGCGAGCACGCCGGGGTGCGGGTGGCGCTGAGCGCATGTTTCGGGGGGCCGATGGCGGCGCTGTTCGCGCACACGTGGTGCGGGGCGGGAGTGCCGGCGGTCGTGCAACTCGGGTGGTACGGGGCGCTCCAGGAAGGGACCACGCTGGGCGACGTGGTGGTCCCGCGGCACGCGGAACGCCAGGACGGCGTCTCGGACTGGTACCTGCCGAAGGGGATCCTGGCGGATGCGAGCCCGGACCTGGCGCAGGCAATCGTTGCCCGGCTGCGGGCGCGCAACATCCCGGCGGACCAGCACGCGATCTACTCGACGCCGGCGCTGCTGGCGGAATCGCGCGACGTGATCGCCGACTGGTCGAGGCACGGCTACCACGGGGTGGACATGGAGACGGCGGCGACGTTCGCGGTGGCGAAGCACCTTGGAGCGCGCCGGGCGGCGGCGCTCCTGCGGCTTGATGACCTGGTGGCGGAGGAGCATTCGCTTGCCCGGGGGCTGCCGCGCGACCTGCGGGGGTTCATGCGGGAGCGCGAGCGGGAAGTGATGCACGCGGCGATCGAGGCGGTGGGGGACCTGGAGTAGGGGGGCATGGCAATCAGAGATAAAAGACCCCGCAGCCAGCCCGTCGAGGCGGAATGGCGCGGGGTTTGCGCACGCACAGAAATGGCGGATAGGCCCACGGCAGCCTCTTCGTATCGCCAGGGATTACGGCAGACGGGCGATGATCCGCACCTCACTCGATGCCCGGAGGTCAGCGACAAGGCGATCAACTGCAGCGTCCCTGGCAGCAGTGTCGCTTGATTGGGGGCCGAGAGTCTCGAAGAGTTCGGCGCGGAGGTTGCTGACAGCGATCGACCTTCGGAGCGTATCGAGGATGACAGGGCTCGAGTCGTAGACGCTGACGTGGTAGGGGCTGCCTTCGAGTTGCTGGAACATGTCGCGGAGAGCTCGTGCCGTCGCGTCATCACCTTCCATCGCGGCGATGAGGCCTTCCTTCGCCTGCTTCGCCGCGAGCAGAACGTCCGCGTCATTGGGGACGAGACCACGGCGTTCGGCCTCCTGGAAGAGGAGCTCGTTGTCGATCTGTTCGCTGAGGAAGTCGCTGGCGGACATCTCCGAAACGCCGCTCTCCTTCCCGATGCCTGGCGTGTTGCGGGCGATCAGGAACGCTTCGACCCGGGCGAGGGGTATTTCGGCCCCGTTCACGGTGGCGGCAACCGCTCCGGTGTCGGACTGTGCTTTGGCGAGCGCTTCGCGGACGATCTGGAGGTCGTCTGCCCTTGCCTCATCGCCGTTTGTCATGATAGCAGCGAGGATGAGCGCGCAGATGAGTGCTATGAGGGCGCTAGTGGCAATTCTCTTGTTCTTGAGGACCGTCAAAATGTGCATCTTAATTCCTTATTCCTAAATAGATGGTCTGGCTTTAGTACTGCCAGTAGAACCACCCTGTATTGGATGTCCCGCTGACGGAGTACCAGCCGCCTCCAAGCATCGCCATGGATCCGGAGACGTATGCACTTCCATTGCCGTAAAAAGTCCAACCTCAAGTACCAGAGTCGCATCCCCAAAAAACCCATGGAGGGATCAGGCAACTTCCGTTAAGTGTCCAGCCGGCGACCGTGGCCATGTACGTGCCCCCTGAGTACATGGTTGTACTTATAGTCCCACTAATGTACCCAGAGTATCCAGACCAATTTGTGGACGTCTTCACCTGATGAATAAGGGAATTAACTACAGTATATCCAATTCCTGATTGCCATACTTTAGTGTAGTCAATGGTTGCGGATGCTGTCCAAGGGAAGCTCTGGCAAAGCGGTATTCCGCCGTTCCAGTTACATGCATAGAGGGTGGAATTTCCGGAGTACCCTGCGGTCCATGCAGACGCTGACTTCTGGGACAATCCGATTGCTCCAGTCAGAACGACCAGAAGGGCGGTTAATCGCACGAAACTTCGAGCGGTGCGCATCGGGTGTAAAACTTGTGTGTCCAAAGTGGCCTCCTATGCGATCCGTTGGCGCTAACCAGGATTGCTGCGGAAACCCTACTCTCTGGCCGACGGTCGACCAAGGGTTGAGGAACGCTCATGGGGGTCATAATCCCCCTTCTTGCCCCCCGGCCCAGTCGGCAGCAGACGGCGTCGCGCCCCCTTCGGCTTGAGGCCGACCGCGTGGCTCCAGGCGTCGCTGTAGGTGTCTATCCAATGGACTAATCCGGGCTTGGTGCCCCCGCCCCAGGGCCGCAGTTTGTCCCGAAGCCGCTCGAATGACTTGTCGATAGACTTGCGTGACTTGCCGCGTTTCGCGGCGATCTCCTTGTTCGTTAGGCCCTCAGCGGCATCTAGCATGAGGCGAATTTCCCAGGCGGAAACTGATAGCAACTCCTCGTGTGACATCTGCATATAGCACGCTCCTTGCGATGATATATCATGAGCTGCGAGCGGGCTGCAACCCGCGAACGGCCTTCTGGCCCGAAGCGTTTTGTCGGCCGGTTGCGAACGCACTAGGATTCGCGCACGACGTTTCCCGAGGGGGTCTTCGGTGGCATTCTGCAAGTACGAGAAGACGGGCCATGTGGCGCGCATCACCATCACCCGCCCGGAGGTGATGAACGCCTTGCACCCGCCGGCCGGGCGCGAGCTCCAGCAGGCGTGGGACGAGTTCGCGAACGATGACGACGCGTGGGTGGCCGTCCTCACCGGCGAAGGCGAGAAGGCCTTCAGCGCCGGGAACGACCTGAAATACACGGCGGAAATATCGCGCTTGCCGCGGGAGCAGCGGCCTGACCTCTCGTGGCCGGCCGGCGGTTTCGGTGGCGTCACGCACCGGTTCGATCTCTTCAAGCCGACGATCGCGCGGGTGAATGGCTTCGCGCTCGGGGGCGGGCTGGAAATGGCGCTCTGGTGCGACATCATCGTGGCGGCGGAGCACGCGGAGCTGGGGCTACCCGAGCCGCGGCGGGGGCTGATCGCGGGGGCGTTGGGCGTGCACCGGCTCCCAAGGCAGCTGCACCTGAAGCAGGCGATGGGGTATCTCCTCACCGGGCGGCACATCCCGGCGCGGCGCGCCTATGAGCTTGGCCTGGTGAACGAGGTGGTACCCCTGGCGCAGCTCGACGAGGCGGTGGACGCCTGGGTGGCGGATCTCGTCCGCTGCGCTCCGCTCTCCGTGCGGGCAACCAAGGAAGCGGCAATGCGCGGGCTCGAGATGCCCCTGCCCGAAGCGGCGGTGGCACGGTACGAATGGGAGATGCGCCGCCGCACCAGCGAGGATGCGATCGAGGGGCCGCGGGCGTTCGCCGAGAAGCGCGCGCCGAACTGGCAGGGCAAGTAGCCGGTCAGCTCGCCTCGAGCGGCAGCGACCAGAGGTCGGCCGAGGCGCGGACGACCAGCGCGTCGCGTTCGAGCGAGGCGAGGTAGACGGCGATTCGCGCCGCGTGGGCCGGGGGCAGCATCGCGGCCAGTTCGCCGGCAGAGGCGGGGGCCGAACGCAGCGCGTCGATGATCCGGCCGCGGGCGAATCGATTCGTCTGCTCGAATTTCGGGGCGGGCTGGCGCGCGGCGGCTGGTCCCGGGTGGCCGGCGGCACGCCAGGCGCAAACCCCGGCGAGCGGGCATTCGCCACAGCGCGGAGCGCGAGCGGCGCACACGAGGGCGCCGAGGTCCATGAGAGCGAGGTTGTGGTCGCGCGCGCCGGATGCGGGCAGGAGGGAGGTGGCCAGCCCGGCGATCGCGCGGGGATGGACACCGTGCTGGCTCGCGGCGCCGAGGACGGCCCGCGCGAGGGTGCGCGCGATGTTGGTGTCGGCCACGGCAACCCGCTCCTCGCGCGCGAACGACCGGACCGCGGCTGCCGTGTAGGGCCCGATGCCGGGCAGGCTCAGGAGCGCTTCGGGGTCGCGGGGCAGTTCGTGGCCGTATTCGCCGGTGACCGTGACTGCCAGGCGGTGGAGGTGCAATGCGCGGCGGTTGTAGCCCAGGCCGCGCCACTCGCGGATGACATCAGCCGGAGTGGCGGCCGCCAGGTCGGAGAATGTGGGCCAGCGTTCGAGCCAGGCGGTGTAGTACGGGAGCACGCGCTCCACCTGCGTCTGCTGGAGCATGATTTCGGAGACGAGGACGGCGTAGGGGTCGCGCGTCAGGCGCCAGGGGAGGCCGTGGCGGCCGTGCTCCCGGTACCAGGGCATGAGGCGCCACCGAACGCCAGCCCCGTCAGGCGTTGCGGATGTCGAGGGTGCCTGCATTCATCCGGTTCGCGACGTCGAGCGCGTCGTCCTCCTCCTCGTGCTCGTGTTCCTCGGGGGAGGCTGGCCGAACGGACGGCACGATGGCCACATCGTTGCCCCCGCGCTTGCCCTTTCGCGGCGCGGGGACGGCCCTGAGGCGGCTCGCGATCGCGGCCAGATCGGACGGGGTGGCGCTGGCGGGCGCGACCACGGCCACGACGCCGGAATCGCGGAGGACGCGGAGGTCGGAGATGCTGGCGGAGGTATCGATGGTGGCCATCAGGCCGGTGTTGGCGAACGAGGCGATGCGGACGAGCCCGAGCTGGCCGGCGAGCTTCATCGGGCCGTGGGGACGTTCCACATACAGGGCATCGAGGCCGAGGGGGCCGAGCGCCCGCAGGACGTTGTCCTCCATCGATTCGCTGGCGATGACGACATGGCCCATCTGGTCGGCGTCGACCGCGGCGGAGTCGGTGGTTTCGGGGGGGCTCACGACAAAGTCGCAGCCCACGGCGCGGAGAACGGAGGCATCGTCCTCGGTCAGGCGGTCGAGGAGGGCGCCCACGGCGACCTTTGGGCCGGCCACGCCCTCCATCTCTTTCGCGGTGGTGGCGGCGTCGCCGAAGTGGAAGAGGACGGCATCGGCACCGGCTTCCAGCGCGGCTCGCGCCTCCGCGGCGGAGCGGACGCGGGCGACGAGCGCCATCGCCTTCGGCTGTTCGCGGTTGACGGGGCCGAAGCCGATGGACGGGCCTTCGCGGCGCTGGAGTTTGGCGATGGTCTTCTGGAGCTGGCTCATGCGTTTCCCTCGAATGCCGGGAGCGTTGAGCGGACGGTTGCGCCCGCCTGGATGACTGCCCGGATAGCTGACTGGTTGGCAAGGACGCCGATCTCCGCGAGCGGGTCGGTGTCGAGGATGACGAGGTCGGCCGCGAGCCCTGGACGGATTCGCCCGGCCACGTGGTCGAGCTGCAGGAGTTCGGCGGCCCAGGCCGTGGCGGAGAGGATGGCCGCGGCAGGCGAGAGCCCGAGGTTCGCGAGGCGCGAGATCTCCTGGGCGTTCTCTCCGGGGTGGTTCATGGGGGTGCCCTGGTCGGTTCCCATCGCGATGCGCACCCCCGCCGTGATGGCGGCGCGAATGCTGCGCTCGTGGTCCTCCAGGATCTGCCACGCCTTGTCGACCATGAACCGCGGGATGCCGGCTTCGATGCCGCGGTGGGCGATCTGCCAGGGCGCGGTATAGGTTCCGACCAGGTAGGTGCCGCGCTCGCGCATCATCTCGATGGCTTCGTCATCGAGCCACACGCCGTGTTCGATGGAGTCGACGCCGGCGCGGATGGCATTCTTTACTCCGTCGGTGGCCTGGGCGTGCGCGCCCACGACGCGGAACGCCTTGTGTGCCTCCTCGACACCGGCGCGGAGCTCATCCTCGGTGTAGCTGGGCGAGCGCGGGTCGACACCGGGGGTGATGACGCCGCCGCTGGCGAAGAGCTTGATGGCCGTGGCTCCAGCGCGGAGCTGCTGGCGGACCGCCTTGCGGACAGCATCGGGGCCGTCGGCCTCGGTGGCGATGAAGCCGCTGCCGTGGCCACCCGTCATGGTCACGCCCATGCCGGCGGCCAGGATTCGCGGGCCGCGGAGGAGCCCTTCTTCGACGGCGCGGGCGAGGTGGATGTTGAGCTGGTCGGCGGCGCCGAGGTCGCGGACGGTGGTGAACCCGGCCATGAGCGTCTGTTCGGCGTAGCGGGCCGCCCGCCAGGCACGGGTGGGAAGGGGGACCGAGTTCGCGGCACTCAGTTCGGCCGGGTCGCCGCTGCCGGTGATGTGGACGTGGCAGTCGATGAGGCCGGGGATGATGAACATGCCGGAACAATCGAGCCGGAGGGCGCCCTCGTCCGCGGCGCCGTGGCTGGCCAGTGTCTCGATGCGGCCGCCCCGGCAGAGGACATCGGCGCGCCGGAAGACGCGCGAGGCGTCATCAAAGACGGAGCCTCCCGAGAGGAGCAGCGGTCGCGGTTCGGAATTGCCGGGGGCAGTCACTCACGTCACATTGTCCGGGCGGTATGCGTGTGGGGGCAACCGGAGGGCGCGTTCAGGCCGGGGGCGGTAGGCTGGGGGGCAGATACACGCAGGAGGCCCGCATGGCCAGGCAATACCCGAACCCGCCGGAGATGGTGATCGACCCGGCGAAGACGTACACGGCAACCATCGAGACCTCGGCGGGGACGATGACCGCGGAGTTCTTCGCGGACGAAGCGCCGGTGACGGTGAACAACTTCGTGTTCCTCGCCCGCGAAGGCTACTACGAAGACGTGATCTTCCACCGCGTGATCAAGGGCTTCATGATCCAGGGCGGCGACCCGACGGGCACGGGCCGGGGTGGGCCCGGCTACCGCTTCAACGACGAGCCGGTGAAGCGCCAGTACCTGCGCGGGACGATGGCGATGGCGAATGCCGGCCCGAACACGAACGGGAGCCAGTTCTTCATCATGCACGCCGATTACCCGTTGCCGCCGAACTACACCATCTTTGGCAAG
The DNA here is from genome assembly GCA_035326025.1 of Tepidiformaceae bacterium. Classification (GTDB taxonomy): domain Bacteria; phylum Chloroflexota; class Dehalococcoidia; order Tepidiformales; family Tepidiformaceae; genus Amarobacter. The sequence goes on from DAOKYT010000058.1 coordinate 11,887, forward strand.
CTGACCTCGGGCGAGGATGTGCTCGACAGCATCGCGACAGCGCCAACGGGGGCGCAGGACCGGCCGGTCAACCCGGTGACCATCTCCTCGGTGACGGTCACAGAAGCGTAAGGCGCGCAGAGAGGGGTTCGCCCATCCAGAGGGCGACCCCGATGTTATCGACTCCGCCGCGGGCGTTGGCTGCTTCGGCCAGCGCCCGCGCCGCGTGTTCGGCGCTCGCGGCGCTGGCCAGGACGCGGGCTATTTCCTCGTTGGAGACCATCTTGAAGAGCCCATCGGTGCAGACGAGAAGCGCGTCGGATGGGTCGAGTTGGAGGTCGGTGACGGTGGGCTCGGCGGCATCGTCGACACCGATGCCGCGGGTGATGACGTTGCGCCAGGGGTGAGTATCGGCCTCGACCGGGGTCAGGCGGCCCGCGCGAACTTCGCCAGCGACCCACGAGTCGTCCTCGGTGACCTGGGAGAGCCTGCCATCGTGGAACAGGTAGCCGCGGCTATCGCCGAGGTTCACCACGCGTGCGTCTCGGCCTTCGATAACCGCGGCCACGAGCGTAGTGGCCATGTTGGCGAACTCAGGCTTCTGTTCCTGGAGAAGGCGAACACGCTCGTTGGCAAGGTTCGCCGCGGTGAGCAGGAGACCAGCGTACGGGGCGGCTCCGGCGAACTCTTCGAATACCTCGGAGAAGACGCGCGCGGTCTCTTCGGCGGCCAGCGCGCCACCGGGCGAACCCCCGACGCCATCGGCGGCGAGGATAAGCACGGCGCCACCCTTCAGTCCCGTGGCGAGTGCCCGGTCCTGGTTCTCGGTCCGGAGCTGACCGGCATCCGTGAGGGCTGCCCAGGTTGCCGTCATGCGTCCTTCCAGACGGCCCCGGCCACGCGGAGGAAGTTGCCATGGCAGATGCGTTCGAGGCTGGTGTCGGAGTAGCCCTCTGCCTTGAGGGCCCGAAGGATCAGCGGGAGGCCGGCTGCGTCGCCTACGACCGCAGGGATGTCTGTGCCATCGAAGTCCGTGCCGAAAGAGACGTGCTCATCGCCCACCAGGTTCACGATGTGGCCGAAATGGCTGACGATGACATCGAGGGCGGTATCGGGATTCGCCTGCATGTCGGGGCGCAGAAAGATGTTGGCGAAGTTGATGCCGATGGTCCCGCCCTTGCTCGCAAGCGCCTTGATCTGGCCGTCATCGAGGTTACGGACGTGAGGGGAGATGGCTTTCACGCTTGAGTGCGTCGCGACGATGGGGTTGCGGGACTCGGCGAGCATATCCCAGAAGCCCGCGGAGTTTATGTGGGAGACATCGAGGATGATGCCGAGCTGGTCGCATTCGTGCACGAGCTGGCGGCCAGGGTCGGTGAGGCCGGTCGCGGGCAGGCTGCCGTTGAAGGCCACACCGTGCGCGAAGATCGTCGACCGGCTCCAGGTCGGGGCGAGGCAGCGAAGGCCCGCTTCGTAGAAGACACGGAGCTCCTTCAGGCTGGACGAGATGGGGTCGGCGCCTTCGAACATGAAGACGGAGGCGAAGGCGCCGGCATCCCAGGCCGCGCGGACCTCGCGGACCGTGCGGCAGACGCGGAAGCGGCCCTTCGAGCGGTCGGCGATGCGGAAGACGTCGTTCATCTCGTCGATGGCGTATCCGAGGGCATTGAACTCGGCGCGCTCGTTGGAAAGGTAGATGGAGGTGAAGCAGCCGGCGAGGCCGCCGCGCATGGCGCGGGGGAGGTCGACATGCCCGCGCGGTGACTCTTCGATGTGGGATTCCTCCGCGGCGCCGCTGCCTGCGTCGGCGAGGAAATCACGGCCCCCCGCCGGGCCAAAGATGCCACGGCGTGGCCGGACCCGGGTGATGAAGTCCTCGTGGCCATCGAAGATGGGCGGGAACTCGCGGTTCAGCGGCGGGATCGATGCGGCTTCGCTCATCTGCGTGGGGAGAGTGTACCGCGCGGCGCGGCTGCCGCGATTCGTCGACCACCTGCAGGCGATGGCCGGGCTGCACGCTCGATGCGGGGTGGAACCGCCCGGGGCCTTGCTGCTGGCCGGGGCGAACCGGGCGATTGGGATGCCCTCGAACGCGCTGGGCCGCCGCCGGTCAAACGCTGGCGGGCAATCCGCCGTAGCGCCGGGCGTACACAACGATCGCGAGGGCGGTTGCCGCGGCGAGGGCCGCCGCGGCCCGGAAGGCGGCCGGCGCGTTCCACTGGCCCACCACGAAACCACCAAGGGCGGGGCCGATTGCGAGACCGAGCCCGCTGAGCGCGACTGAGAGCCCGATGAGTGTGCCGCGGTGGCTTTCGGGTGCGAGGTCCATGACCGCGGCATTCCAGGCCGGCACGGTGAGGACGTTGCCCGCGAATACGACCATCGCCGCGGGGATGGCGAGCCAGAGGCTGGTGGTGGCGGCAACGACGAGCAGGCCCGCGGAGGTCAGCCCCTGCCCCGCGAACAGCGGCCGCCAGCGCCCATGGCGATCGGCAACGTGGCCCGCCGGGATGTACAACGCCGCCCCCGCGACGACGGCGGGGATGAGCGCCACCGTGAGCGCGGCGAACGAGATGTCGAGCTGGTGCTGGCCGTAAGGGCGGATGGCCGGGACCACCATCGCCAGGGCGATGCTCGCGCCGAGGATGATCGCGCTCAGCGCCACGAGACGCCGGGAGACGATGCTGCGGATCGGGGGACGGTCGGGCGCGCGGACACGGGCGAAGAGCCGCTGGCCGCGGTAGTTGGGGATTCCACGGAGCGCGGCCGCGAACGCGGCCGACACGGCCACGAAGGCGACCGCGAACTGGGGCACATCGGCCGATTCGACCATGAATGCTCCGGCGAGGGCGCCCGCGCCAAAGCCGAGCAGCTGCGCGAGATTCAGGAAGCCGATGACTTTGCCGCGCCGGCCCGGCTCGTAGAGGTCGGCGGCGATGGCGTAGGTCGCGGGCCAGAGGAAGGCGGTGGCGAAGCCGAGCGCGGCCGCGAGGGGGAGGAAGAGGTGCTCGTTCCGGGCCAGCGCCATGGTGGCGATGGCGGGGAGCATGAGCGCGAAGCCGAGGAGCAGGCCGAGCCGGCGCTCAATGCGGTCGGAGATGGCGCCGGTTGGGGTTTCGAAGAGGAAGCGTGCGCCACCGTAGGCGCCCAGCAGATAGCCGCCCCATGCGTCGCTTGCGCCGAGCTCGGCCGGCACCCATTGCTGGAAGGTCGCGAAGAGAAGGATGCCGAGGGCGACCTGGACCAGGAAGATGGCCAGCGCGAGCGGGTAGGGATAGCTGCCCATGGTGGGCGAGCGCGGCACGTGGGTCGACACGGGTTCGACTGTACGGCCCGCGCGGGGAACGGACGATCGGCGCCACCCGAAAGGTTCGTTTACCTCGACTGGCGGAAGGCATCACAGCCGCCGTATCTCGCACGAACGCAGCTGCGGGCATCTCATACCCTCGGGCCGGGGAGAAAGGCACGACGGCGCCTCCCCGGTATCGAGTCCAACACGGGGGCGGGCGGCGGCTCCCGCGCTACAGTGCGCCTATCCTTGACCGGAGGCTGGCCGATGGAGGCCCCACGACAGATCAACCGCACGAAGCTGGCGGACTTCCTTGAAGTGCTCTCGAAGGCGGTGTTCGAGGCCGGGATGAACTGGAAGGTCATCGAGAACAAGTGGCCGGGGTTCCGGGAGGCGTTCCACCAGTTCGACCCCGCGACTATCGCGGCATACACGCCAGACGACATCGACCGGCTGATGGCCGACACGCGGATTGTGCGGAACATGCGGAAGGTCGAGGCGACGATCCATAACGCGCAGGCGATGATCGAGGTGGAGCGGGAGTTCGGGTCGTTCGCGAAGTACCTGGAGGCGAAGCGGCCGTTCGATTCGCAGCTTGCGGATATCCGGAAGCCGTTCAAGCACGTGGGGAACTTCGCGGCACTACTTCCTCTACGTGGTGGGCGGCGCGATGATCACCTCACGTTCGGTGCATGGTTCTACCGAGGTGGCAGGACGTAGTCTAAGACCGGGCGCTCGTTCATGAACTCACGCGGATCCACGGCGCCGCAGGAGTTTCCCCAACGGACAATCCGTCCGTCGCTGTCGGCCGTGACAGCGACCATGATAGCGCCCGTGGCCCCGGGCGCCGGGCGCGGGTCAACGAACACGAGCCCGAAGTCGCCGGGCGCAACGTCGCCAGCCTCGGTCCGGTCAACGCGATACACGGCGAACAGTTTTAGACCCGTCGTCACGAAACCTTCCACGACCGGGCCGATCGTGTCCTTGCGCTCGTAAGTGGTCTCGCAACCAGTCAGAGGAAATGCCGGAACGGGCGTCCCGGCGGTCGCGCCCGCAGGGCATTCGGGACCCGGGATGGCACCGCTAGACGTGCAGGGCACGTCAACGTAAGCCAGGCGCGACCCCACATCGTTCGTGTCCGCGACAAGAACCGACACCAGGATGGGATCGATCGCGGCCAAGCCGGTACGTGTTTCCGGCCCGTAGGTCTGGATCGGCGTCACCTGCGAAACCCTGCTGGTGGGAGGAGTAGGGGCTGGCGTCGCGCTGGATGTGGTGGACGCGGGCGGGGTTGGACTCGGGGAAGGCTCCGAGTCGTCCGAGCATGCCGCGAGCGATGCCATGGCGATGGCCGCCCCGAGGATCAGCGACCGGAGCACCGCCTGCGGACTGCACCGTAGCCGCCTGCGACGAGCGCAGCGGATCCAATGGCGAAGAGTAAGAGTTGCGGGAGCGCGGGGGCGCTGGATGGGCTGGGGCTCGTTCCGGTGTTGGGAGGATCCACAGGCTGGCGAGGTGGCGTGAAAACCGGAGTCGGAGTTGGCTTTGGGGCGAAGCTTTCCGGAATGTCGATGCACGTCTTGAAGGGCTCGGAGGAACCGTCCCTGCTTCCGAAAATGAGCGAATAGCAGTATCTGCCCGCCGAAGGAATACCGAACGGGTCTTCCTGCTCCCCTGGATTCTGAAGTTGATCGGGGGAATAGGCGAACAGGACGGGGTTTATGTCCGCCGGGTCTCTGAAGACCGAATAGCAGGTGGCTCCACCTGGAACTGCCGAGATGGTTAGCGTCACTTTTCGTGAGGCATCATCCAGCGTTATCGCCAGCAGTCCACTGGCATCGAGTTCCGGGCGCGGATTGTCGGCGGACGGCTGGACGCAGTTGATGGCTTCGGCGGGAGGCCCGGACGGGCGGGTAGGCACGCCGCCGGGATCGGCTGAAGGAACCTGCTGTGTGGGGGCTGGCGATTCGGGTTCGTCAGCTCCCACCGATGGCATTTGCACTAAAGTCGACGCTGCGCCAACCAGCACGACAGCCAGGATTACAGCGGCCCGAGCGGATGCCGCGGCTGGACTACGGGCAGCCTTGTTGGCGGCGAAATCGTTCGTCATATGCGATCCTCCGTGAGTGTTCTTGCAGCAGCTGCGGGGCCATAAAACAGCACGGGGGGATCGCCCTGTTGATCGCACTAGCCGACTTGTTGTTCATCCTCGATCAATTGGGCCACCGCCATCGCGCAACAC
>DAOKYT010000059.1:0-5661 GCA_035326025.1 Tepidiformaceae bacterium
AGCAGCGAGCCCAGCCGGATGTTCCGCATTCCCATGGCTCCAACTCTACGCCGTTCCGGGTAAAGGCCGCTGTCAGCCCTCACTCGCCCGGCCGTGGTTACCCCTGGTTCTTGCGCGCGGGAGGCGCCGGCGGGTTGTCCTCATCCTCCACCACCGCTTCCCAGGCCAGGTAGAAGTAAAAGAGGCCCAGCAGGATCGGCACAAGGAACGCCGGGTGGCCGCTTTCGAACAGCCCCCAGAGCCCGCCGATGGTCATGAACAGCAGCGCTGCGACGTAGACGAGGAAAGCCCCCCAACTGAAACCAAGCGGCAACACGATTCGCTCCTTGTGGCCGCATCGTAGCGCCCCTTTCGGCAGCTCACATCCCACAATCAGGGTGAATTCCGTTAGAACTTCCGCCTGCCGCCGTCGCGGCGAGCTCCGCCACGGCATCTTCACGCTGCCGGGCGCGCCCCGGAACGCCGCTGTGCGCGCCCGGTCCACGGCGGCGCCCCGGCTCGATCAGGAACCCGCGGGTGGCTTCCGTCACCGGGGCGGCAGGCATGGTGGGCTCCTCCCCATTCGCCCTTTTTACGAACGTTTTACAGCCACGTGGCAACCACCACGCATCCCCCCGCGTTTCTCCTGGTGCGTGTATTCGCACCGATTGCTACGGTAACTACCACGCGCACCGCTGTTGCAGTGCGGGAGGAACAATGAGCCGGTTTCATCGAAGGGTTCTCGCGGTCGCGGCCATGGGCCTTGGCCTCGCCGCGATATTCGGCGCCACGCTTGGCGTGGCCGTCGCGAAGCACAGCAGCACCGTTGGAGGCGTCTGCTCCAGCGGCTCGCAGGGCTGCAACATCCACTACGTCGGCGTGGTGAAGGCGGGCGCCGTCAGCCCGTCCAAGTTCACGGAATGCCTGCCATCCGGTTCCTGGACCGCCATCTACACCTGGGATGGCCCCAACCAGCAGTGGCTCCATTACTTCAACACCACCGGTACCGGCGTTCCCACCTATGTGAACGACACCTCCGCCGGTGGCATCTCCACCATTCCCGGCTTCTCCGGCGTCGTCCTGGTGATGAAGCTCGGGACGCCCATCCAGTCGGTGACGCTCCTCGACGCGAACAACGAGAGCTGCTGACCGATCGTTCGCTCACTACCTCTTCCGAAGCCCCCGTCTCGCCGGACGGGGGCTTCGGCGTTGCCGCGCCCAGGGGCGCTACCGTCCCCGGCGCCGCTGCGCCAGCCCGGCCACCGTACTCAAGCCGATCGGGCCAGCCTCGTCATACAGGCGGCACTCGCCGACGCACACGCCCTCGGCGCTCCCGTGGTCGGCCACATCGAAGCCCACCCACTCGGTCCGCGGCAACCGGTACAGGTACACCGTGATATCCACGTTGATGTACGCCAGGCCATGCGAACCTGAATTGGCCAGCGGGCTCGCGAAGTCGCAGGCGAGCGCCACGCGCTGGAATGGCGTCAGTTCGCGCCCGGCGACCAGCGGCCGTACCTCGCGCAGCCACACGCGCTTGCGGCCCACGCTCCCGAAGGCGCGGCCGAGCGAACGTGTTTCCCACATCGGTTTCCAGTCTCCGGCCGCCTGCGCCGGGAACTCCTCCGGCTTAATCGCCTCCGGCGGGGGCATGTCCCACGGCTCGGGGCGCCACACTTCTCCCTCCGGCTCCTCGCCGCGGCGCAGCAGCACCCCGCTCGCCCGCCCCACCGATACTCCGCCGGCGAAGGCTTCCGCATCGACTACCCGGATGCGGGCGCCTTCCCGCGCGACTTCGGTGCGCACCTCGATGGGCACGAATGTGGGCAATCGCCAGAGGTCCACCGTCATCCGCGCGAACTGGAGGCCGGGCTCGCCGTGCAGCCGCTCCATCTCGGCGCCCAGCAGCCCCGCAATTACCCGCCCATGGAGCGAATTCGGATCCCATGGCCCGCGACAGACCCGGTTGGGAATGTAACGGTCGCCATCAACGGTGAAGAATGCATCGTCTGACATTACGCCCGATCATGCCGGGGCCGGTTCGAACGGGCCACCGTTATCTCGGCGGCGCCGGGCCCTTCGGCGCCGGCACCATCCCGATGGCCCCGTAGATCGGCGCGGGGAACCCGTCGCGCAGCCGCATGCTGAGCACCCATAGCGCGACGAGACAGAGCGCGAAGAGCGCCGCAAGGCCAGCGATGCTCAGCACATCGAGCAACGCCGAGTCGGGCCCGGAACCGCTCAGGATCGTGTCTCCCGCGAGGGTGTAGTTCAAGAAGTTCCAGAGCCCATGGATGAGCACACCCGCCGGGTACCCGGCAAGGTACAACGGCCGCCGCCGGAACAGCCCGTGGAACCCGAGTGCCGAGAGCCCGCTCGCGGTTGCATGCAGTGCCCCCGTTCCCGCCCGCCCCACGGCGAAGAGCCACCACTGTTCGCTGATCTGCTGTTCGGTCAGTTCGCCGGGGTTCACCACCGTCAGGCTGTTCTGGAACGTTTCGAGGACATTGAACCCGGCACCCGCCAGCACCCCCCAGGCGAAACAGCGCGCGGCGCCGCCTTTACGGAAGAAGAAGAACGCCACGAGCATCCCTTTCCAGAACTCCTCGTTGAGGGGAGCCACCACCGAGAGCACGGAGAGGTCGAACGCGATGCCCCACGCCCCCGGCACCGTCGACAGGTTCTCGCCAATGGACCACGCGTCGCCCTGGCCCTTCGCGCTGATAAGCCACGCGCCCGCAAGCAGGAGATACAGGGTGTTGACCACCGCGCCGACCGCGGTCGCACCGATGGCCCCGTAGATGAGCCCGCTCGTCCACTCGCGCCAGCTGAACGGCCATGCCCAGGCGTTGTAACGCACGTACCGCTGCGAGACGAAGAGCGCAATCGCGATCGATGGGACGCTCACGATCAACACGTTCGTCAGCGCGAACGCCCATGGCAGCCGTTCCGGGTGGTTCACCTGGACCTGGCCGAGCCACACCAGGACCGGGAACGCCACCACCAGTGGCGCCCACGGCAGCTTTCGTGTCACCAGCCTCATCGCCGTCGAGGTGGTCCCGCCGAGCGCCGACGACGCCTGGTACACCAGCATCCCGCCAAGGCTCAGTGTGACGATCGCGGTCCCCAGGAAGGCGTTGACCTGGAAGAGCCGGTCGCGTGGCCGGTCATCCACATCGAATAGCAGGGCCAGCGCGCCGAGACCGTTGAGGAAGGCGAACGCTCCAACGACAACGGCCCCGCCGACGACGAGCGACCGCCGCCTGCCCGTGGGTCTACTCGCCTTCGAAGCGGGTGAGTGTCCCGGCCGAAACGACCCAGCGGCCCGCCGCTCGCGTCATGATGTCGCGCAGCCGATCCGGGTCCGCGGTCGTTACCAGCGTCTGCTGGAAGGTGTCGATGTATTCGAGTACTCCGCGGCGGCGGCGGGAATCGAGCTCGCTCAACACATCGTCGAGCAGCACCACCGGGTCATCGCCAAGGGCGCGCCGCAGGTAGCTCGCTTCGGCCAGCCGCATCGAGAGCGCGGCCGTGCGCTGCTGGGCGCGCGAGGCGAATGCATCGGCGGACATCCCATCGATCTCGATAAATACATCGTCGCGGTGCGGGCCCACGAGCGTCGCCCCGGCCGCGACCTCCCGCTGGCGGAGGTTCTGGAGCGCCTTGAGCATGCGCGCGGTCCACTCCGTGTCATCGATGGGGGAGTCGGTCGAGTCCAGCCCGCCGAGAGAGGGCCGGTAGGTCAGCTGCAGGTCTTCGAGACCATCGCTCAACCGTTCCATCTGCTGCTGCGCCTGCGGGACGATGTGGCCGAGCGCATCGGCCCGGGCCCAGAAGATCATGCCGCCGGCGTGCGCGAGTTCCTGGTCCCAGAAGGTCAACTCCTGCGCTGATGCCTCGCGGTTCTGGATGCGCTTCAACAGGCTGTTCCGCTGCTGGAGCACCTTCGCGTACTTCTGCATCGCGCGCAGATACCCACGGTCCACCTGGGAGATCATCATGTCCAGGTAGCGCCGGCGCATCAGGGGCGGGCCCGCCACGATCTCGATATCCAGCGTCGTGAACAGCACGGCGCACAGCTGCCCAACCGCATCCGAAGCCTTCTTGGGCACGCCGTTCACCCGCACGCGTTTGCCGGCGCGGTGGCTGGCATCGGTCGTGCGGCCCACAATCGCCAGTTCCAGGGCCAGGTTGCCCGCCGAGCGCTCCACCTCGCACGATAGCCGCGCCACCGGGAAGTCGCTGGGGATGATGTCCCTGCGCACCAGGTCCGCATCGGTGCTCGCGCGGCTCGAACGCAACGTCGAGAGCAGGTAGATCGCCTCGAGGAGGTTGCTCTTCCCCTGGGCGTTCTCACCAATAAAGAGATTCAGCCCCTTTTCGAGGCGGACGCCGGTGCGCACGTAGTTGCGGTAGTTGGTGAGCTGCAAATCAAAGATGTACACGGTGCATGGGTAGTATAGCCGCCGAAGTTTCCCTTGTGGCTCACCTTTTCCGTTTCGAAACGAAACTCGCCCCGCGCCCGGCGGTCCGCGCCAGCCGGGCCGCCGGCCGGCCAGCTGCTTCGCCTTTGCCACCCCGATCCGGCATACTGAACCGCCAACGGCCGCCTCACCATGGGCGCCATCCACATCCCATCCTTGGAATCGGAACACCCATGCCTCGTCATCCCAACGAAGTCCTCTTCGAGGGCGAAAAGCCCTTCCCCATCATCCCCACCTGCGAACACTTCGCCGGCACCGAGGAGCGCATCGCCAAGGCGCTCGAACTCCAGAACAAGATGGGCGGCGTCTTCGACATCACCATGGACTGCGAGGACGGGGCGCCAACCGGGGCCGAACGCCAGCACGCCGAAATGGTCGTCCGCATGCAGAACAGCGACCGCAACCAGCACAACATGTCCGGCGTCCGTATCCACGACTACACCCACGACCACTGGAAGGCCGATGCCGACATCATCGTGGGTGGCGCGGGCGCGCGCATCGCCTACATCACCATCCCCAAGACCGTCCGGGCATCGGAGCTCGCGGAGATGATCGACTACATCCGCAACGCGACGGCGAAAGCCGGTATCCGCCGCGAAATCCCGATCCATGCCCTCGTCGAAACCCACGGCGCACTCCGCCAGGCATGGGAAATCGCCGAGCTGCCCAACGTCCAGGTGCTCGATTTCGGCCTCATGGACTTCGTGAGCGCACACAATGGCGCGATCCCGGCGTCCGCCATGCGCTCGCCCTATCAGTTCGACCACCGGCTCCTTTCCCGGGCCAAGGCCGAGATGGTCGCGGCGGCGCTCGCCAACGGCGTGGTTCCTGCCCACAACGTCACCCTCGAACTGCGCGATACCGAGTTCATCTATAACGATGCCCGCCGCGCCCGCGAGGAATTCGGCTTCCTGCGCCAGTGGAGCATCTACCCGGCCCAGATCGAGCCGATCGTCCGCGCCATGTCGCCCTCGCACGACGAGGTCGAGGAGGCACAGGACATCCTGCTCAAGGCTTACGACGCCGACTGGGGGCCGATCCAGCACGAGGGCAACCTCCACGACCGCGCCACGTACCGCTATTACTGGCAGCAGATCCAGCGCGCGCACATCCAGAACGTGGAGCTCCGCCAGGAAGTCCTCGATCGCTTCTTCGCTGGCGCCGTGCCTGCCTGAACCCCACGCGGATCACCGGCGCG
>DAOKYT010000059.1:5761-17352 GCA_035326025.1 Tepidiformaceae bacterium
ATCGCTTCTTCGCTGGCGCCGTGCCTGCCTGAACCCCACGCGGATCACCGGCGCGGCCGTTGACCGCCCCGCTTCGACCCATCGGCCAGGTGCTGGCAATCGTAAGAATCGCCAGCACCGCCCCGCCGGGCGTTCACCCGCGCCGCCGCGCATGCAGGGCGCGGGAAGCCCCGTCATCCTCCGCCCGGGCTGGGCGTGGCGATGGTCCTGTCCACATTCGCCGCCCGCGCGAATGCCGCCATGGCGAACGCGGCCATGAACCGCGCGGTTGCCACGCCGGGGCACCCGGGGACGCCGTCCCGCTTCCCGGTGGCGTCACCGGAGCGGAGTCCGTTCCGGGATCGGAGCACGAGTGCCGCCACCCGGCCACGCGAAGCCTCCCCATCTGATGGCTGAGCTGGAGCGCCATCCTGGTGGGCCGCGCCCCGGCGCTTGGCCCGTCCGTGTAACACCGGGATGGCGCAGGTGGCTCCCGCCGCCGCGGCATCTGGGAGTACCTGGACCGGGTAGCTCTCTACGGAAAATCCCCGGCCGGATGTCGCGCGCATCCTGGACGACGTCTTACGAACGCCACACTCCGGGCGGGCGCGTTCCCTGCCGAAAACCACGGCGTGAGCGCATCCGCTGGCGCCCTCGCACCACTACCCGGTCCCTTACGCCGATGTTAGCGCTGGGCACGCTCTCCGCACTGCTCGCCCTGAGCGCTGCCGCGGCCTATGGCGCATGGCGTTTCTGGCAGGCCCACACCCTTACCTCCAGCCGGTTGGCCCTCGCGGCCGCGCTCGTCTCGCTCCTCGCCCCGCTCTCTGCTCTCGCCCTCGTCCCCCTCAATGAAGGGGCCGGGCCAGTCCAGGCGGGGCTCCCCGCCGTTGGCGCCGTCGCCGCCGCGGGTTTTGCCCTCTCACGTACGAGCCGCTTCGCACCGATGACGCTCGGTCTCTGGCTCCCCACCGCCATCGACCAGTGGCGCCACGGCGAACCGGCGCCCCTGGTCACGCTCCTCGAGGCCGTGCTGGGCGAGGCCGGCGCGGCCCACGCGTCGCGCACGGCAGCGGTCGCGAACACGCTTGCCGAACCACTCTCGGTGCCTCCGGCCGAAGTCGATGACCTCATCCTCGGGGCGCTGCTCCATGCCATCGGCGGGCCGCTCGGCTCGCCCCCTGCCGCCGCCTGCCCGCCCGGCGCCTCGGCCCGCGCCGCCGGTGCCACGGTCGTCCGCCGCATCCGGGGGTGCCGCGCTGCCGGCGCCACCATTGCCGCGGCGGGCGAGCGCTGGGATGGCTCCGGCCCGCTTGGCCTGAGCGGCGAGGCGCTCCCACTCGCTGCCCGCATCGTCGCCGTGGCCGACGCGTTCGACCTGGCCTCCGAGTGCGGGCTCGATGCCGCGTGCAAGGCACTACGCGATGGTTCCGGCTCGTTGTTCGACCCGGTGGTGGTTGCCGAGCTCCTCCATCTCCACCGGGACCGGCCCACCACCTGCGCAGCCTGAACCAGCGCGCTCGGTTGGGGGGGCGCACCCGGCGGGAGCCGCCCCGGCGGATGCCACGCACACCGTGCCCCTGGCTGGACAGGGACGCACCCCTGTTTAACTGGTGGATATCTGACGTATCACATGGTAGCCGGGACGCGGGTGCGTCCACGCGCGGATGTTGACTATCCATCCCTGAAAGGCAGGCGGATGACCTCTCGCCGTCACCTGGTACCCCGGCTCCCGATTGCCGTTTACTTCGGCGCGGTCGTGCTCGCCGCGTGCCTGGTCCCCGTCACGGTATCGCACGTCCTGGGCCATGCGCCCGGCGCCCTCGCACTTGCCCTGGTATCGGGAGCGGCCACCGCCGTGACGGCCGGCTACCTCCTCCACCGCGCGGTCGCTCGGCCCCTTCGCTCCGTTGCGGCGACCCTCGATGCAGCCTCCGAGGGCGACCTCGATGCACGCACCGCCTCGAGCCCGCTGCGCGAAATAGAGGCGCTCACCCGGGCGTTCAACCGCCTGGCCGGCTCGGTGCAGGAATCCACCGATACCCTCGTCTACCGCGCCTTCCACGATCCACTCACCGGTCTCCCAAACCGCGCACTGTTCCTTTCCGGGTTCACGCGGGCACTGGGCGCCGCAGCCCGCGCCAACCGCGTGGCGGTCATGTTCCTGGATGTCGATCGCTTCAAGTACCTGAACGACACCCTCGGCCATGGAGTCGGCGATCAGCTGCTCTCCGTGTTCAGCCAGCGCGTCGTGGGCGCGGCTGAAGGCCACATGGTTGCCCGCCTCGGTGGCGATGAGTTCACCGTGCTCGTCCAGGGAACGAACGCGCAGGCCGCCGCCCTCCGGGTCGCCGAACGCATCATGCATGCGCTCCGCCGCCCCTTCTCGCTGTCCGGGCAGGAGATGTTCGTGAGCTCCAGCATCGGCATCGCCGTCAACACCGCCGCTGATCGCGCCACCACCGACCTCCTCCGCAAGGCCGATATCGCGCTCTACCGCGCCAAGGCCGAAGGCCGCTCCCGGTTCGTCCTCTTCACACCCGAACTCGATGCAAGCCCGGCCGAGCAGTTCGACCTCGATAACGCCCTTCGCCGCTCGGTCGAACGCGACGAACTCCTCCTTCACTATCAGCCCCTGGTCGACCTCCGCTCCGGGGATATCACTGGAATGGAGGCCCTCCTCCGCTGGGACCACCCCCACCGCGGCATCCTCTCCCCGGCCACCTTCATCTCCATCGCCGAAGAGACCGGCGAGATTGTCCGCATCGGCCAGTGGGTGATCGAGGAAGCCTGCCGCCAGACCATCGAATTCCAGCGACTTCGCCCCGCCTATCCACTGTGCGTGTGCGTCAACATCTCGGCGGCCGAGTTCCGCCAGCGCGACCTCCCCCGGCGCATCGCCCGCGTGCTCGAAGAGACCGGCCTGCCGCCGCGCCAGCTCAAGCTCGAGCTCACCGAGAGCGTGCTCATCCAGGACATCCCCACCACCCTGGAAATGCTCGGCGAGCTCCGCGACCTGGGCGTTGGCCTCGCCATCGACGACTTCGGCACCGGCTACTCGTCGTTGAGCTACCTCCAGCGCCTCCCCGTGGATACGCTCAAGGTCGACCAGTCGTTCATCGCCCGCCTTGGTGTCGATGCCACTTCCGGCCCGGTACTCCGCGCGATCGTTGAGATGGGGAACGCGCTGCAGATGAACGTCGTCGCCGAAGGCATCGAAAACCAGTGGCAGCGGGAGTACCTGGCCAGCATTGGGTGCCGCCTGGGGCAGGGCCATCTCTTCACCGCCGCGGTCGAGGCTGGCGAATTCAGCCGGCTGCTCGCCGCCCACCGGCCAATTCCCATCCAGCGCCTGCGCCGGCTGCCCCGTACCGCCTGAACCGGGCTCAGTCGGCTGTTGGCGCCGGCAGCCCGTCGGGCAGCTCGATGACGGCTCCCGGGCCCAACCCGTTCCGTTCGAACCAGCCCTGGTTCACCTCGAGCACGTACCGGTACCGTTCCGCGGGCACCAGCGGGGTCTCATCGAACGGTGTTCCCTGCTTGATCTCCTTCACGCGCAGGTCCGCCCCGATGTACGCAATGTCGAGCGGCACCCGGGTGTTCCGCATCCAGAAACCGGTCTGCACGTCGCGGTCGAACAGGAACAGCATTCCCTCGTTCTCGCCGAGCGCTGCGCGGAACATCAACCCCTGCTGCCGTTGCGCGAGTGTCGCCGCCACCTCGACATGCACCGCGACCCGCACCGCCCCCTGGGACACCACGATCGTGAACGTCCCGTTCGCGTGCTTCTGGGGCTGGATGGCCGCCGGTGTGGCCGTGGGCGTTGAAGCCGGTACAGGGCTCGGCTGTCCACCCGGGGTGACGGTCGCGGCCGGCGGGGTGGCAGTGCTAGTCGAGGTGGCGGTGGCCGGTTCCGTCGCGGGTTCACTGGTTGCGAGCGCCGTGCGTGGAGGGAGTTGGGTGCTGGTGGCCGCCGGGCTCGCGGGCGTGTCGCCACTGCCCGCCGGGTCCTCGTCGCCGGAGCACGAAGCCGCGATGAGGCCAACCAGGAGCCCCACGCCCAGCGCGCACGCCGTGCGACACCTTCGCCAGCCGCCTCTCGCCACTCGCCTCTCCCTACGCCACGACCAGCCGGATACCGGCCACGTGGCACATGGTCCCCACGCCCACCCGGCGCAGGCAGTTTGCCCCCGGCAACATCGTCGAGAGCGGCAGCGCCAGCAAGGGCGATGCCGCCGGAAGCACCGCCGTCCGCGCCGCGCCGGCAGTTACCACCGCACAAACGTACATCATGCTCCCGAACGCTGTCCCGGCATTTCCCGCGGCCACACTGCCGGGGATGTGGTTTCGCTCCCGGAAGGGCGCCATCGAGTAACGTGGTGCCCGAACCGGGCCGCGGGCGCAACGCTCGTGGCCGGCCACGTCGTCGCCGCAAGCTCTCCCAGGCCTCACGGTGCGGCGCCTCCGCGGCCAATGCTCCATCGTCGTCAACGGTTCTCGGCCACCACCCGGCCCGCCCCGACCCGGAATCGCCGCTCGCTCCCATCCGGCATCTTCACTACCGCCCGCCAGCCCGCCACCAGCGCCTGGGAGCAGACCTGGCCCGGCTCGGCCAGCCCGAGGCAGCCATCGGGCCAGGTCGCCGCATCGAGCACGAGCAGCTCGATATCGCCCGGCGCCATCCCCGCGGAAAGCGCGATGGCCGCGAGGATCCCGGCTTCATCCCATTGGGTGGCCCCGCCGGAGACCTCCGCGAGCGGGGGCGTCGCGGCGACGGTCTCCATTGGCGGGGCCCCGGTTTCGCTGGTAGTGCTCCCGGCGTCGCTCATACCGTTGCACGCCACCGAAGCGGGGAGGATCGCGGCGCACATCCAGAGGGCCCATCCACCACGTCGCCAGGAGACCATCAGCGTTTCCACTCCCCTAGACGTTTTCCACCTCGCGCCGGTTCCATCGGCGGGTTAAGGACGGTATTTCGCGGCCCCCGCGCGCGTGGAAGTGGCGCCCTGGCGAAGCCGCCTTGCCGGCAGGCGATGACCGGTTCGTCCCCGAAGATCCGCCCAGGCTCCGTCCACCCCGAACGCAGCGCGTCGCGGTCCTGGTCGCTCATCCCAGCGCCGAGGCAATCTCGCCTTCGTCGAGGCCGGGGCCCACCACCGCGCAGTGGAGGCGCTCCCGCTTCAGGATGCGTTGCGCCACCGCCCGCACCGCATCGGCATCCACTGCCTCGATCTGCCGTACCACGTCGTCGATCGGCTCGATTTCGCCCCGCGTGATGAGCTGCTCGCCATGGCGCTGCCCCAGCGAGAACGCGGTCTCCAGCGACAGCCGGAAGCGCCCGATGTTGTGGTCCTTCGCCTTGCGCAGCTCGTCCGCTGGCACGTGGTCCGCCGCAAGGTTCTCCGCCTCCTCGAGGCAGACCTGGATCGTCTCGCGCAACTTGTCACGGTTCACGCCGGCGGAGATGGTGAACACGCCCGCGTCGGCGAGGTACCCATAGCCCGAACCAACGGAGTAGGCCAGGCCGCGGCGCTCCCGCACCTCGCGGAAGAGCCGCGACGACATCCCCGCCCCGAGCACGTCGTTCATGATCCGGATCGACCAGCGGTCCGGGTCCTCCCGGCCGAAGAGCGGCAGACCCAGGTACATCGTGCACTGGTCGATCGCTCGCGATTCGGTGGTCACCCTCGCCCCCGTGATCGATGGATCGTACGGCACCACGCCTGGAATGGGGCCCGGCGGCATGTCCTCGAAGAGCGGCCGGGCAATCGAGACCACCTGTTCATGCGTCACGTTCCCGGCAACCGAGACGACGATGTTCCCCGGCCGGTACCAGTCCTCGATGTGCTCGACGAAGTCCGGCCGCTTCCACGTGGCGACAAGGTCGACGGGGCCGCCCACGTCCCAGCCGGCCGGCTGCTCGCCGTAGACAGCCTGTCCGATGAGCCGCCCCGCCCACGCGGAGGGGTTGTCGTGGTTTCGCTTCAGTTCTTGCTGCACGACCGGGCACTCGCGCTCGATCTCCTCCTGCTCCAGCTTCGAGTTCAGCAGCATGTCGGCGGCGACATCGATCGCCGTGGCGACCCGATCGAACGGGACGATGTTCCAGTAACAGGTGAATTCCTTGTTCGTGTAGGCATTGAGCGTGCCGCCCGCGCCCTCGATCTCCTGCGCGATGAGGAAGGCATCGGGCCGCTTCTCCGTCCCCTTGAACACCATGTGCTCGAGGAAGTGTGTAATCCCGTTGAGCCGCGCCGGCTCCGAGCGCGATCCGACGCCCACGAAGATGTTGACCGATGCTGCCTGGGTGGCAGGCATCGGCGTCGTCACGATCCGCAGCCCGTTCTCCAGGGTGGTGAGTTCCCAGGTCTCAGGCACAGTGGCCTCCCGGCTAGAGTAGTGCCGCATTCTACGGGTCCTATCGCCGTGGGAAAGCGCGACCGTCAAGACTGCTGTACCGGAGTGCCTACGACCAACGGTCCCCGCTCATGATCTGGCTCACCCGCCGGCGCTTGCCTGCCGGGTGCCCAACCGGGATGCGCGCGAACGGAAGGATGCCGCCGGGCCGCCGCCCGGCACGACATGGCTTCAACGACCCCCGTTTCCCCGGCATCGTGGTCATCCTGGTCCGGGTGCGCCCTGAGCCTGCGGGCGGTGCGGAGAGCCTGCTCGCCCCGGCCTGCCGCGCCCGTTCTACACTCGATCCGTGACCGAGATACCCGGCCTCCAGCTCGCGCCCAACTGGACCAGTGCCGCTGGCGCCCTCGAAGGCATCCTTGCCCACCTGGGCCATCCCCTGCCGCGCCACGCCATCATGGGCCTCACCGGCCATGCCTGGCACTTCTGCCTCGGCACGCGCGGCGGGGTCACGGCACTGCCATCCGGCCCCACCGACCTCGATTGGGGGGCCATGGTGCGGCGTTACGAGCGCACCGGCATCCGCTGGCAGCGCTTCGATGGGCAGGGCGATGGCCGGGCCGGCGCCGCCATCGCCTGGGCAATCGCCCACCTCGATGCCGGCCGCCCGCTCATCGGCTGGGATTTTCACCTCCACGAGCACGCCATCGTCTACGGCTACTCGCATGAGCGGGCGGGGTTCTTCGTCCACGACATCCTGACGGAGGAAGTGGGCCCCTTCGTGCCCTGGACGGCCTGGCCATCGAGCCTGGGCGCCATCGAGCTCTTCGCGCCGATCGAGGCAGTCGACGTCGATCCCATCGGAGCGGTCGCTGGCGCGCTCGAAACGGCCCTGGCGTGCTTCGCGGGCACCGATGGGCCAGCCGATGGTCAGCCGCGCGGCACCGCCGGCATCGCCACCTGGGCCGAGGTGCTCGAAACCGATGCCGAAGTCGACCGCGCCGGGAATGCCTACACGCTGACCGTCCTCCAGGCGGCCCGCATGGATGGCGCGGCCTTCCTCGCGGACGTCGCCGGCGCCATCCCCGAGCTCGCGATGCCCCTCCGCGCTGCCGGGGAGGCGATCCGCGAGGAGGTCAAGGCGCTCGCTCCCCTCATCACGCTCTTTCCCTTCCCCACGGGCGGGCACGGCAACGTCAACAACCCGGGCCTCCGCCGGGCGGCCGCGATGGCGCTCCGCCGGGCGGCCCAGCACGAGCGCACGGCAGCCGGCGCCATCGCCGAGGCACTGGCGCTCGCCGCCCCCTGACGACACACCTCGCCGGACGAAGAGCCACCCCGCAGTCTCGGAACTCTTCGCACCGGGCGGCTACAGCCGCGTGGTCACTGCGACTCGAAAGCTCGTGTTCGTCGCCGGCAGATAGCACTCGATGAGGACAGGAATGCCGGGCGGCGTGGCGATCTCCTGGCCCGGATCGCGCAGGTCCTGGATACCGTGAAGGCCCGCGTTGTCGCAGCCGGCGCCACCTTCGATGACGCGTTCGGTATACTCTGATTCCGAGGTGTTTGGCATGACCGCGACTGCGCACAGGCTTCCTTACAGTGAACGGATCACACACGAACCGGGAAAGATGGGCGGCCGGGCGTGTATTCGGGGAATGAGGGTGACGGCATCGAACATCGTCGGGATGCTTGCCGCTGGCGAGACGGTTGAAAGCATTTTGACCGCCTACCCGTATCTCGAAGCTGAAGACATCGCGGCAGCGCTCAGCTATGCAGCCTGGCGCCTCCAGGAGTCGGAGCTACCCATCCCGCGATGAAAGTCGTGCTCGACATGAACATGTCCACTGAGTGGGTGGTCTCCCTCGCGAGTGAGGAGATAGAGGCGGTTCACTGGTCCACTATCGGGGATTGGTCCGCGGATGACGACGAAATCGTGCGCTGGGCGGCGTCGAACGGCTGCATCATTCTCACCAAGGACCTCGACTTCGGTGCCATCCTCAGGGCCCTGAGCATTGATCAGCCCAGCGTGATCCTCCTGCGGTCTCGTAACGGCCGGCCTCACCGTCAGGTCAGGGATGTCGTGGCCGTCCTTCGTCGCTTCCGCCTTGACCTCGAATCCGGGGTTTTTCTCGTGCTGGACCCGGATCGCCACCGCGTCCGGAAGTTGCCCCTCACATAGCGCTTAACCCGTCACTTCGCCGCGCTCCACTCTGGCCGCCTTTCAGGCTACGATTGTGACGCGAGGAACGAACGATGGCAGACCTCTCCAGTTACCTCTTCTGGTCCGGCATGGCCACGGCGGCTATCGCATCCGTCCTCTACGTCGCCTACGTTGCCAGCGCCTCCCTTGCCGTCCGCCGTGTCACCGCCCAGACCTCGGCGGGCACCGTCACGCTCAGCGCCACCAGCGGCACGGCGAACCCCGGCATCGGCCGCCTGGCCACCGTCTTCACCGGCATCACGGTGCTCTTCCTTGCCGGGCAGGTCTCCACGCGCTGGGCCGCCGTCGGGCATGCGCCATTCTCCAACCTCTACGAGTTCACCGCCGCATTCGGTTTTGGCATCGCCGCCGCCTACCTCGCCTTCGAGGCCTACACCCGCAATCGGCGCTTCGGCCTGGTCGCGCTCCCCATCGTGCTCGCCATGCTTTTCATCGCCTCGCTCTTCCCGAGCGATATTGTCCCGCTCATTCCGGCGCTCCAGAACGGCCCCCTCCTCACCATTCACGTCAGCGTGATGATGCTCTCCTACGCGGTCCTCACCGTCAGCTTCTGCGGTGCCGTCATCTACCTCCTCCAGGGCGGCGAGGGCCGCCGCCGTTACGCCGCCCTTCCCTCGGCCGAGGCTGCCGGCGACCTCGCCCACAAGGCTGTCATGGTCGGCTTTCCCCTGCTGGGGCTTGGCATCGCCCTCGGCGCCTGGTGGGCAAACAGCGCCTGGGGCCGCTACTGGGGCTGGGACCCGAAGGAGACCGCCGCGCTCGTCACCTGGCTCAGCATCGCCGCGTATTTCCACGCCCGCGCCGGCAGCGGCAGCGTCGCCGGGGCGCCCGGCATCCGCAGGATCGTCCCCGAGCGCGTCCGCCGGGGGTGGCGCCCCGACCCCATGTGGTGGCTCATCGCGATGTGGGCCCTCGTCATGTTCACCTATTTCGGCGTCAACCTCTGGGTCAGCGGCCTCCACAGCTACGCCGGCGTCTGACGCCCCTGGGCGCCAGGGTGCCCTCCGCCCTCCTCCCTCTGGCCTGGCGCCCTTCGCACTTCGCCCTCCGAACTTCCCCTTAGCCCGCGGGCGGTACAATGCCTTCTGTGGATGGATTCACCGTTTCCGAGGTCACCGGCCTCCGCTCTCCCGTCGTCATCATGGCCTTCACCGGCTGGAGCGATACCGGGACCGTCACCGTCGATACCGCCCAGCACCTCGTCGATGCCTATAACGGCGAGCGCTTCCTGACCGTCGACCCCGAGGACTACTACGTCTTCACCGATTCCCGCC
Source organism: Tepidiformaceae bacterium (assembly GCA_035326025.1). Taxonomy (GTDB): domain Bacteria; phylum Chloroflexota; class Dehalococcoidia; order Tepidiformales; family Tepidiformaceae; genus Amarobacter. The sequence goes on from DAOKYT010000059.1 coordinate 15,596, forward strand.
CCCACGTCCGCATCGATGAAGAAGGCATTCGCCGCCTCGACTGGCCGAAAAACGAAGCCTACTTCGCGCGCATTCCCGATGCCCCGAACGACCTCGTCGTCCTGATGGGCGCCGAGCCAAACCTCCGCTGGCGCACCTTCTCCGAGCGCATGGCCGATGTGATCGCCGGGCTCAACCCATCGCTCATTTGCACGCTGGTGGCCCGGCCCGCCGCCACGCCCCACACCCGCCCCATCCCCGTGACCGGCTCCTCGGCCGACCCCCGGCTTGCCGCCCGCTTCGGCCTGGGCCGCTCGCTCTACCAGGGGCCAACGGGCATCCTCGGCGTCCTCCACGATGCCCTCCGGCGCCGCGGCGCGAACCTGATCAGCCTCGCCGCCGGCGTCCCCCACTACCTCAACGTCGAGGAGAACCCGCCCGCCACGCTCGCCCTCCTCCACGCCCTCGAACCGGTCCTTGGAATCACCCCACCCATCGGCGACCTCGAAGACGAGGTCGCGGCCTTCGCCAGCCGTGTCGAGGAGGCATCGCGCGGCGACGACCAGATCGCCTCCTATGTGCGCACTCTCGAAGAGGGCTACGGCCAGGGCGACGAGGAAGAGGTCCAGCCCGAAGCCGGCGCCGAGCTCCCCTCCGCCGACGACATCCTCCGCGACGTCGAGGACTTCCTCCGCGGCGGCGACCGCTAACCACGGCTCACCGATGACTCGCCCCAACAACTCCTCCCGCCTCGTCTACTCCACCGACGGCGGCCGCGTGGCGTACACGGGCAACCGCAAGCCCGAGTCCTTGCCCGGGGCAAGACCTGCCGCCGCGAGGGGCCCGGCCGGCCCGGCCGTCCCGGACGACGGCATCGTCCGCGTCCACCGCCAGAAGGCCGGCCGCGGCGGTAAGACCGCCACCCTGGTCACCGGCCTCCCCGGCTCCGAAGCCGACCTCGACGCCATCCTCAAAGCGCTCAAGGCCCAGTGCGGCACCGGTGGCACCCGCGAAGGCCGCACACTGGTCATCCAGGGGGACCTCCGCGAACGCATTGTGGGCCTGCTTGAAGTACGAGGCCTCCGGGTCAAGCTCGCCGGCGGGTAGGCGGCAGCCTATCGCGTCGCGCACTCAATCGAGACAGCCCGGGAGCCGATCGGCCTGGTCGCACCATCGCTGATGCTGTAGACGGTGATCTGGTAAGACTGGCGAGGAAGACACTCACTCAGCCCATCGGATGCGGAGCGAGGGCGTGACTCAGGAGGCAGCGCAAGGGACCTTGCCGACGGGCCCAGGCGGTAGCTGAACGTCTCACCCGACGGGCTGAAACCGATAGTCACCAGGAACCCGCCAACGGCGGCGGAGGGGGACTCCCAGCTAACGCAGAACGGGTCTCCTCCGATGGCTACCGGCATGGGCGGCTCGTGCGGAGGGCTCGGAGCCACGCACTCCGACTCCCCGGGTTCGACCATGACAGGCGTCGGCACCGCCTGGACCGTGGCCGAAGCGGCCGGGGCGGTGGGGACTGACCCGGCTGCGCGGGTCGTAGTTTCGGCCTGGTCTGCTCCCGTAGAACAGCCCGCCACCAGGAGCAGGAGTGCTGGCGAGAACGCCGACAGCCTCCGGGTCACGCTGGCGGTCCGGTGGAAGCGCGAGTCAGCACCACCGCCGCCAGGAGCGACAGCGCGGCCGCCGGCAACAGCAACCAGCCAACGGTCAGCGCCAGGAACAGCGCCGATGCCGTGAACAGGAACGCGACCACCACCACGGCCTGCCGC
>DAOKYT010000060.1:0-16873 GCA_035326025.1 Tepidiformaceae bacterium
GAACGCCGAGAAGATGCACTACGTCCCGAGCAACGCGGGCGCCGGCACCGGCTGGGTTGCCTACCAGGGCCACGTCAAGAACATCGAGATCCAGACCGTCCCGGGCGCCTACAGCTTGGCGACCGAGGAGCTGCCGTACTTCTGGCTCGATAAGGCGTAAACGGGCAGCATCCGGCATAATCCAACTACCCTTGGGGGTGGGTTCACCACGGTGGGCCCACCCCCTCATCCCGTCTCTGGAGTCGGTCACATGCAGCGTTATCTCATCCGCCGCCTCCTTCTGATGATTCCCACACTCATCGGCGTCTCGTTTGTGGTCTTCGTCATCGTCCGGGCCGTGCCCGGCGACATTGTCGACCTCATCTCGGGAGACTTCGGCGCGGCCGACCCGGCAGTGAAGGAAGCCATCCGGAAGGACTTCGGCCTCGAAGGCAACATCGTCAGCCAGTACTTGCGCTGGCTCGGCGATATCGTGCAGCTCGACATGGGCAAGTCCCTCATCAGCGGGCGCACGGTCACCAGCGAGCTCAACAACCGGATGCCTGTGACCTTCCAGCTCAGCATCATGGCCATCTTCTTCTCGTGCCTCATCGCGATCCCGATCGGCATCATCTCGGCCATCCGCCAGGACACCTGGGCCGACTATGTGGGCCGCAGCTTCGCCATCGCCCTGCTGGCCGCGCCCGGTTTCTGGATCGCCATCCTCCTCATCAGCATGGCTGGCCGCTACTTCAAGTGGGGCGTACCGCCGGCCACCTACATCGAATTCACCGATGACCCGATTGGCAACCTCAAGCTCATGCTGGTGCCATCCCTCATCCTCGGCGGCGCCCTCTCGGGCAGCGTTATGCGCTTCACCCGCTCCACCATGCTCGAAACCCTCCGCCAGGATTACATCCGCACCGCCTGGTCCAAGGGCCTCCGGGAGCGCGTCATCATCGTCCGCCATGCCATGCGCAATGCCCTCATCCCCGTCATCACCGTCGTGGGCCTCCAGCTCCCCATCCTCGTCGGCGGTTCCGTCATCATCGAATCCGTCTACGCGATCCCCGGCATGGGCCGCTACTACATCTCCGCCATCGATTCGAAGGACTACCCCGTCATCCAGGGCATCAACATCATCGTCGCCCTGGTAGTCGTCTTCGCCAACCTTGGGGTGGACTTGCTCTACTCCGTCATCGATCCCCGGATCAGGTACTCGTAAATGGCCACAGATGCAGCAGTCCTCGAAGCCTATGCGCTCCGGCCGGAGGTCTCCTTCGCGGCCCGGTTCCGCCGCAGCCTCGTCAACTTCATCAAGCACAAGCCGCTCGGCACCTTTGGCGCGGTCGTCGTGCTCCTCCTCATCGCCATGGCCCTCGTCCCGCAGATCTTCACCACGATCGACCCCAACGATAGCGCCATCGCCGACCGCTACCAGGGCCCTTCGGCGAGCCACTGGTTCGGCACCGACCAGCAGGGCCGAGACCTCTACGCCCGCATCATCTATGGGGCCCGCAACTCCATCTTGATCGGCTTCGGCGTCGTCGCTATCAGCTCCACTTTCGCCCTCGTCCTCGGCGTGGTCTCGGGCTACTACGGCGGCTGGTTCGATACGACCATCCAGCGCCTCGTGGATGTTGGTATCGCCCTGCCGGGCCTCATCTTTATCATCCTCGTCGTCACGAGCCTCCAGCAGATCCCGGTCAACATGCGCATCGTCCTCGCCGTTGGTGCCCTGACCGCGCTCAGTTCGTCGCGCGTCATCCGGGGGGCGGCGATTTCGGCCAAACAGAACCAGTACGTCGAGGCGGCCCGCGTCGTCGGCGCCAGCGACATCCGGATCATCTTCCGGCACGTCACGCCCAACGTGTTCCCCGTCCTCATCATCGGAGCCTCGATCCAGGTGGGTAGCGCCGTGCTGGTGGAATCGTCGCTCGCGTTCCTCGGCTATGGCGTGCAGCCGCCCACCGCTTCCTGGGGCCGCATGCTCAACGAGGCTCGCGAACGCCTGGTGCAATACCCGCACCTGGCCATCTTCCCCGGCCTCGTCATCTTCTTCACCGTCTACTCCTTCAACATGCTTGGCGATGCACTGCGTGACGTGCTCGACCCGCGCCTCCGCGGATCGCGCTAGCCGGCCTGGCCCGCCCCCACTCCCCGAGGCGCCCTCCGCAACGAGGGCGCCTTTGGCGTTCCGGGCTTCTGCTCAGGCCGCCTCTTCGGCGGGCACGCCGCCTGCGGGTGGGCCCAACGCGCGCGACTGGCCAGAGCGCCGGCCGCCAGGGCCAGGCCGGGGAATGCGCGGAACCAGCGCCCGGACCGGCGCGCAAGAAGGCATCCCGCGGTTCGATGCCACGGGCTCCTGCTCGAAGTGAGCTATCCCGCGGCCGTTATGCAGCGGTGGGAATGAGGCCGGTGCATTCGCGGACCTTCATGGCGTGGCCTGGCGCGGTATTGTAGAGGATTCAGAGCTTACATCGAAAGCAATATGAGGCGTAAACCCGCCCAGATTCAGAGGGCCCGCGCGGCCAGGGTCAGAAATGGCGTTCCCTATTTCCTTTTAGTCTCGTTAGGCGACAGAATGCGCTTGCTGTGGCGGCGGAAATCGGGAGCCACCCCACAATCTTTGAGCCGACCAGGCCAGGGAGCGCAGCTCTTGCACGTCAGGCATCTCATCACAGCCGGCCTGCTGTGGGTCGTGTTGACCGCGGTGGGCGAACTCCTTGTTATCGCCGATCTCTATCCCACCGTGGGCTCTAGCGAGGCGGAGGACTTCGACGACATCTTCCGGTTCCTCCTTCTGCTGGGAGTGCCGGTCATGACCTTCGTCTTCGCCACCATCATCTACGCCATGCTCCAGTTCCGCATTCGCACCGCCGAGCCAACGGAAGACGGCCCGGTGATGCGTGGCCATGGCTGGGGCCCCCGCATCTGGCTCGGCGTCACCGGTGGCCTCGCCATTTTCATCATGATCTACCCCGGGCTCACCGGCCTCGCCGAGCTGCAGAGCGATCGGCGCGCCTATGGCTGGGGCGAACGCGATGCCGAACTCGTCATCAAGGCCACCGCCTTCAAGTGGCAGTGGGCCTTCGAATACCCCGATGGCACGCAGGTCAGCGTTGCCCAGGGCAAGGAAATCGTCCTCCCCGTCGATACCTCCGTCCGCTTCGATGTGAACTCCATCGATGTGGTCCACTCCCTCTGGATCCCCGCGTTCCGCATGAAGATCGACGCGATGCCGGGCCGAACGACGTACATGACCGTCAAGCCCACCAAGACAGGCGAATACCAGAATGACCAGGCCTACCGGGTCCAGTGCGCCGAGCTTTGCGGCATGGACCATGCGACCATGATGTTCCCGATTCGTGTTGTCGAGGCGGAAGAGTTCGAAAGCTGGCTCGCCAGCCTGAACCAGGGGGGGAATTGACCAGATGTATGCACTGAAGTCCGTGGCTGGGGCGCTCGGCCTTGGCCTCATCTTCTTCTACCTCGGACTCGGCTTTGTCGCCGTCCTCCGCGCCATCTTCGGCTACCCCGATGTCTGGGGTGGCGAAATCAACATCGTCGGTGGCTACGTCTTCGGCGTCATCGGCTGGATCATGGGTATCGGCATGTGGGGCCTCTGGGGCCGCGAATGGTTCGGCCTCAAGACCTACCCCCGCCACGCCCCCGGCTGGCAGCGCTACTTCACCTTTAACACCGACCACAAGGTCATCGGCATCCAGTACCTGGTGACCTTCATCATCGTCTTCCTTCTGGCCGGCGCGCTGGCACTCCTTATGCGCCTCGAACTCGCCTCAAGCGGCATGCAATTTCTCTCGAACAGCCAATACAACGGCACCATGGGCCTGCACGGCATCCTCATGATCGCCGTGGCCGTGGCCGCCGTCGTTGGTGGCGCGGGGAACTACGCCGTGCCGCTCATGATTGGCGCCGACGACATGGCCTTCCCACGGCTCAACGCGCTCACCTTCTGGCTCATCCCGCCGGTGGCCGTTGGCCTGCTCGCCACCCCCTTCCTTGGCGGCATCGAAACGGGCTGGACCGCATACCCACCCCTCGCCACCACCACCAACAGTTCCCAAATCCTCTTCGACCTCTCGATCATCACCTTCGGTTTCACCTCGATCCTCGGTGGCCTGAACTTCCTGGTCACGATCATCTTCATGCGCGCGCCAGGCATGACCTGGGGCCGCCTGCCTATCTTCGTCTGGTCGATGTTCGCGACCGCCTGGATCGCCCTCCTCTACACGCAAGGCTTCGCCGTCGCACTCCTGATGATCATGCTCGATCGTGTGGCCGGCATGGCCTTCTTCAATCCGGAAGCGGGCGGCGACCCGCTCCTCTACCAGCACGTGTTCTGGTTCTACTCGCACCCCGCCGTGTACATCATGGTGTTGCCCGGCTTCGGCATCGCGCTGGAAGTCATCAGCCACTTCTCGCGCAAGCCGCTCTTCGCCTACCGCTACGCCGTGGGCGCCTTCCTGGGCATTCTCGGCCTGAGCGGCGTCGTCTGGGCACACCACATGTTCACTTCCGGTATGCCCAACTACCTCCACGGCCCCTTCCTGGTGGCTACCGAGCTCATCTCCATCCCCACGGGCCTCATCTTCCTTTCCGCCCTCGGGACCATCTGGATGGGCAAGCTCTGGCTCCGCACGCCGATGCTGTTCGCCCTCGCCGTCATCTTCAACTTCGCCTGCGGCGGCGTCACGGGCATCTTCCTCGCCGATGTGCCGACCGACATCCACCTGCAAGACACGTACTTCGTCGTGGCGCACTTCCACTACACGATCGTGGGCGGCGAAATCTTCGCCCTCTTCGCCGGCATCTACTACTGGTTCCCGAAAATGACGGGCCGGATGTACAACGAAACGCTCGCGAAGCTCCACTTCTGGTGGATGTTCATCGGCTTCAACCTCACCTTCTTCACCATGCACCTCCCCGGCGTGAAGGGCATGAACCGCCGCATCGCCGACTATCCCTCCTCGCTCGATGACCTGAACCTCATCGTCAGCCTCTCGGGCTTCTTCCTGGGCGCCTCCTTCCTCGTGTTCATCTACAACATAATCAACGCCTGGATCCGCGGCCCCGTAGCCGAGCCGAACCCCTGGCGCGCCCGCACCCTCGAATGGCAGACCACCTCGCCTCCGCCTCACGAGAACTTCCCCGAGCCGCCCGTCATCAAGGGCCACCCCTACGACTACGGCGTGCCCGGCTCAGTCCATGGCGTGTTCCCCAACGCCGGCCTGAGCGGCGCACCCGCTGGCGGCGGGCAGTAAGGAGGCCCAGCAATGCAGAAACCGATGCAGACCGGCATGATCGTGGCCCTCATCCTCGCGGTCCTCACCATCGTCGAATACATCTTCGCCGTGGAAGTCTCACAGGACACCGTCCGCTTCACCGGCCTCTCCCTCGCCGCCGTCGCCAAGGCAGCGCTCATCGTCTACTACTTCATGCACGTCTACCGCATCTGGCGCACTGAGGAGGCCCACTAATGGCCGTCATCTCCCCCGCCGCCGAGGCGCACCACCCGGTTCACAATCACCTCCAGCTCAACCGCGTCGGCCTCTGGCTGTTCTTCTTCTCCGAGGCCATCCTCTTTGGCCTCCTCCTGAGCGCCCGCTTCTTCATCGAGGGCATCGAACGCGAAGAGCTCGACCAGCTCCTCGGCCTCGGCATCACCATCGTCCTCCTCCTGAGCTCGGTCACCGCGTTCACCGCCGAAACGGCAATCGAGCACGACAACCGCAAGCTCGCCAACTACGGGCTCATGGCCACCATCCTGCTCGGCATCTTCTTCACCGGCGGCGTGGTCTACGAATGGAGCAGCGCCCACTTCCACCGCGACGAGTCATTCGGCACGCTCTTCTTCACCATGACGGGCATCCACGCGAGCCACGTCGTCAGCGGCATCGGCATCCTTATCCTCGTCTGGATCCAGTTCCTCCGCGGCCGTTTCTCCAGCAACGACCACTGGCCCATCGCCGGCGCCGTCATGTACTGGCACTTCGTCGACGTGGTCTGGGTCTTCTTTTACCCGGCCCTCTACCTGGTCAAATAGCGGCTAGACTGGGTTCATGACCCTTTCACCCGCCGCCAGGCACTGGATCCTGTGGGCTTTCGGCGGCATCGCCATCGGCTGGCTTGTGAGCGTCTTCTGGTGGTTCCTCCTCGAGCCCGTCGGCAAGGATGCCATCCGCGAGCTCATCATCCCCGAAGGCACGGCGGCGCTCATCGCCGAGGGCAAGCCCGCACCCGGCATCCCCGCAAATCTCGACCTCGGCCGCACGCGCGAGCTCACCATCATCAATAACGACGTCGCCGAGCACTACATCGGCGGCGCCCTCATCCGCCCCGGCACCACGGCCACCTTCGAGCCCACGCAGAAGGAAGGCGAGGTCGCCTGCAGCTTCCATTCCGCCGGCTCCATCGCCTTCAGCCTCACCGAACGCCCGCCCCTCACCGTGACCATCATCCCGGCAATCCTGCTGGGCCTGCCGTTCGGCCTGGCGTTCGGCCTCGCTGTCTTCGTCGGCAAACGGATTTCGACCCACGACGACGCGGAGCCGCACCTCCAGGGCAGCGCCCCGGACGGTTAGCCCCGCGCCCACCCGTCCCCCCGCCCGGCTCAAGACTCCCGCCTATCGCCTATCGCCTATCGCCTATCCCCTGCCGCCTACCACCAGAGGATGTCGTCGAGCGGGTCCTCATGCGCCTCGATGTCCGCATCTTCGGCGTCATCGGCCTGCCAGAGGTCGGTGCCCAGGTATTTCCAGCCGCCATCCGCGAAAATGGCCACGATGTTCCCGCGCTCGATGCGGCCCGCCGCCCGCATCGCCGCGTGCAGCACGGCACCGCTGCTGATGCCGCCGAAAATGCCCTCCGCGAGCATCGCCCGGCGGGCGTGCGAGAACGCGTGCCGGTTGCCGACAATGATCTTGCCATCGAGCACCGACTCATCCAGCACCGGCGGGATGAACCCGTCGTCGAGCGACTTCAGCCCCTGCACGTGCACGCCCAGCCGCGGCTCCACCCCGAAGACGTGGCAGCCGGGGTTCGCTTCCTTCAGCCGCCGGCCCACGCCGCTGATCGTGCCCCCCGTGCCCATGCCCGCCACCAGGACATCGACCGGCCCCACCGGCTCCAGGTCGGCCAGGATCTCGGCGCCCGTCGCCTCGTAGTGGGTCTGCGCGTTCACGGGGTTATCGAACTGACCGAGGTAGTAGGCGTCTTCTTCGCGGGCCACCACCCGCGCCACTTCCCGCGCGGTCTTGATGCCGGCCTGGCGCGGGACGCGGTGCACCCGCGCGCCATGGACCTGGAGCAGCTGTTCGATCTCCGGGTAGACGCTTTCCGGCACGCACACGTCCACCGGGTGGCCGAGGAGCTGCCCGAAGAGCGCAAGCGCCACCCCCGTGTTGCCCGTCGAGGCCTCGACGATGCGCTGCCCCGGCGCGAGCGCGCCCGCCATCCGCGCCTCCTGGAGGATACGCAGCACGATCCGGTCCTTGATGCTGCCGGTCGGATTCTGGCCTTCGAGCTTGGCGAAGATGCGCACGCCCGGCTTCGGCGAAAGCGACTGCAGCTCCACCAGCGGCGTGTTGCCAACGAGCCCCATCACCGAGTCGTAGACGTTCATCCGGCGCCCGCTCTCCGCGGCGGCCAGAGGTCGCCCAGCAGCTCTTCGAGCGCCGGCCGCACGCCCCACTCGGCCGCGAGCGCCCGGTAACGCTCCAGCCCCCGCGCGGCCAGGCGCCCATCGGGCGGGTCGCGCCGCTCGGCCCGCAGCATCAGGTTCCGCGCCGTTGCCTCGGGCGAGACGAACTCCACCACGTCGGCCTGGTACCCCAGGGCCTCGAGGGCCGCGGCCCGCAGGCTGTCGGTCACCAGGTCGGCCAGGCGGTGGCGGAGCAGCCCGCTCGCGAGCGTCGCCGCCCACCGCTCTCCGGCCGGGAGCGTGCCCGCCTTCTGGTTGGCGGCGATCTGGCCGTCGATCTCCTGGTGGCAGCACGGCGCGAGCACGATGGCCCCCGCCCCCAGCCGCACCCCCGCGGCCAGCGCCTCGTCCGTCGCGGTGTCGCAGGCGTGCAGGCTCACCAGCAGGTCGACCGGCTCATGCCATTCGGCGGCGAACTCGCGGATGGCCTGCGCGCGGAAAGTCGCGCGTTCGTAACCCAGCCGCCGGGCCGAGGCCGTCACCCCGGCGATGATCTCCTCGTTGGCATCGACTCCGACCAGGTCGACCGGCGTCCGCCGGAGGTCGCCCCAGAGGTAGAGCGCGAGGCTGAGGTAGGCCTTGCCGCACCCGGCATCGACGACGCGGACGGCCTGCCCGCGCTGCCATGCCCGCATCGGGCGGAGCAGCTCGAGGTAATGCTGCACCTGCCGGTACTTGCCCGCGGCCTCGCCCAGCAGCACCCCGCTCTTGCCGTAGAGCCCGGTCTCGATGAAGAGCGCCTGCACCAGGGGGTTGCTCTCGGCGAGCGCGCGGCCACGCAGCCGGTCGTGCCCGGCGAGCTCCGCCGGCTGTTCGCGCTCAAGCGAAGGACGCCCCCTGCTCACCAGCCACTTCCCCCCGCGGGTGCGGCGCGCGTGCCATTCGAACCCGGGCGCGGCCACCGTCAGGTTCACCGCGCCCGTGCCGATGAGCTGCGCCAGCCGCTCGGGCCAGTCCGCGATCGGGACCGTGGCCGTTGTCTCCTTCTTCGCCGAGCGCGTGACGAGCTTGATCGCGGGCCCACGCCCGAGCCGCACCGGCTGGGCCACCAGCCGGTCCCACGGTGCGCTGCCGCGCGCGGGGGTGATGGTGCAGCGCAGCCAGCCGCCGGAAGAGGCGCCGCCGGTCAGCAGGTCGAGCACGGGAGCGATGGGGTCGCCGGTATCGGGGCGTTGTGGCATCACACCATTGTCACCGGGTGGGAGCAGCCCGGCTAGGAGGCCCCCCACCGGGGCCAGTCCATCTGTCCGTGCAACGCACGACAACCGCCCCGGGGGCCCGGACCGCAACTGCCCGCCCGGGATGGTCCGGCGGCCTGGCAGCTAATTGGACCTGCGAGGAGTCTCTCCAGGGCCGTATCGTGGGATCCACTGGAGGTCCACCACCATGACCCACGCCACCTTCTCCCCCGTCCAGCCCGTCACGCTCGAAGGCCCGGCAGTCCGCCTCGAACCGTTGTCACTCGCTCACGTGCCCGCGCTCGCCGCGGCCGCCGCCGAGGACCGCGCGACCTATGCCTGGACCCACGTGCCACATGGCGAGGCGGAGACGCGGGCGTACGTCGAGGCCGCCCTCGAACTGGCCGGGCGCGGCGAAGCGCTCCCCTTCGCCACGCGCGACCTCGTCTCCGGGCGGGTGGTGGGCTCGACCCGCTTCGCGAACTTCGAGCGCCTGCCGTGGGATGGGACGCCGGCCAGCCCGGCCGCCCGCCCCGATGCGGTCGAGATCGGCTGGACCTGGCTGGCCGCCTCGGCCCAGCGCTCCGCGATCAACACCGGGGCGAAATTCCTGATGCTGCGCCACGCTTTCGAGGTCTGGGGCACGCGCGTGGTGCGCTTGAAGACCGATCGCCGCAACGCCCGCTCACGCGCGGCGATCGAACGGATTGGCGCGAAGCTCGATGGCGTCATCCGGGCCCACTCGCTCGGGGCCGATGGCCAGCTCCGCGATTCGGCCTACTACTCCATCATCGAAACCGAATGGCCCGCGGTCCGGGCAGCGCTCGAGGCGCGGCCGGGGCGCGGCTGACGCCGAAGCCCCAGGCGGGCGAGGAATGGCGTGGTCGTCCGCGTGGTTGTGGCGGCCAGGGCCTCGTGCGCGATCCACTCGCGTTTGAGATCCCGGCACCGGTCCTGGTACATGGCGGCGGCGAGAAGCTCCTCCAGCATGTCCGTACCTCCCGTTTGAACTGCTTCCACCTTCGCCCCTCCGTGTGAACGCCGTGCGTCGAACGGATGAACCGGCGATAAACTTTCGGTTGTCGAAGTGTTTCCGTTACGAATTCGTATAGTCCGTGTCGATGCCCCCGCCCCCCGCCGCTCAGGCGAAAGTCAGCACATCGGCCACGGGCCGCCGCCGGTGTGGGGGCGGCTCGCCCAGGGGGTGGCCAAGGCGCAACAGCAGCTGCGGTTCGCCTTCGCCGCCCGCCAGCTCCCGCAGGCGCCCACGCAGCGCCGCCACCTGGCACGGCTGGTTCAGGTAACCGGCCTGCACGCCCTCCTCCGCCGCCGCCAGCAGCACCCGCTCCAGTGCCTGGCCCGCCGCCATCCAGTCCCCGCGCTCATCGCCCGGGGTCGAAAGCACGCCGAGCGCGGGCGCGTGGAGCGCGAACACCTCGTCCTTGCCCGCCGTCGATCCGCCGACGTTGAAGCGGCTGACCACGAAGCGCACCGCGCCCCCGAACCGTTCCACGGGCAGGCCGTCATCGGCGCGGCTCGGGTGCATCCACGCAGCGAGCTCCCGCCGCCAGCGCTTGTCGGCGAACTGGATGCGGTCCCCCTCGGCCACCAGGTCGGCCGCCCGTTCGCGCGCCCGCCTGCCCTCGATCCACTGGATCGAGGCGCCCTCGGCCGCGGCGGCGCCGGCCAGCCGTTCGATCAGCGCCACATCGAGCGGGCGGGCCGCGAACGGCTCGCGGGAGGTGTGCCGCAGGGCAATGGCGCCCGCCAGCCGGGCCAGCTCGCTATCCCCTTCGCCCGGAGCGCAGCGTACCGTGGCGAGCAGGTCGCTCGCCGGATCGGGATCCACTTCCACCGTCGTCACCAGGCCCGCGGCGGCCGCCCCGGCCCGCAGGTTGAGGAGCGCCGCGGCGCAGCTGATGGTGAGCTCGCGGTCCTCCGGGTCATTCACCGCCAGCGCCCGGGTGCGGTCGGCGTGCAGATCGAGCGCGCCATCCCGGACGGTGAACCGCCACGGCTGCGTGTTGTGCGAGGAGGGAGCGAGCACCGCCCGCGCCACCAGTTCGCGCCACTGTTCCTGCTCCATGGTCGTCCTCCCACCGCGTGTGCCGCGTACTGGTGCGCCTGCCCCCGCGGTTCGCGCTGAGTGCGGGCGGCGCTACCGGCCATCGTGGCTCGCTCCCCACGCGGTGCTGGCGCGCAGTCTCCGCCGTCGGGCGGCTTGCCGGTGGCCTATTCGAGCTCGACCAGCGCGAAGAGGTCCTCGGAGCTGCCATCCGTATAGGTGCGCGTGATATCGATGCGCACGGTGTCGCCCGGCTTCCGCGAGCGCAGCACATCGCAGAAATCGCCGATCGACTCCACCCACACGTTATCGGCGTAGTAGATGAGGTCGGAGTACCCGAGGCCCGCCTCGTCGGCCGGGCTGCCGGTGTCGATGCCCGTGATGAGCAGGCCATCGGTGTAGGCGAGCTGGATGCCGAGCTCCTGGGCCAGGCCGGCGTAGTTGGCTTGGATGCGCGCTCCAATGTAGGTGATGTTCTTGCCGTCCTTGAGCTTATCCGCGATGAACTTCGCCTCGTTGATCGCGATGGCGTAGTTCTGGTTCTGCTGGCCCAGGAACGTCAGCGTGTTCACGCCGACCACTTCGCCCCGCGCGTTCACCAGCGGCCCGCCGCTGTTGCCGGGGTTGATCGCCGCATCCGTCTGGATCAGGTCGTTCTTCCCATCGAGCGAATCATTCAACTTGCTCACGATGCCCCGGGTCACCACCAGCTTGGTGGAGCCCTGGTCCGTGTAGGTCGCCGGGTAGCCGAGCGCGACGACTTCCTCGCCGGGCTCGAGGCTATCGCTATCGCCGATCGGGGCGGGCTCGAAGTTGCCCCGGTCCACCTCGAGGAGGGCCACGTCGTCGCAGGGGCTGAGGGCCACCACGCGGGCCGGGATTTCGCGCCCATCCTCCGGGTCGATCACCTTGATGGACCCGGAGCCGAGCACCACGTGCGCGTTGGTCAGGATATGCCGGTTGTCTTCCCAGACGATGCCGCTCCCACCGCCCGCCCCGGAAGGGAACGTGGTCAGGATGTTGACCACCGAGGGAGCGAGCGACTCGACGATCTCCTGTGGGGACAGATCCTTGGGTTCCGCCGTGCGCTCTTCGGATGGCCGGGTAGGAGTTGGGTCCTCGCCCGAGTCGTCGTCGTCCCCGCCGCAGGCGCCGGCGACAGCCAGCAGCCCGGCGAGCAGCGGTATCATGAGTTTTCGTGCGATCACGGAGCCCACCCCTGACAGTATGCGCCGATGAGCATAGCCCAACGGCGCGACGGGCTTCCACACTTTCATGTGCTCAGCCCATGCGATTGACGTGATTTCGCCCGCAGGCTAGGCTACCCGCGAAATCCGAACCAGATTCGGATCAGGAGGTTGGCATTGGCAGACAGACTCGAAATCGCGAAGCAGTACATGGCCCTCCAGGCGGCGGGCGACGTCGATGGAGCGGTCGCGCTCCTGGCGGATGACGTGACCATCAGCAACCCCATGACGGGTACCACCACGGGCAAGGACGCGGCCGCGGCCGGCATGCGCAGTCGCCCTGGCGGCGGCGCCGCCCCCGGCGTCACCTGGCGCGAACCCGTCGCCGATGGTGACAACGTCAAAATCGTCGGCGATGGCAGCCCCTTCGGCCCGCTCCGCATCGTCATCTCCTTCGCCGCCGATGACAAGATCAAGAAGGTCGATATCGGCCTCGGCAGCTAACAATACCCGCGCTTCCATCCCCGGGGCGGTGTAGCTACCACGTAGCTACACCGCCTTTCCCCGCAGGCGGTCCTGCTTGCCCGGCTTCGCCGTCAGGATGTCCAGGATCTGCTGCCAGTAGCGGCTCAAGACATACTGGCCAACCAGCGCCCCCGCCACCGCGGTCAGCACAATCACCCAGTCGCCTGTGTGCACCTCGGTGAAGTCGAAGAACTGCCGCAACCGCGGCGTGTAGATGGTGAAGAGGAACCCCGCGACCAGCAGAGCGCCCAGCAACGTGGTCAACACTGGCCGGGTCAGGCTTCGCCACGAGGCCCCGTGGAACCCCAGCACCTCCACCATGAAGAACAGCCCCGTAATCCCCATCGTCAGCGAGACAAGCGTGCGCGCCTCGGCGACAGGCCGGTTCAGCAGCCCCTCCGTGAACAGGTGCACCAGGATCGCCGAGACGGCGAGCGCCGCCGAGGCAGGCAACGCCCACGAGAGCACGTTCCGCGTGAAATCCCGCCCCGCGTCCGGCGGCGGCACGCTGATTGAGATGAACACCGCCGGGATGCCCAGCGTCAGCAGCGCCGTGAGCGACCCGTGCCGCGGCAGGAAGGGAAAATTGAGCCCCAGCATGTTCGTCGCCACAATGATGAGGTAGGCGTACAGGCTCTTGGCGATGAAGAGCTTCGAGAGCCGCGCCGCGTTTCCCAGCACGGCCGTCGCCTCCTTCGCACCCCGGATCAGCGC
This sequence comes from Tepidiformaceae bacterium, assembly GCA_035326025.1. Taxonomy (GTDB): domain Bacteria; phylum Chloroflexota; class Dehalococcoidia; order Tepidiformales; family Tepidiformaceae; genus Amarobacter. The sequence goes on from DAOKYT010000060.1 coordinate 13,372, forward strand.
CTCGAACGAGTCGTTCAGCAGGATGATCCCCGCCACCGCGCGCGTCATCCCCGTCCCCGAGGCCATCGCCACCGCCACATCGGCCGCCCGCAGCGCCTGGACATCGTTCGCGCCATCGCCGCACATCGCGACGAAATGCCCGTTTTCGCGCAGGGCGAGGACGATGCGCGCCTTGAGCGCCGGCGAAATGCGCCCGAAGACGCTCGTCCGCTCCACCATCTCCGCGAACGCCGCGTCGTCCAGCTGTTCGATCTCCGCGCCCGAGACGATGCCCCCCTTCAGCGTGATCCCGAGCTGCGCCAGGATCGACCGCACCGTCTCCGGGTTGTCCCCGCTGATCAGCTTCGGCTCGATGCCAAGCTCGTCCATCATCGCGAAGGCCGAGCGCACCTCGGGCCGCAGCTCGTCACCGAGCGTCAGCAGTGCCAGCGGACGCAGCCCGGACATCGCCACGCCGGGCGCGGGGAGGCTCGCCGCCTCGGCGAACACCACCCCGCGGAGCCCTTGCTCGGCCGCCTCGTGGTAGGCCGCCTGGAGTTCGGCGCCGCCCTCGCACAGCGGCAACACCGTCTCCGGCGCGCCGAGCACGAACGTCCGCTGCTCGGCCCCAAGCTCGAGGGTAGCCGCGCTCCAGCGCCGCTCCGAATTGAACGGCACGTTCGCGACCGGCCGGGCGCTGTTGCTGCGCGCTGCCAGCCCGGCCGCCAGCGCCTCGGCGGTCTTGCTCTCCCCCGCGCTCGCCACCGCGAACGCCCCCAGCCACGGCCCATACCCCTCGGCGCCCGGCATCCAGCGCACGTCCCGCAGCGTCATCCGGTTGGCCGTGATCGTGCCCGTCTTATCGAGGCAGATCACATCGGTGTAGTTCAGCGCCTCCACCGCGTTGATGTCCTGCACGATCGCGCCCGAACGCGAGACGCGCACCGCTCCCACCGCGAACGCCACCGTCATCCCCAGTAGCAGGCCCGTGGGCACGACGGTCGTCACCGTGGCCGTCGTGGCCTTCAATGCTTCGGCGACGCCGCGGTCTTCCAGGTTGTAGGAGATCATCAAGAGCGCGGCCAGCACCCCCGTGGCCGTCAGCAGCACGCGCAGGATGCGCTTGAAGCGGATCTGCAGGGGCGTGGCCCGCCGCACCAGCTCCCGCGCATCGGCCGTGAGCTTCACCGCATAGGCCTCCGTGCCCACCCGCTCGGCCAGGTAGTAGCACTCCCCCGCGGTGCAAAAGCTCCCGCTCCGGAGCTCATCGCCTGGCCCGCGCCGCACCGAGTGCGATTCGCCCGTCAGGAGCGATTCGTCCACCTCCGCGATATCGCGCACCACCCGGCCATCCGCCACCACCTGGTCGCCCTTGCGCAGGTAGATGAGGTCGCCCTGCACGACCTCCTCGGCGGGGATGTCGCGGGCCACGCCATCGCGGACCACCGTCGCCTTCGGGGCCGTCAGCGCTTTCAGCTCCCGTAGCGTGCGGGTCGCTTTCAGCTCCTGGAGCGTGGCCACCAGCACGTTCGCGATGACCACGATGCCGACGAAGAAGCCATCCTTCAGCTCGCCCACCGCCAGCAACGCGAGGATGAGGGCCCCCAGGATCACGTTGAAGTACGTGAGCGCGTTCGCCCGGATGACATCGCCATCGGTGCGAATCCGCGACCGGTCGACGTTCGCGAGGCCCGCCGCCGCGCGGGCCAGCGCCTCGGACGACGAGAGCCCTCCCTGGATGGGCGGCTCGAGCATTCCTGGCAGGGCCGTTTGTGCCGCCTGGGTCACCCGTTAAGCCTGACGCACGCAGCGGTTGGATGAAAGTGGCCCGGTTAACCCCCGGCTAACACGCGGCCGGTACCCTGAGCACAGCGCTTCAGTCGTCCCTCTCCTGTGGCGCATCCATGCGGCCAGCCATGTCCCTCCGGCTGGCCGCTTTCCTTTCATCGCTAGATCTTCAGCCCGATGATCGAGAGCGAAATCAGCATGCCGATGAAGACGGCGCACCCCAGGGTCAGCCAGCCGATCGTCTGCCACATGTCTGCGTTTCCCCCATTTTTAATGATACAAACGGCCTGTGGTGCCGCGCCCCCAATCGTAGCCGCTTGCCGCCCCACGGGCGAAACGCCGCCGGGCCGGTAGTATAAGAGGATGGAGTCCACCCCCCGGGGCCCGATCCGCGCTGTCGTGCTCGCGGCCGGCGATGGCGGCCGCCTCGGCCCCCATACCGCCAGCACGCCCAAGCCGCTCATCCCCATCGGTGGCCACCCGCTCATCTCCTACACGCTCCGCGCCCTGAACGAGGCCGGCCTGCGAGAGGCCGTCGTCGTCCTCGGCTACCGCGGCGTCCAGGTCCGCGACGCCCTCCTGCGCGACCCCCACGGCCTTCGCCTGGATTACGCCTGGAACCCCGACTTCCACCGCGGCGCCTCGCTCTCCCTCCGTGCCGCCCGCCCCTGCCTCGGCCCCGGACCGTTCCTCCTGGTCATGGCCGACCACATGCTCAGCGCCGGCATCATCCGCCGCCTCCTCGAAGCCTGGAACCCCGGCGGCCCCAGCCTGCTCGCAACCGACTCCGCCCCCTGGCCCGAGGCCTACGTCGACGAGGCGACCCGCGTCGCCATCGACCCCGCGACCGGGCTCGTCACCGCCATCGCCAAGCACCTCCCCCGCTGGGACGCGCTCGATACCGGCGCCTTCCTCTTCGCCCCCGATGTCTGGGATGCCGTCGAGTCCGCGCCGCTGGATTGCGAGCTCGGCGAGATCTACGCCCGCCTCGTCGAGGCCCGCCGGCTCGCCGCCATCGACGTCACCGGCCAGTCGTGGTACGACATCGACACCGAGGAAGACCTCGCGGGCGCCGGCGCCATGCTGGCCGCCGGTGGAGCCGCATGACCTACGACGGACTCGTCTCGCGCTACCTGAACCGCCCCCTCAGCCGGCCCATGGCCCGAAGCCTCCGCCCCACACCCCTCACCCCCAACCAGGTCACCGCCTTCACCCTCCTCCTGGCCATCGCCACCGGCGCGATGGTCGCGGCCGGCTGGAATATCGCCGGGGGCATCGCCATCCAGGCCGTCAGCGTCATCGACGGCGTCGATGGCGAGCTCGCCCGCCTCAAGGACCGCGCCACCCGCTTCGGCGGCGTCTTCGATGCCGTCACCGACCGCTACGCCGACGCCATCATCCTCGCCGGGATGACCGTCTACGCCGTCCGCCTCGAAGACCACCCGCGCCCCGAGTTCGTGGGCGCGCTCGCCCTCGGCGCCGCCCTCATCGTCAGCTACAGCCGCGCCCGCATCGAAGCCGACCTCCCCGATATCGCCGCCAGTGGCAACCTCGACTCCATCTTCGGCCTCGCCAGCCGCGATGTGCGCCTGCTGGCCGCCGCCATCGGCACCGTCCTCGGCCAGTGCTACTGGACGCTCATCATCCTGGCCGCCGTCTCGGGCCTCACCATCGCCTGGCGCCTCCTCTACCTGCGCATCACCGTCGGCGCCCGCCGCCTCCCCCCGGCCTAATC
>DAOKYT010000061.1:0-16737 GCA_035326025.1 Tepidiformaceae bacterium
GGCCAGGAGGCGATCGATCGCCTCCTCGCGGCGGCGCCGTTCGCGCGCTTCCCGGGCGGCCTCAAGCTGCTCCCGCACCCACGCGGCAAACGTGAGATCGCGTTCCCGCAGCTCTTCCTCGAGCAGGCGGTCATCTTCCGGGTCCAGCCGGACCTCCCGGCGGGCCGTTTTCCGTACAACCATGTTGAGATTGTACGGCAGGGCCTGTCCGGAAACTACTCCGCGAGCCAGTCGCCGCTCTTGCCCCCATGCTTCTCCAGCAGCCGGATGGACTCGACGCGGATGCCCTTCTCGACAGCCTTGCACATGTCGTACACGGTCAGCGCGGCCACGGATGCGGCGGTCAGCGCCTCCATCTCGACACCGGTCTTCCCGGTCGTCTTCACGGTGGCATGGATAACCAGCGAATCCTCGCTCGCGGGCGCCAGGTCGACGTTCACACCGGTGATCGCGAGCGGGTGGCAGAGTGGGATGAGCTCGTGGGTCTTCTTGGCGGCCATGATGCCCGCGATGCGGGCGGTGGCGAATACATCCCCCTTGGCGATGCCGCCCTGTTGAATCAGCGCAAGGGTCGCGGGCAGCATCCGCACCACCGCCTGGGCGACGGCCGTGCGCGCTGTCTCGGCCTTCGCCGAAACATCCACCATGCGGGCCGCGCCCCGTTCATCGAGGTGGGAGAGCTCACCGGCCATGGTGTCGCCGCCACATCAGGGTTTCGTAGGCATAGACCACGCCATAGGCGAGGCCACCGGCCATGAGCCCCCCCGGCACGCCCGCCCACGGCGAAACCCACGTGTCGAAGGCGATGATGCCGATGCCGGTGCCCGCGAGGAAGCTGAAGAATGCCTCGCGCCGCCGGCCAACTTCGAACTGTTCGCGCAGAGGGTGCTTCGCGCTCGCCATTGCGCAGAGTGTAGGCCGAAGGGCCCGCTCGCGCATGGCTGCTCGTGTCACGCGGGCGTGCCGCGTGGCCTCGATCATCGCGGTGGCGGTGTTTTCCGTCTTCGCCGGCCGGCAGCGCGCGCAGGAGGGCAGGATCTCCGACACCGGGTTCTTCGGTCAGGTTGCCTGGAATGCGCCGCGTGGAGATCGGTCCGGGAGGTCGCACGGTTGGTCGTCTCCCCGCTCCTTCGCGCGTCGTACCCGCGGTGCCCCGCGCGGCATGGCGCACGTGAACGGCCGGTGGTCGAAGCCGCGGGTGAAAGCGATCACGCGGGGATTGGGGGAGGGCCCCTTGCAAGCGAAGGGCGCGCGATGGGTAAACTCGGGTATGCGCGTCGGCCTGATCTCTGATACCCACATCCCCGAAGCCCGCCACGAACTCTGGCCCCAGGTGTTCGACGCCTTCCGGGGCGTTGATTGCATCCTCCACGCGGGCGACATCCACGACCTGGTGGTGTTGGACCAGCTGGCGGCCATTGCCCCGCTCTGGGCGGCCCGGGGCAATGGCGAGGACGGCAGCGGCGGGCGGCCCATCCAGCCCGGCCACCCGCGCCTGCGCGAGGCCTGGTTGTTGGACCTGGACGGCCTGAAGGTGGGCCTGACCCACGACGTGCCGATCCCCGAGTCCCCGCCGCACCTCACGCTCGAACGGGCGCTCGTGCGCTATTTCGGCACGACGGAGCTGGATGTCCTGGTCTACGGCGATACGCACGTGGAGGCGGTCGACCACATCAACGGCGTGCTCTGCGTGAATCCCGGCTCGCCCACGTATCCGCGCAACCTGAATACGCAGCTCGGCACGATCGGGTTCCTGGAAATCAGCGGTGGCCGGGCCGAGGCGACGATCTGGCAGCTGACGGAAGACGGGATCGAGCCGTTCAATTGGAGCAAGTGGAAGCGCCCCTGGTAACGGCCGCCCGGGCCACCCCGGCCCGCCGATTGCCGATTGCCGATTGACGGTTTTCGATTCCCGGAGGCGGGGGCGCCTGTTCGCGCTCCGCGGCGGAGATCGGCGATGGCGGGCGAATCGCGGCGGAGCGCGCGGGCTAAACCTGTCCGGAAACGTGGTCGATCTGGACCGCGCCGCCCTTCTGTTTCATGTACCCGCCCACGGTGCGGCCCGCATCCGAAAGGTCGGTGATGTTGATCTTGCGCTGGCCGGGCACGCGCTTCGCATCCCAGCCGCTGAGCTTGACCGCCATCCCGCCGGACCAGTCCTTCTGATCGGGGATGACGGCGGTGCTGGCATCGATGGCGGCTTTCCAGTTCGCCTCGGTCGCGACGGTGTTGCCGAGCGTCCCGGCGACCATGGCGGGCGGCTTGCCGGCGTCGATCCGCGCGCCGGTCTTCGCGATGGCGCCTTTCGGGTCCTCGGCAACGTGCTTCTGCTTGAAGGCATCGGTCAGCGAGACCTTGCTGATGGGCACTTTGCTCTTGCCATCGAAGCCATCGATCAGGCGCTGGACCTGTCCGCTGGTGGCGCGATTGCCGGCGAGCCGCTGCAATCCCTCCAGCGCGGCGCTGGCAGGGAGGCTCAGGCGCTGGGCGCGCGCGACGCCCGGCCGCTTCGCGAGCGAGGCTGACTGAGCTGGCTTGCGGACGCGATCAAGGGGCATGACCCACGCAGTTTACAGACCTCGGGGCGGCGGTGCGAGGCCTTTACCCGGCGGGCGGAGGCGCGCTGCCTCCACCGCCCCGGCCACGCCTGCGCCGCCTGGCCGAACGCTGGCTGCGCGGTTCCTCACCGGCACCGGCGCTGTCCTGGGCCGGCGGAGGGGCCTGCCGCGGACGCTCGCCGCCGCGGTCGCGCGGGGGGCGAGGCTGGCGGGTGGCATCTTCGGGGCCCTGGCCGCCACGCCGGAAGACGCGGCCCTCGGCGGCGTTGGCCGGGGTGCTGGTGGGGCGCTGGGCAGGGCGTTCCTGGCGCGGCTCGCGGCGCGGCTGCTGGGGCTGCTGGGCGGGTTGTCCGCCGCGGCGGCGGGCTGGCTGCTGGCGCCCCGCGGGCTGTTCCTGGCCGCCGGGCTTCGGCGGTTCGCCCCGCGGGGGGCGAGCGGGGACGACGCGGCGTGGGCCGCCACCGGGCAGGCGCCCACGGCCGGGCCCGGGTTCGAAGGCCGCGCCTTCATCGAGCCAGTCCTCTCCCGCTTCCTTGCGGGCGGCGGCCCGGAGGTCCTCCTCGGTCGCCTCGATGAGGCCCTGGGCGATCGCGTCGGCACGGCTGATGCTCGGCGGCGGCTCACCGCTCTTGCTCGCGGTGTCCCAGCGCACCACGGTGCCGAGGTCGCGGTCGCCGACCTCGATGCGCTGGCCATCGACGACGAGGGTGACCTGGCGGCGAAGGATATTGATGGCGATGACCTTGCCTTCGCCCGTGGGTGTGCTGCAGCGCTGGCCGATCCTTGGCAGCGACTTGCGCATCGCGTTGTAGCCTTCCTCCTCGTAGGAGAGGCAGCAGAGGAGGCGGCCGCAGAGCCCGCTGATCTTCTGCGGGTTGAGCGGTAGATCCTGTTCCTTGGCCATCCGGATCGAGATGGAGGGGAAGGTGGCGAGCCAGCTCGAGCAGCAGAGTTCGCGGCCGCAAATGCCATAGCCGCCGGCCTGGCGGGCGCGGTCACGCGGCCCCATCTGGCGCATTTCCACGCGGGCCTTGAAGCGGTCGCCGGCGCGCTTGACGAACTCGCGGTAGTCGATGCGTTCCTCGCTGGTGAAGGAGAAGGTCAGCCGGCGTCCGTCGAGGGTGAATTCTGCTCCATCGAGGTGTGCGGGAAACCCGAGCTCCTCGCCGAGGCGGCGTGCCTCGGGGAGAAGCTCCTCAGCTTTCCGCCGAAGTTCATCGGCCTTGCGGATGTCGGCCTCGGTGGCGAGGCGGAGGATGGGCTTCAGATCTTCGCGGCCGAGTTCGTTGACGACGACCTGTCCGGGAGCGATGACGACCTTCGCGACTTCGGGGCCGCGGGTGGTTTCGACCACGACGAATTCGCCGGGTTCGAGTCGCATGCCGGCGGTGTGGAAGTAGAAGATCCTGCCGGCGTTTCGAAAGCGTACGCCGGCGACGCGTGGCAGTTCCTCAGGCATAGGCCGCGGATTCTTCCTCGGGGCTCGTGGCCAGTGTAACGCGGGGGAAGCAGAGGAGCATGAGCTCGAAGGCGGGGCGGGCCATCACGTTCGCCTGGAGGTCGGCGCGGGCGGTGACGATAGCGCGCAGCGCCTCGACATAGCCGGCCATGGCCTCCTTGCCCTCGCCCGCGGCGACGCCCTCGCGCAGGCGCTCTTCCCAGAACGACTCCCAGGTGTCGATCTCGGCGAGGATGGCGTGCCGGTCCTTGCGCCAGCGCTCGGCGAGGTCGCCGGCGTAGGCGAAGCGCTCGCGCAGCGGGGCGCCGGCGATGCGGGCGCAGCGTTCGAGGAGGCGTCCGCGGTCGCCCATGAGGTCGGGATGGGTGGCGAACTCAATGGCACGGCCGGGCTTGCCGCGGCTCGCCCCGGCCGCCAGCACGGCGACCGGGCGTTCGAACCCGCGCGCCACGAGCCCGGCCTCGACGTCCGCGCGGGGCACCGGGCGGACGTCGATCCGGCGGCAGCGGCTGAGGATGGTTTCGAGGATCGCCTCGGGCGCGGCCGAGATGAGGCAGAAGATGGTGTGACCGGGCGGCTCCTCCAGCGTCTTCAGGACCGTGTGGGCGGCGTCGCGCCCGAACCGGTCGGCCGGGTCGATGAGGATGACGCGCTGGCGGGCCTCGAACGGGTAGCGCGCGACGAGCTCGATGAGGCCGCGCACCTGGCAGATGCGGATATCGCGCGAATCGGGGTGTTTCGGGTGCGATTCGGCATCGCGCGGCTTGCAGAGCGTATCGCCGGGGCCGAGGGTGATGATGTCGGGGTGCGCGCCTTCGAGGATGAGGCGGCACGGGCGGCACTCGCCGCAGGGATCGAGGGACGGGGGAGGAGGGAGGAGGGAGGGGTCGTCGCCGAACAGGCTCGCGCCGGCGGTGGTAGGCGGGTTGAGGCGTTCGCAGTTGAGGAGGAGGGCGTACTCGATTGCCAGGGCGGTGCGGCCGGTGCCTTCGGGCCCGGCGAAGAGCAGCGCGTGGGGCGGCTCATCGCTGGCGGCGAGGGCCCGGAGTTCGCGGATGATGTCTTCGTGGCCGATGATGCGCGCGCCCATGCAGGTAGCGTAGCGCCACCCCGCCAGCCCGCACCAACCGGCCACCCGGACGACCCGCAAATCGTGAATCGTGAACCGACAATCGGTGGGGGCTGGGGCCTGGCGGTTGGGCGGCCGCCAGGCCCCGTTGCCGGGGAGGAATACCCTCCCCTTAGACCATCCATGCCAGCAGCTCTTACACCCGGCCGGTGTGGTCTTTACCTGCGCGGCCGCGCTCGAGCACCCGGAAGATCGTCCGGCGCGACAGACCGAACATACGGGCCAGCTCATCGATCGAGACCCCATCGTGGGCGGCGGCCCGGAGGATGCTGCGGTCGCGGCCCTCGCGCAGGATCGCGGTGGCGCCGCCGTTGGTGTCGTAGCGGCAGCGCGGCAGCGGGCAGCGCAGGCACGAGGGGTACAGGTCGCAGCCCGTATCGGCGTAGTCAACGTATTCCGGCAGCGCGTCGGAACGCTGCGGAAGCTCGAGCGGCATGTCCACGGGGTCACCTCGGACGCTGGCGTTGGTAGCTCCCGAGAGTAGAACGTATGTTCTGCTCCATCAACGGTGGGCTGTCGCCGCCGGACCAAGTCGACACCGGTTGGCGCGCCGCGCGGGGGCGCGTCAGCCATCCGTTGGCGTATGCCCTGGCGGCATGCCATGAAGATGGGCATGGACGGGATCTGCGGGGCGATCACGCGGAAGGGTGGCCGTTGCCAGAACCGGCTCGGCGCGGCCTGCCCGTATCACACGGATGAGCAGCGAGCGCATGCCTCGACCCGGGAGCCCGGGGCCGAGGGGCGGAACCGCCCACTGAGACGCGACGCCATCGCGGGGCGCGACCTCCACGCGGTGGCGTGGGCGCTGCTCGAAGAGTTGCTGGAGGACGAGCGGGTGGATGCGGCCCGGCGAGCCTCGGCCGGGGCCACGCTCATCCGGGTGGTCGAGGGGCTGGGGGAGCCACCGGTATCACGCGAGCGGGCGGCGGCGGAGATCGCCCTCCGGGGGATGATCATGCACGGGCTGCCGCCCCGGAACGCGGAGGAGTGGGCGCTGGCGGAGGAGCTCTTCACGCCCGAGGCGATTGCCATGTTCAGGACCTGGAAGCCGGGCCTCGAGGATGCGTTTTGAGTGATGAGGCATGGGGCCCGGGGTATGAGCCGGGCGCAGCCGGGCCGAACCACGGCATGGGAAGGTCACGCCCCACGCCTCACGCCTAGTTGAACGCGATCCCCGTGAGGGTGTTCAGCCACTGGTCGGCGGGGATGAACGACGAGGCGAGGGTGAGGTGCCCCTCTTCGTCCATGGCGACCACGGTGTTCTCGCCGATTTCGGCCAGCGCGAACCGGACCGCGCCGAGCCGGAGGTTATCGACCCGGGTGCCCTGGATGGTGACGACGGTATCGGCGCCGGCGGCCACCTGCGCGGCGAGCGTGGCGATGGTCACGCCCTTCACCGTCTTGCCGCCGGCCTGGATTTCGGCGGTGGGGAGCGCGCCGAACTCGGCTTTCGTGGGGGTATAGCGCGTTTGCCCGGCCACCACCTGGATAACCGGGGTGTCATCGGGCACCGGCGTCGGATTCGGGAGCGGGGTATCGGGCACCCGGGGCTGGTCCTGCGCGCCGACGGCGGTGCGCTGGGCATCCGCGGCGCTCAGGGTTGGTGTGGCCGTGGCGTCATCGCCGGCGGCCTGGCTGTCATCGTCGTCGCCGCCACAGGCCGCGAACAGCAGCGCGGCAAGAGCAATCGGCGCGGCAGCGAGGGTCCATCGTCGCATCGGGCAATCTCCAGGGGTGGGGGCACTCAGAGGGTAGGCAGCGGCGGGGCAGGAGGCAATGCGCGGGTAAACCGGCGGTTCAGGGGGACGCGGTGGCCGAGCCCGTCGCGGTCGCCGTCGCGCTCTCCTGGGGCTGCGTGGTGGCGGTGGTGGCTGGCTCGGGCGTCGCCGTTGCTTTGGGAGGTGGGGGGCCGGTTGGTTCGGGTGTCGCGGTCTCGCCGGGCTCGGGCGTGGTGGTCGCCACGGGCGTTTCGGTGGCGGTGGGCTCGGCCGTTGGGGTGGCCACCGGTGTTGGCAGTTCGTTCACCGGGCCGCCGAGGGCGGTCGCGACGGCATCGTTGAAGGCGGCCGCGGCGGCATCGACCTTTGCCGGGTCGACATCGGGCTGCTTGCGGGCTTCGGTGAAGACGGCGGTGCCCTGTTCGGCGAGGCTCCGGGCGCGGGCCTTCTGGACGTCGTCGAGCGGCTGCTCCATGGCCAGGTCGGCAAGGGCGCGAGCTTCGCGCTGGAGGCGTTCGAGGGTGGCCACGGAGACATTGCCGCTGTTGGTCAGCTGCTGGAGTTCGTACACGCGGGCCTCGGTCTGGCGGAGCTGCACGTCGACGCGGCCATCGCCGCGAGAGAGGGTGTATTCGATGCGCTCGTTGGCGAGCTTGAAGGCGTAGTTCCAATCGCCGGGCACGGCATCGCCGGCGGTAACGAAGCCAAGGGCGAGCACGCCGACGGCGGCGGCGGCGGAGACGACGCCCATGCTGGCGATGGCGGTACGCGCGCCGGAGTAGCGGGGGGCGGGGAGGATGGCTGGCGCGGGGGCGGGCCGGTTTGCGGCGGCAAGGAATTTCGCCTTGAGGGAGGCTTCGAAGTAGTAGCTGGCCGAATCGGCGGCGAACGCCTCCTCGATGGCCGAGGTCGTTTCGAGCATGCCTTCGAGCCAGCTGGCATCTTCGGGGAAGAGGCCGAGGACGAAGTCGAGTTCGAGCCCATCATCGAGGAGGGCCCGGGCTTCGGCGAGGACCTGGGCCTCGTAACCGGGTTTCCGATCGAAGAGCCGGCGGATCATTCGTGCCGCACCATGGTCTGGAGTTTGGCGATGGCTTTGTGCTGGAGGACCTTCACGTTGTTCTCGGTCTTGCCAAGGGCCTGCGCGGTTTCGGCTACGGAAAGCCCGGCGATGAAGCGGAGGGAGATGACCTGCCGCTGCGCCTCGGGGAGCTGTTCGGTTGCCTGGCGGACGGTCTCGATGGTCAGCTGGGTGACGAGCTCGTCCACGTGGTCTGGCGAAGGATCCTGGATGGTCTCGGTGAGCGGAGCCGTGGCGGTCCGGACCTTCTGGCGGCGCACGTGCGAGACGACCTCGTTGCGTGCGATGCGGAAGACCCATGCGCCGAAGGGGAGCCCTCGCCAGGAGAAGGAGCGGAGGTTTTCGATGATCCGGAGGAAGATCTCCGTGGTCACGTCTTCCGCGTCTTCGTTGGAGACGAGGCGGGCGGACACGTAGCGGTAGACACGCGGGAAGTAGTGGTCGTAGAGGGTGGCCAGGGCACCCTGGTCGCCCTGCTGAGCCGCGACGACGACAGCCTGTTCGTCGAAGTCGGGCGCCAGCTCGCCTACCGTTTGGTTCGCCAAATCAGCCCCCTGGGCCGCGCCGGAACCTGCTAAGGCCGACGTCCTCCTTTCGAGCATAGGCAGCCATCTGCCTTGTGTACTAGAGATAACGGGGGCCGGGGGAAAAGGTTAATCGCGGCGCGTCATCGTTAGCCCGAATGGTCAACCGTACCCCGGCCACCGGTCTTGTGATGCTGAGCGCGGGCTGCCGGGGGCGCGGATCCCGTCCGCGGCGAGTTCCGGAAAAGGCCGGTAAGGCGTGCGTGGTCCGTCATCTATCCCATGGCGCGCCGGTGCGCGAAACTGGTGGCGATGCCCAACCTCCAGATCATCCTGGCGATCATGATGCCATTCCTCCTCGGCATGGGCGGCGTGGCGGCCTGGCGCGCCTCGAAGCGCTCGGATCAGCAGGAGCGCGAGCGGGCGGCGGCCTGGCGCGATGACTCGCTGGACGAGTGGCGCCGGGAGCGCGAGCGCATCGCCGAGGAAGAGCGCGCGCGGCGCGAGGCCGAGGTGACGGAGACTCGCGCGGGCAGCACCGAGGAGCGGGACGAGAAGAAGCAGCACCAAAGGATAGGCGGGTAGGGGCATCAGGCCTTCAGCTGTCGCAGGTATGCGGCGAGGTACTCGGCCTGGCGAATGACGCCGGCCAGCCCGGGCAACTGGTCGGGCGCAACCGGTTCGATGGCCGCTTCGATCCCATCCACATCGAACCGGTGGACGTGGAGCGTATCCAGGCCGCCGTGGCAATTGTCGTAACGGAAGAGCTGCTGGCCGGCACCTTGCCCCAGTACAGCCCGGCCGTGGTAGGCGTATTCCCGGGTGGCCACCGCCGGACCGGCTCCAGGGCGGTGGAGCACGGACAGGAGCTCGTTCACGTGGAGACGGCCACCGCTCGCCGTGCGCACCCAGCCCAGAAGGTTGACATCGAGCAGGCGGCCGCGGTGCACGGTCTCGCGAAAGCTGAGCCGCGAATCGACAAGGATTCCTTCGCGCTCAAGCCCATCGAGGCGATTTTCGAGGACGCTCAGGAATTCCTGGTAGTCGACCGGTCCTCGAGGCCAGCGGTTTCCTTCAGGTGGAGGAGGGTCCGGTAGGAGGTCAGCCACCTACCGACCTCGGCCGTGGCCTTCATTTCGCCGCGATTCACGGCCTGGAGAGCTTCTTCGGTCGAGCATTCGTAACGCCGCTCCATTCTCGCGAGGAAGGTGTGAAGCCTCGCGATGGTCGCGTCCAATGGTTCCTGCCTGCGAACGAGCTGAGTCATCGCGAAAGCTCCGTGTGTGTTGCCAGCGATTCAGGATAGCATGTCGCGCGGGCGGCGGCGCGGGCGCGCCAACCTCCCGAGTGGCAATCGCTTTTTCACGATGCCTCAGCTACCCTTAGCCCCATGACCGTCTCCGTCACCTGGTTCCCCACGCTCGTCAAGCGCACCCGTTCGAAGCAGCCCCAGACCACCGTCGAATGGCATGCCGGGCTCACGCCGCGCGAGGTGTTCCTCGCCGAGGGCTTCGCCGAGGCTGATGCCGAGGCCGTGATGGTCATCATCAACGATGCGCAGGCCGGCCACGACGATGCCCTCCACGATGGCGACCGCCTCGAGTTCATGGTCAGCATCCAGGGAGGCTGACCGGCCAGGCCACGCCAACCGCCCGGCTGCGGACGTTCGGCACCCGTTTCGGGATGCCATCGGCCGTTCCCCCACCCCCGGCCGCGGGTAACGATGGGCGCACGATCTACCGAGGTGCGCCATGGCCGCTGACTCCGAGACACCCCGCGAGTACCTGACCGGGAACCGGCGCCACCGCCGCATCCTCTACCGTGCCCTGATGCGCCGCCCGTTCCGCCACGACCTGGACACCGACATTATCGACGGCATCTACCGGGACACGGAGGGCGAACCACTCGGCCGGCTCATCGCCCCCGATGGCCCCAATCCCCTCGACCGTTTCCTGGTGCTGCCCGATGAGGACATCCCGCTGGTGCATGTCGAATCGGCGCTCGATGCGGACACGCGGGTCGGTACGTATGAGCAGGTGTTCGGGCTGCTGTACGACCCGGGCGAAACGCCCGTGCAGGGCGTGCGCGAGACCGGCGACCGTTGGGAAGGCGGCGACCTGGTGATCTACACGTTCGAAACGGACGAGGAGGCGCTGGAAGCGCAGGCGTGAGCGTCCCACTCGCGCGGTCCTGGCGGCGGGTAGCCGCTTCCCGGCCCCGCCAGGGCGGGTGGCGGGAACAAGGCGGCGGCGCGAGCGTTACTCGGGCAGGCCGGTGGATGCGCCGACCACGTCGCCCAGGATCTTCACGCGCGTCTCGCCTTCGACGAAGGTGGGCCTGTAGCGGTCCGCGATCCGGTAGGGCACCAGGCGGACCGTGGCGAGCCTGGCGCCATGGAATGTCGCCTCGAGCAGGTAACCCTGCGTGTGCTCGGGCGTGCGGTCCTGGTCGAAGATGAAGTTCCCGAGCGCGTAGGCGATGAAGGCGCTTCCGCGCGGCTCGACACCCTGGACCCAGTGCGCCTGGTTGCCGACGACGAGGTCGGCGCCGGCATCGACGGCCGCGCGGAGGGCCTTGATGCTGCGGGGGCTCGGCTCATGCGTGTCCTCGTAGCCGCTCTGCACCTGGACGATCACGACGTCCACTTCGGACTTCAGCTTGCGGATGCGCTCTTCGAACCGCGTGAGCCCCAGGAGTTCGGCTGGCTTGTAGAACGCGGGCTCGGCCGGGGGCGTTTCCTGTTCGTCTTCGTAGCTGTCGTCGAGCGGGGCCGTGCCGGGCGTGGCGCCGGTGGCCTGCAGGTGCTCGGCCGCGATGTCGTCGAAGCCAAGCACGCCGAAGCGCAGCCCATTGACCTCGAAGATGGCGGGCGCGAGCGCCTCCTCCAGGTCCGCGCCGCCACCCACCGTCCTGATGCCCGCCTCGTCCAGTAGCTCGATGGTGCGAAGCATCGCCTCGGCGCCGCAGCCACCGTCCGCGCAATCGAAGATGTGGTTTGTCGCGATCGTGACGCCATCGATCCCCGCCAGCGTCAACGCCTCGATCACTTCGGGCGGCGAGGTGAGGTTCGGGAACTCCATCGGGATGCAGCGGTAGGGCTCGGCGATGTCCTGGATGCTGCCATCGAGCGAGCCGAGCGCCAGGCCGGCGGTGGCGAGGTATTCGCCCACGGGGCCGCGCAGGGCCGCGCCCCAGTCGCCGCTCGCCTCGATAGCGGCAAGCGCGCAGCGCGACATCAGGATGTCGCCGGTCGCCACCACGGTGGTGACCTCCGGGAGCTTCGCGGCGATGGCGTCACGGATTTCGCCGATCCGCGCCTCGCCCGCGGGTGTGCGCGCCTCGGCGCGCCAGCGTTCGGCGAGCGGCCAGCCAGCCGGGTCGCCCCTGTCCCGGGCGATATCCACGCCATCGATGGCGAGCGCGACCATGCCTGGTGAAAGCTCCTCGATGGGGACGACCGAGAGGATGCCGGAGTCGACGGTCATGGCCTGGCGGAGGGCGCCGTAGGTCTCGGCCTGGCCCAGCGCGGTGAAGGACCCACCCGGCGACGGGCGGAGCAGCGCCTCGATGTAGCCCCGCACGGCCGCGGGATCGACGAGGCGCACCTCGACCGCGCGTTCGAGCCCGCCCACCTCACTCCAGTCGCCGATTGTCCCGGTGATGAGCGCGCCGAGCTGCTCCCGCGTGACGCTCTCGACGCCGGCTCCCAGCGATGCGACCGGGACGAAGTAGCGCACCGCGACGCTCCCCGGGCCATCGCCACGCGCGAACTCGATATCCGGCGTGGCGCCCGGGCCGGCGGGAGAGAGGCCAAGACGCTCGCCGCCGGGCGGCAGGGGCCCGGAGAAGGTCAGGGGCCGGGGGATGGCCTCCACCGTGGCCGTGGGATCGGCGCCGGCGGCTGGCTGGCGCCCGTCGCCATCGGAAATCGCATCGAGCGACACGACCGCGAGGGCGGCGACGCTCCCGCAGAGGGTGATGATCGAAAGCACGAACGCGGGCAGCCAGCGGTCGCGCGCCCGCGGTGGTGGCGGGGTGGCCATGGCGGCATGGTCGCCGCCGCCGCGGTGCGCGGTCAACGTTCAATGGGGGAGCTCTGTGGTCTGGCTGAAAACGTGGGCGCGCCGGGCTGCCTCAGCCCGCCTTCGCGTACCAGTTCTCGGGCGTGCCGGAGGCGCTTTCGATGAACGAGAACGCCCGGTTCAGGACGCGCTCGATGCCACCGACCGAGGCTTCGACCTCGGCAAGGTCCGGGGGCAGGGGAGCGAGCTCGCCGAACTCGAGGTCGTAGCCGCAATACAGGCCGTAGTGGAGGATCAGCCGGTTGGCCTGGGCCACCACGCCGGGCAGTCCATCGGCCGGGGTGAGCGACTCATGGTGGTGGCAGCGGACCGCATCGACCAGGTGGCCGGGGAACTTCCAGAGTTCACCGAGGGCCTTTCCCACCTCATCGTGGGCGTAGCCGGTGGTCGCCATCTCGGCGATGTGGAGAGGGGCCTCGCCCGAGCGGGCGATCGCGACGGCGGCGGCGAATTCGGCCGGCATCACCTGGCGGATGACCAGGCGGCCAATGTCGTGGAGGATGCCGGCCGTGAAGGCGTCCTCGGGTCTGACCGCGAAGCTCTTCTTCGCGAGCGCCTCGGCGGCGACGGCGACGGCGACACTGTGGCCCCAGAACAGGTCGAGGTCGAAGCCGTCGGCCGGGCCGCGCCTGAAGGCGTTCATGAGGCTGGCGCCGACGGCGACCTGGCGCACCTGCTTGAAGCCGAGCATCACGACCGCTTCGCGAACGGTGCTGATGCGGCGAGCGAAGCCATAGTAGGCGGAGTTGCTGATGCGGATGAGCCTGGCGGTGAGCGCCTGGTCGGTGGCGAGCACCTGTGCCAGGTCCATGGCGCTCGTCTTATCGTCCTCGGCCATGCCCATCACGCGGGCGGCGACGGCGGGGAGGGGCGGCAGGTCATCAACACGCTTCAGGAGTTCGGCGGCATCCTTACCCATCACGTGATGACTGTCGGCGGAAGGAGGCGGAGGCTGAACCTCCGGCCACCGCACGTTCACGCGAAATCGGGAAGGCGCCCTATGAGCCCGGGGCGATCTGGCGGCCCGGGCGGGCGCTTCGCGGGCCTGAGGGTCATCGAACCTGCCTGAGAGAGATCGGAACGAAACAGGCCGCCCGGTTGGGCGGCCCGCGGCGATTGGTGCCCGTTGCGGACCGGGTTAGCTGACGCGCTCGAAGATGGTGGCGATGCCCTGGCCGCCGCCGATGCAGAGGCTGACGATGCCGAAGCGGCCGCCGGTGCGCTCCAGCTCGTGCATGAGCTTGACGGTGAGGATGGCGCCGGTGGCGCCGACGGGGTGGCCGAGGGCGATGGCGCCACCGTTCGGGTTCACCTTCTCCGGGTCGAGCGAAAGCTCGTTGGCGCACGCGCAGGAAACGCTCGCGAACGCCTCGTTGAGCTCGATGCAGTCGATCTGGTCCAGGTTCATCTGGGCCTTCGCGAGGACCTTGCGGATGGCCGGGATGGGGCCGCTGCCCATGATCGCGGGCTCGACGCCGGCTTCGGCGCGGGCGACGATGCGGAGGCGCGGCGCTGCGCCCAGTTCGCGGGCCTTGCTCGCGCTCATCACGGTCACGGCGGCGGCGCCATCGTTGATGCCGCTGGCGTTGCCCGCGGTCACCATGCCGCCTTCCTTGAAGGCGGGCCGGAGCTTCGAAAGCGCCTCGGCGGTGGTGGCGCGGGGGTATTCGTCGACATCGAAGACCTTCTCTTCCCTGCCGGCCTTGATGGTGAGCGGGGCGATCTGGTCCTTGAAGCGCCCGGCGTCGATGGCGGCGAGGGCGCGGCGCTGGCTTTCGGCGGCGAATTCGTCCTGGGCGGCGCGGCTCACTTCGAACTGCTCCGCCAGGTTCTCGGCGGTGATGCCCATGTGGTAGCCCTTAAACGGGTCGCTGAGCAGGTGGATGATGCCGTCTTCGATGGTGTCGTGGCCGAGGCGGTAGCCAGAGCGCGCCTTGCGCAGGTAGAAGGGCATGCGGGTCATGTTTTCGGCGCCGCCCGCGACGACGACATCGGCGTCGCCGCTCTGGATGAGGCGGGAGGCGGTGTTGATCGCCTCGAGGCCGGAGCCGCAGATGCGGTTCACGTTCATGGCGGGGGTGCCGATGGGGAGGCCGGCCTTCACCGCCGCGTGGCGCGAAAGGTAGGCGTCCTCGGCAACCTGGCCGACGATGCCCATGACGACGTGGTCGACGTTCGCGGGGTCGATGCCGGCGCGGGCGACGGCTTCGCGGATAACGTGAGCGCCGAGGTCGGAGGCGGGGACATCGGCGAGGGAGCCCTGGAACTTGCCGATGGCAGTCCGGACGCCGCTGGTGATAACAACATCTTCCATGGTTCAGTCCTGAGTGCGGAGTGCCGGGGTGCCGACGGCGACGCGGCCCGCGGGATGCACGGTTGCGTCATTGTACGAAGCGGGATATCCCGGTGCCAGCGATGGGTAGCGAGGGAGCCATAGGTGGGGGCTATGGAGGGTGGGGAGGGTGAGACGGCACGGCCTTGATGTACACTGCCGGCATGGCCGAGCAAGACACGAAGCGGCAATCGGGCTTGGCAAGGGACGGGAGGCCCCATCGGAGGAGCGTGAGGCGGAAAGGCCGCTCCGCGCGGATTTTGCCCCAGCCGGACTTGGCGAAAGTCGCCGCTCCTGGTAAGACTCCGATCAGAGTTAGGGAACCCTCGATGCTGATGATGAACATGACTCGCGCCCGAGATGCGTGGTAACTTGAATCACAACGTCTAGTCGCGTCAATCGGTCAGTGGCGTTTTGAAATGGTTTTGCAAGATCTGGAGAATTCCCGGGGCAGCTCAATCGGGGAAGCAAGGGCATCGTTGCTCCCAGCCAAAGCGCCCGACCACGAGGCTGCCATTAAGGGTGAGGCCGACGTCCAGTTGCTCTCCGGAGAGCAACTGTGCCGTGAGCAGGTAGTACCCCGCCGGCAAGAGAATCTGGCCCTGGGACACCCTGGTCTCCTCGGTACACGGGGGATGAGGTTCCCCGCGATATGACACGTGCCAGAGGACAAGCGTTCCGAAGTCCCCGGTCAGAGCCAACGCTTGCCCAGCCGTGGCTCCTTCGACCTGGATGGGTGGCGCCGGCGCTGCAATCTCACACTTGATGTCCCCGGCAAACGGAGCACGAAATCCATCGGTTGTCAGCATGGAGACAGCACAAGCGTCCATGCCCAGGCATTTCGTGCCATACCGACCGGGACCTGAGCGCCCTGGTAGCCTCCCCACGACCTGCGAGCCCGACACTTTCAGTTGCTCGCCGGTGCCGGTCTCAAGAATCGCCGAAGGGGGAAGCGGATCGATCGCGATGAAGAGTCGCCCCTCCCGGTCCACATGGACCGCGAGGGGCTCCCCGTCGGAGCCGCTCGCAGCGAGGAGAACTACCGGTTGGGGGTCTGAGGCGTTGGTTGTATGGAGCGCGATCTGCTCAGAACCGTACACCGCCCGCGTCTCCCCCACCGGGGATATCCGCAACTGAATCCGCCTCTCCCCGAGGAGCCCCTCGAGGATTCCTCCTTCCACGACCCGCCACTGCACTTTGCCGGCATTGAGGTCGATGAAACCCGGGACGCCGAGCCACACAGCAGTCGCCGCTGCTCGGTCTGAAGATCGAGAGATGAACAGCTGGCCGCCCGCAGGGTCGAACAACCGTCCGGCATCCTCCATCCGATGGCCATTGAACTCCGCTACAACACGGCTGGCCGACTCGGATGCAGGAGTGGCCGTCGCGGAAGTACCTCCCTCCTCGGAAGAGCAGAACCCTTGGAGGACAAGTCCCATGGCCAGCCCGATGCTTGCGCTGGCCAAGGCAATAAGCGCCACGGCAAGGCCTTTCACAAAAGTCTTTGAGACCAGCCTGCCGTGCGATAACGGTGGCTGGACACGACGAAGCTCCGATCTACTCGAAACCCGAAGCTTTCTCTGCAAGCGGGCGATCAGCTCACGTACCTCTGCCGTAGAGATACCGAGGCGGACAGCGATCTCGGCGTCGACGAGGCCATCCCGTATATAGGTGAGGGCGCGCTGCTCGCTCGCCGACAAGTTGTTCTCGAGTGGCCTCTGTTCGGTCATGGCGGTTCGGCCAGGATGGACTATGACAGATTGTTGGCGGCTTCGAAAGCGGCACAACCCAGGCCTACTGTTCAGTCCTGAGTGCGGAGTGCCGGGGTGCCGACGGCGACGCGGCCCGCGGGAT
>DAOKYT010000062.1:0-4359 GCA_035326025.1 Tepidiformaceae bacterium
GACCGCGACTTACGCTGCGGGCGCCTTTGGTGCCGGCCCGATGCCAAGAACTCCGACGGCGCGTGGCGCAACCGATTCGCTGGCGGCTTACGCTGTGGGCCAGTTGGCGCGGGGCGCGCTGACCGGACTGGGTCTACAGCTCCGGGACGCGCTGACTTACCTCGGACTGGTCCTCGGCGGGGCCTGGACGCTGGTGGATATCTGGACCAAGGTTCAGGAGAATGACGAACCTGATGGCTGTGAGGAGATCTTTAAGTCGCAGAAGAATAGGTGCGAGGGCATGTTCGAAAACTGCATGCGACCCGGTTCTACAATCCCCCCCGCCGAGTGCGAGAGGCGAAGATCGATGTGCATCCGAAGCGCCGAGCTTGATCGTGAAGCCTGCCGAGCAGCCGCGCGCTAGTTCCACGGAGGATACGAGCATGGTGGTCACAACAGAACCTCAGGATTTCGTCTACGAGCGTATCCTGGAGCTGAAAGGGGACGAACCATCCACGGTTCTAGTTCGCCTAGGGTCCGCCAAAGAGGACAAAGTTCATTCCGGCCTTTGGATGTGCCCCTTCCAAATCGTCGGTATCGGAGACGAAAATGTGCACCTGGTGTCGGGCGTAGATGGGATCGACGCGCTCCTTGTGGCACTCGGGACAATTGCGGTCCACCTTCAGGCAGCTCAGCGTCGCCACGAGTTGGCTTGGTTCGGTATGTCAGATCTTGGCTTTCCGATCATCTTCGGACCACGTTCGGACAAGGACTTCCTGCGGCCAACACATAGCCCGCGGGACGAAGAAGAATCCTGAGGAGTGAAGAGGGAGCGGGGCCACGCGTGCTTCAGGTCGGTCCGCAGCCGGACCGACTCCACGGCTACCAACGTCGCCAGTGCGAACCACGACGCTTTCGGCTCCGTTTCCTCGTCCACAGGTTCGCCGGGACAGTTCCGTTTCACTGGGGAACAATGGGATGCCACGGGCCTCGAGTACCTCCGCGCGCGGTACTACGACCCTCTGACAGGGAGGTTCACCGGGGCCGACACGGTCCAACCGAACGCTCAAGGGACGCAAGGTTGGAACCTCTACGCCTACGTCGCGAACAACCCCACGACGTGGATCGACCCCACTGGGCACGTAGCCGCCGCCTGACCTTCCTCGCCCGCCCCATCCCCAACTTCTGGTCATATCTCGCGCGGCGCAAGCGATCAGCAGTGGGAGATCCTTCACCGTTCGTATCACGGAAGGCGCCGAGCAGATTTCTCAGCCGTCTCACTCAACGGCCAAGGCCCGGACGTACTTCCGTATGATCCGCCGGGCGGCTCGCCCATTCCACACCGTGGCCTCCTCCGGGGCGAAATGATGCCGCCGCTCGCCGGGTTCGGGTTTACTGCCGGAGTCCACCAAAAGCGTGGCCAGGAGCCGCAACGTTGTTCGGATATCCCGTCGCCAGGGAGCTGCTCTCACGGATTACCGGCAGGCACAGACTCGGTGGCCCCCGGCCGGACAGGTATTGTGGCCGGCAAAATCGCTGCCACACCATCAAGAGGAGAACGTTCGCGATAGAGTAACGTCGTGGGATCCGAATCGCCTCCGGCGGGGGGCCACGACGTCTGGCTGCGGGAGCCCTGGCAGTTCGATCCGGAGACCGTTGCCCGGGCATTCGAGTCTGACCTTCAGGTGGGCCTCAGCACAGCCGCCAGCGCCGGGCGTTTGGAGCGCCATGGCCCCAACACGCTCGACGTGGCTCCTCCGGTCCCCGAGTGGCGCAAGCTCCTGCAGCAGTTCCAGGACACGCTGATCTACCTGCTGCTTGTTGCGGTTGCCGTCTCGTTCGCTGCCTGGGTCATCGACGGCGCGGAGGGTGTCCCCTTCGAGGTCATCGTCATCCTTGCCATCGTTGTCGCGAACGCCATCCTGGGTTACGTGCAGGAGCGGAGGGCCGAGCACGCGGTCGCGGCGCTGCAACGCATGGCCGCGCCGCTCGCCACCGTCCTGCGTGATGGATCAGCGCGGCAGATTCCCGCCGCCAATGTGGTGCCCGGCGATGTCCTCCTCCTCGCGGAGGGCGATGCGATCGCGGCCGACGGCAGGCTGTTCGAAGCATCGTCTCTCAAGGTCGCCGAGGCCGCATTGACGGGCGAGAGCGAGCCAGTCCTGAAGGACACCGCCCCCATCCCGGCCGCCGCTGCCCTCGGCGACCGGTTCAATATGGTCTTTGCGGGTACCGGTGTCGCCAGCGGGCGTGGCAAGGCCATCGTGACCGCCACCGGGATGAACCGGGAGATGGGGCACATCGCACGTCTCCTTGCCCGCACGGTCGATGAGCCAACCCCCCTCCAGCGAGAAGTACGGCTCCTCGGGCGAACGCTCACGGAGGCTGTCATCGTCATTGCCGTCATCGTCGTGGCGGGCATCCTTCTCACCTCGGACATCGAAAGTGCCAGCGACGCCGGCAGCGTGCTGCTCGTCGGCGTTTCGCTGGCGGTGGCGGCCGTTCCCGAAGGCCTGCCTGCCGTCCTCTCGGTTGTCCTCGCGCTTGGTGTCCAGCGCATGGCGCGGCAAAACGCAATTGTGAAACGCCTCGCCTCGGTTGAGACGCTCGGTTCCGCTTCGGTCATCTGTTCCGACAAGACGGGCACCCTCACGCGCAACGAGATGACCCTGGTGTCGGTCGTCACGGGGTCCGGTGAGGTGATGCTGACCGGCACCGGATACCGCCCCGAGGGCATCGCCACGGTCGATGGCCGGCCACTCGGACGAGAGGGCACCGACGCATGGCTGGTGGGTGAGGTTCTGGCCGTGCTTGTCGCGGGGAGCCTGGCAAACGATGCCACCCTGCTCCAGGAGAATGACGACTGGCGCATCCAGGGCGACCCGACCGACGCTGCCTTCCTGGTGGCCCAGGCCAAGCTTGGCAACGTGAACGCGATGAATACCCGCTTCACCAGGGTTGCCGAAGCGCCATTCACCTCCGAACGCAAGCTCATGAGCACCCTGCAATGCGACGCCGAGAACGCGGGCCGGCTGGTGCTGGTGGCAAAGGGGGCTCCGGACGTTCTCCTGGGACGGTGCACCAGCGAACGCGTCGCCGGGGAGGTCCGAGCGCTCACGGCGGAGCGCCGCGCGTCGATCATGGACCAGGTGGAGGCGCTTGCCGGGCGGGCCCTGCGTCCCCTGGCCGTCGCTTACCGCGAACTGCCGGGTTCCGAGCCCGGGCCCGAGGCCGGTATCGACTCCTCATGGCCTGAGCTCGAACCGCTGGAGCACGATCTCACCTATCTCGGAGTCGTGGGAATCATCGACCCTCCACGCCCCGAGGCCAGCAACGCCATCCGCGAGGCCGCCGGGGCGGGGATACGGGTGCTCATGATCACCGGGGATCACCCTCGCACGGCGCTCAGGATCGCAACCGACCTCGGTCTCGCCGCGGCGGATGCACGAATCCTGACGGGGAGTGAACTCGAAAGCCTGGACGATGCCGAACTTCGCCGGGCCGTCGGGGAGGTCTCCGTCTATGCCCGGGTTGCTCCGAGGCAGAAGCTGCGGATTGTCGATGCGCTCCAGGCGGAGGGACACGTCGTGGCGATGACCGGTGATGGTGTGAACGATGCGCCGGCACTCCGCGCGGCCGATATCGGTGTGGCGATGGGGCGTGCCGGCACCGACGTCACGCGCGAAGCCGCCGACATGATCCTGGCCGACGATAACTTCGCGACCCTGGTCTCCGCGGTGCGGGAGGGGCGAGGCATCTTCGCCAACATTCGCAAGTTCCTCCGTTTTCTCCTCTCCTCGAACACGGGTGAGGTCCTCACCATGTTCATGGGCGTTATAGCCGCCGGCGTCCTCGGCCTGGACGATACGGGAGAGGCGGTGGCCGTCCCACTCCTGGCGACGCAGATCCTCTGGATCAACCTCCTGACCGATGCGGCGCCAGCGATGGCCCTGGGCGTCGACCCGCCTCCAGATGACGTGATGAGCGTCCCGCCGCGGCGATTGGATGAGCGCGTCATCGACCGCGGGATGCAGCTGGATGTGGTGTTCATTGGCCTCGTGATGGCGATCGCGTCGCTCGCCGCGCTCGACCTGGGCCTCGGCGGGGGCATGCTTGGTGGCGAGGGAGACATCGCTTCGGCGCGGACCATGGCCTTCACGACGCTCGTGCTGGCCCAGCTCTTCAATTGCTTTAACGCGCGAAGCCACCGCGCCAGCGCGTTCCACCGCCTCTTCACGAACCGCTATCTCTGGCTTGCTGTCGCCGTCTCGGTGGCGCTGCAGGTGGCAGTGGTCCATCTTCCGCTGCTTCGCGACCCATTCAGCACCGCTCCGCTGTCGCTGCTCGAGTGGGCAGTGTGCATCGGCCTTGCCAGTACGG
>DAOKYT010000062.1:4459-16382 GCA_035326025.1 Tepidiformaceae bacterium
GGCAGCCCGACCACGGCGGCTTCGCGCACGCCCGGGTGCCGCAGGATCACGGCTTCGACTTCGGCCGGGTACACATTCTCGCCACCACTGACAATCAGGTCATCGCGACGGTCCAGTACATACAGGTAGCCATCGCGATCCAGCCGCCCGATGTCTCCCGTGTGCAGCCAGCCATCACGAATCGCCGCTCTGGTCGCTTCTGGACGGCGGAAGTAGCCCGGAGTCACAACGGGCCCGGCCACCAGGATCTCGCCGGCCTCGCCGGGCCGGGCATCGATGCGCAGCTGCGTGGTCACCAGCGGTTTCCCCGCCGAGCCGAGCCGCGCGATGGCATCCGCCGGGGCCAGGGTCGCGACCTGGCTCGCCGTCTCGGTCAGACCGTAGGTCTGCACAACCGGGTATCCGAGCGTCGCTGCCCGCTCCAGCAGCGGTTCGGGTACCGGGCCGCCACCGGCCAGCACCACGCGCAGCTGCGCGGGGCATGGCGCGGGATCGATGTCGAGCAGGCGCTGGAGCATGGTCGCCACCACCGAGATGTGGGTCACTCCGTCGTTCCGGAGAGAGGCGCTCACGGCGCGCTCATCGAACTGCCGGTGGAGGACCGCGGTAGTGCCGTACAGCGCGCTCCGGATGACGATCGAGAGCCCGCCGACGTGGAACAGCGGGAGGCACGCGAGCCAGCGGTCGCCTGGCAGGACCCCGAGGTTGAACGCGGAACCCGCCGCGCTGGCGAAGAAGTTGCCGTAGGTCAGCACGACGCCCTTGGGCAGGCCCGTCGTCCCGGAAGTATACATAATACATAGAGGGTCGTCGGCATCGCGGACCCCGGCACGTTCGAACCCGGCCAGCCCTTCCTCCCCGAGCGGAAAGACGAGCGGGCCCGGAAGGCCAGCTTCGGCTGCTGCCTCTCCGGCCGTCTGCGCGAGCGCGGCGTCGGCGATGAATACCGCGACATCGGCATCCCGCAACTGGAACGCCAGTTCACCGGCGCGCAGGCGCGCATTCAGAGGAACCAGCGTTGCGCCGAGCCGGGCCACCGCATGGATAAGCTCCACCACGTCCGGCGCGTTCCACGCCAGCATCGCTACCCGGTCTCCGCGCCGGATGCCGCGGCGCCAGAGCGCGCTGGCGACGCGGTCCACGCGCGAATCCAGCTCCGCATAGGTGTGCTCGCCGGCGTCGTCAATCAGCGCCACCGCCGAGGGCAGCGCATCGGCGCGGTGGGCGAGCCAGTCCACCATCGTGCCGTTCATGGCTCCACCTCGCTCCAATTGCCAACCGCGTAGCGCTCAACCGCGGCGGCGTCCAGCGTCACGCCCAGGCCGGGCTGTTCCGGGAGGCGCATCCGGCCGTCGATGACCGGCGGCACGCCCGAACCAAGCGGGTTCTCGACACGTTCCAGGGTCGCCAGCCCGCAGGCGAGGGCCGGAGCGCCGGCCAGGGCGGCCAGGTGCAGAGCCACCCCGGTCCCGGGAGCGAGGTCGAACGTCGTGGTCACAATGACCGGGAGGTCTGCGGCTCTCGCACGGGCGATCATCGCAAGGGCCTCGGCCAACCCGGATGCCATCGGCTTGATCACTACCGCGTCCGCCGCCCCGGCGGCGATGGCGCGTTCCAGTGCCCCGGCGGTCCGCGTGGACTCGTCTACCGCCAGGGGCACGGGCGACGAGTCTCGCAGTGCGGCGAGAGCCGAGTAATCGTGGCCCGGGTCCGCGATGGGCTCTTCGCAGAGTGCGACCCCGTGCACGTGGCAGCCCTCCAGGAACCGGAGGGCATCACCGTACTCCCATGACCGGTTCGCGTCGCAGCGCAGCGTAACCTTTGGGCCCACCGCGTCGCGGACAGCGGCAACCGTGCCGAGGGCGGCTCGCGGTTCGCCTCCAACTTTCAGCTTGAGGGTGCGAAACCCGCGCGCCGCGAGCCTCGCGGCATTACGCGCCGCCGCCCCCGGTTCGGTGAGGTCCACGAGCCCGTTCACGTCGATCTCGCTGCCGTCGCCGGGCAGATCCGCGTGCGAAGCGAGCCACCGGTACATGGGGATGCCAGCTTCGCGGGCGGCCAGGTCGGCGAGTGCGGTCTCGAGACCGCATACCACTGCCGCACTCCAGCTGCCGGGCTCGTCCGCGGGGAGCGCCAGCCCACGCAGGCCGTGTCCGGGGCCCCGGCCGGTGAGGTGGCAACTCGCATCCTCCAGGAAGGCCTCGATAGAGCTGCCGTGCGCCTCGAATGAAGCGCCTGCCGGGAGTGCGGCTTCGCCCGTGCCGCGAAGTCCGTCGGCAGCCTCGAGTTCGATGAGGACACTCTCGCGCATGCGGTACGTCGCCTGCGCGCTCGCGATGGCGTTCCGGAAGGGCACCGCGACCCGCCGCCAACGGAGGCGAAGCACCGGCTCAGGGCGTGCGGGGGAATGCCGACGTGTCGCTGTAGCGCGAGGGACGCCGCTGGAGGAACGCATCCCGGCCCTCCTTCGCTTCATCGGTCATGTAGAACAGCATGTTCGCGTTGTGCGCGAGCTCCGTGAGCCCCGAAAGCCCGTCCAGTTCCGCGTTGAACGACGACTTGAGCATCCGTAGCGCGATCGGGCTGTGCTGGAGCATCTCGCGCGCCCACTGAACGCCCTCGGCTTCAAGCTGATCGAGCGGCACGACCTTGTTCACCATCCCCATCGCCTCGGCCTCGCGCGCATCGTACTGGCGGCAGAGATACCAGATCTCCCGCGCCTTCTTCTGACCGACGATGCGAGCGAGCTGGGAAGCGCCGAATCCACCATCGAAGCTTCCCACCCGGGGTCCAGTCTGCCCGAACCGCGCGTTCTCAGCCGCGATCGTCAGGTCGCAGATCACGTGCAGCACGTGCCCGCCGCCGATCGCATACCCCGCCACCAGCGCGATGACCGGCTTGGGCATGGAGCGTATCAGCTTCTGCAGGTCGATCACATTGAGACGCGTGACGTTGTCTTCGCCGACATAGCCGCCATGGCCGCGCACGCGCTGGTCGCCACCGGAGCAGAACGCGCGTCCCCCTTCGCCAGTGAAGAGCACCACCCCGATGGTCGAATCCTCGTTGGCGTTCCGGAAGGCATCGATGAGCTCGAAAATGGTCTTCGGGCGGAATGCGTTGTGCACTTCGGGCCGGTTGATGCTGATCCGGGCGATGCCCTCAGCCTTCTGGAAGACGATGTCGTCGTAGGTCCCGGCAGTCTGCCATTGAATTGCCGTCACGGGTGGTCTCCTTTTGCGTTCAGCACGAATGCGATTACCTCTTCGGCGCACCATTCGGGATTCTCGATGTGCGCCGCGTGCCCGGCCGCCGGCGCCACGGCCGTGCGGCCCAGCGGAATCCCGGCCGCCAGCTCGCGCGCGGTGGCCACGTACCGGGTATCGCGCTCCCCGGCCATCGCCAGGACGGGCATGGTCAACCCGGCGAGGCGGCCCTGGAGCGGCTCCTGCGCACCCGTGCCCATGCCGCGCAGGCTGTTGGCCAGGCCTACCGGGTCGCACGCCAGCCTCCCGGCGCGGATCTCCCGGCGCAGCTCCTCTGGCAGCTCCCGCTGAGATTCGAACAGCGGGATCGACTCCCAGTAGTCGACGAACGCGGGCACGCCTTGGCCGATGATACGCCCGGCGAGCCGCTCATCGTCCTCGACTCTGGCTGCCCGGCCCTCCGCTTCAGCGATACCGGCGGAGGCGCCGATGAGCGCCAGCCGCTCGACGGCTGCTGGAAATGCCGCCGCGACATGCAGCGCTGTCCGTCCGCCCATCGAGTACCCCAGCCAGGCCGTTCGTTCAAACCCCGCGAGCTGTACCGCCCGCACGATGTCGGCCACCGCCTGCGGCATCCGGTAGTGGTCGATCTCCACCGGCTTATCGGACAGCCCGTGGCCGGCGATGTCGACCGCGACGGTCGTGAGCCGTTCGCGCAGCAGCGCGCCAAACCGCCCCCAGCTGGCCGCGGACCCCGTGAACCCGTGAAGCAGCACGATGGCGGGCCCGGCACCCGCAACGTCGACATTGAGAAAGAACCCCGGCGCGACCTCAAGCCTTGCCATGCACAACTCCGGCCCGGTCCCACGCGGCCTCTGCCGCGCGTGCCCACGCCTCCCGGTGCCGGGCCGCGTTCGCCGCCCGGTCGGTCTGAAGTTCCATGACGCGAAGTCCGCTGGCGGGGGCCTGCAGCTGGTCGCGGAAGTCCGCCCAGTCCCGGGTACGGTGATACGTGCCGCCAAAGAGACGGATGGCATGCTCGAACTCCAGGTCCCCCGGTGTGCCAAACCACGACTCGAACAGGTCCGGGTACGCAGCCTGGGGCAGGTAGTGGAAAATGCCCCCGCCATTGTTGTTGATCAGCACGACGGTCAGGTCGATGCCATGCCGCCTGGCGGCCCAAAGGCCCGTAAGGTCGTGGTAGAACGACAGGTCGCCGATCACCAGCACCGTCGGGCCCGGGCGAGCGGCGGCCACCCCCAGCGCGGTTGAATTCACGCCGTCGATGCCGTTCGCGCCCCGATTCGAAATGAACCGAAGCGGTTTCGCGCTGGAAGTGACGAACGAGTCGAGGTCGCGGACCGGCATGCTGTTGCCTGCGACGACCGTGGCCCTGGCGGGCAGCGCCTCTTGCAGTTCCACGAAGACGCGGCCTTCAAACGTTGGCCCAGGCTCCAGCGCCGACTCGCGCATGGCGGCCCCGGCGGCTTCGTCACGCTCCCTCCACGCCGGCATCCACCCCGGTTCGGGGGTCACGTGCCCCCGGAGCCTGGTGGCGAGCATGCTCGCGCTCACCGCCGGGTCGCCGGGCAGCACCTGGTCCATGGCGACTGAGCCCACGCGCCATGAGCCCCATGGCTCGCACAGGATCTGTACGGCGACAACCTGGTCGAGCAGTGTATTCAGCGCCTTCGAAGTCGGCCGCCCCCCGAAGCGGATGACCGCGTCCGGAGCGCAATCGTCGAGCGCACGGCGGTCGCGCAACACCGCGTCGTAGGCGGCCTGCACGTGACGGCGATCGTGAGGGCCAGTGCGCAGTCCGCTGAGCGGATCGGCCAGGACTGGAGCCCCCAGCGCCGTCGCGAGCTCGGCAATCGGGCCCGCGGCGTTTGAAGGGACTTCCGGGCCAGCGACGATGAGCGGCCGCCGGGCGGATTGCAAGAGATCGGCGGCGTAGTCGAGGTCGGCTGCGAGCGGCGCGGGCGTTCCCGGGGCAATGGCCCGCCGCCGGGGCGCGGGCCGGGCCTGCCTGGCCCCGGGGCCGATCAGGGGCTCCTCGAACGGGAAATTCAGGTGGACTGGTCCCGGGAACGGCCCGAGCGACTCGCGCACCGCCCGCATGGCAATCGTCGCGAAGAATCCGGGCTCGGATGCCGCGCCGTGCGGCGTTGGCAAATCCTGGGCGAACCGCACGGTTGTCCCGTACATGCCTGCCTGGGGCATCGTTTGCTCGGCGCCAACTTCGCGCAAGCGCGGCGGGCGATCCGTCGTGCACACAATGAGGGGCACCCCCGAGAGGTGCGCCTCGGTCACGGCCGGGTAGTAGTTCGCGGCGGCCGTGCCGGATGTGCACACCAGGGCGACCGGCCTCCCGGTCGCCTTCGCCATGCCGAGTGCGAAAAACGCCGCTGCACGTTCGTCCAGGTGCAGCCACGGGCGGATCGCCGGCTGCAACGCAAACGCAATGGTCAGCGGCGTCGATCGCGAGCCCGGGGTAATACACACATGCTCGACGCCGTGCGCGGCCAGGCTATCGACGAACGCGGCCGAGGCTGCCTCGACCGCAAGCGGCGCATCAGACGCCATCGATGGCCTCCCGGAGGGGCCGGAACTTCGTCTCGGTCTCGGCGAACTCGCGCTCCGGGTCCGAACCGTGGACGATGCCGGCCCCGGCATAGAACCGCGCGGCCGAGCCTCGGATCAGCCCGGAGCGCAGGCCGACCGCGAACTCACCGTCGCCATCGAGCCCCACGCGCCCAATCGGCCCCGCATACCAGCCCCGGTCCATGCCTTCAAGCCGGTCGATGGCCGCCACCGCCTCGGCCCGTGGCCAACCGCCCACCGCTGGCGAGGGATGCAACGCCGCCACGACCGTCATGGCGTCCTCTCCGTGCAGTAAGCGGCCGGTGATCGGTGTTCGCAGATGCTGGATGTTGGCCACGCGGAGGATTTCCGGCCCGGCGGGTACCTCGATCTCGCTGCAGAACGGCGCCAGGCCCTCGCGAAGCGCGTGCACGACGAGCGCGTGCTCGTGGCGCTCCTTGGCATCGCCAAGCAGCCGCGCGGCCAGTGCGTCGTCCGCTGCGGGGTCACTCCCGCGAGGCACGGAACCGGCGAGTGCCACGGTGCTGACACTGCCCCCCCGCACCTTGCACAGGAGCTCCGGCGTCGCGCCGAGCCAGGTATTCGCGCCCTGGACCATCTTGAACAGGAAGCAGCGCTCATACCGGCCCGCAAGCCGCTCCAACACCAGTCCGGTGTCGATGTCTTCGTCGCGCTGAATGTCTGCGGGGCGCGCAAGCACAACTTTCTGGTAGCGCCCCGCCTCGATCTCATCGATCGCGGTGGCCACGGTCGCGCGCCAGTCCCGCCCGGCGGCCTCCGTGGGCCAGCCGGAATGCCCGGTGGTGGCGAGGGCTGGTTCGCACGGGGTTTCCGCCAGCCGAGCCGCGATCGCCCCCCGGCTCGCGCCCGGTTCGAGCAGCAGCGTGATGCTGGCCTCGACCGCGTCGCCGCGGACGGCGAGCAAGAGGCGAGGGAGCACGAACGCCCATCCGCCAAACCCATCCCAGGCAGGGTCGTGGACCGTACCTCCGGCGACGAACCGGCCGCCGCCGAAGAACGACGGCTGCGCCGGGCCCGTTACGCGGTTGATGCGCGGAAGCTGGGCCACCTCGCGAATAGCCAGCGCCGCCTCTTGCAGAGGCGACTCACGCCGGCCCCGCAGTTCAATCTCTCGCCCGAAACCGGCAATGATGCCCGTTTCGCCGGGTGGCCGCCAGGCAACCGTTGCCTTGCGCAGCACCCGGGGGAGTCCGACGCTCCCCAGCTGCGCCAGCAGTGCCGGGGGGACCGGGAGCGACACGAGGGAAGGCGCGTCCAGGGTTGCGGCGAGCGACGCGAACGCCTCGGAAAGTTCGTCGCGGACCAGGTCCAGGGGTGTTTGGGCGAGCATTCAGCAGTTCAGCCTAGCGTGCCCCGCTGCTATGGGCAGTACGGCGGCTCACTGGCCAGCCCGCATCGCTTCCGCGCTGTATAGTCCCGGCGCAGATGGAGGTTCGAATGACGGCAATCGATTTCATGAAGCAGACCCTGGATTTCATCCATCGTGGCTTCCGTGGCGCGCCCGATGGACTCTCGGAGGAGCAGCTCCACTTCGTCCCCGAGGGCCAATCTCATTCGGTCGCCTGGTGCATGTGGCACGCGGCCCGGATCGAGGACCTGTTCTTCCAACAGATCTTCCAGGGAAAGCCGGCTGAGTGGGACACTGGCGGCTGGGCCGCACGGACCGGCTTGCCGGAGAAGGGCTTTGGCACCGGTCAGTCGAACGAGGATGCGCGCGCCGTCCGGATCGGCTCGCTCGATGAGTTCCGGGCCTACCAGGCGCGGGTGGCCGGGCTTTCCTCGGCGTTCCTCGACTCGCTCAGCGAAGCTGACCTCGAGCGCCAGGTGAAGTTGGGCGAACGGACGGAAACCCTCGGCGAATCGATCAACCTGCACCTGGTAATCCACCTCAACGGCCACCGGGGCGAGGTCAACCTGCTCCGCGGCATGATGGGGTTCCCACCCGTGCTCCTCAACCAGGGCGGTTGAGCGCTTGAGCGGCAGGTGGTCGTAGAGCGGCGCCTCAGGTAGGGTATCCGTCGACCTGGCGCACGGGGCCAACCCTCCAGGGTTTGCCCTGGTCCGGGATTAAAACGCCCGCGCGAGGGGCCGCTGCCAACCTTGGTTTCGGGAGACCAGCCTTGAGTGTTGCCCGGCGGCCCGCCCCGCGGGGGGTCCACGTTGCCCGCATGGCCGCGCGCCGCCCCTTCCGGGGGCCAGGCAGCGGAATCGGTGAGATCCTCGCGGGCTTTGGGATCGTTCTCGCCGCCGGGTTCCTGCTCCTCACGCTGCCCGTCGCATCTGAATCAGGCGACTGGACGAACCCCAAGGACGCGCTGTTCACCGCCGTCTCCGCGATCTGTGTCACCGGTCTCGTGGTATTCGATACCCAGGCGCACTGGAGCCCATTCGGCGAGTTCGTCATCCTCCTGCTCATCCAGGTTGGCGGGCTTGGCTACATGCTGGGCACCACCATCGTGCTTTGGGCCTTTGGCCGGCAACTTGGCCTCCGGGACCGCAACATGCTCCGGCTGTACTACGGCGCTCCAAACATGAAGGAGACGCTTGCCTTCGCCCGCGGGGTAGGGCTCTTCACGGCGCTGTTCGAGGCAATGGGTGCTGCGATCCTCACGGCGGCATTCCTCGTGGACGGCCACGCCTTCGGCGAGTCGCTCTGGTGGGGCGTGTTTCACTCGGTCTCCGCGTTCAACAATGCGGGTTTCAGCGTCACCGGTGCGGATATGCTCCCGTTTTCCGGCAACCCGGTGGTGCTCCTCACCCTCGCCACCCTCATCGTTGCCGGGGGCCTCGGATTCCTCCCACTGGCCACCCTCGCGTCACGCCGATCCTTCCGGCGGCTGCCGCTAGAGTCGAAACTGGTCTTCGTTACCAGTGCTGCCCTGCTCGCGGCCGGCACGCTGGCCGTGCTTGTCTTCGAATGGACGAACGGGGCCACGCTTGGCGGGATACCCGCCGCGGACCGGCCCGTCGTCGCCCTCTTCCACAGCGCGAACGCGAGGACCGCGGGCTTCAGCGCCCTTGATCTCGGCGGGCTCCACGACGAGTCGAAGATCTCCACCGTGGGCCTCATGTTCATCGGCGGCGCCGCCGGTTCGACCGCCGGCGGCCTCAAGGTCGGCGCTTTTTCGATGCTCTTCGCCGTCATGCTCTCCACGCTCAGGGGACGGGACGAAGTGAGTGCGTTCCGGCGGACCATCCCGACAGCCGTGATCCAGCAGGCGACGACCCTCGCCCTCTATTTCGTCGCTCTCCTGTTCAGCTTTTCGCTCGCGCTCACGCTCACATCGAGCGAGGAGTTCCTCGACACGGTGTTCGAGGCGATGTCGGCCCTGGGCACGGTGGGCTTCAGCGCCGCCGGGACCCCGGTATTCGGCGATTGGGGGCACGTGGTGCTCATCGCGGCCATGCTGTTCGGGCGCTTCAGCCCCCTGATGCTCGTGCTCTACATGTCCAAGCCGCGGAAGAAGCCACCCTACCATCTGCCCATGGATAGCGTGAGGCTGGGCTGATGCCGGTGGCTGCTGATCCCCGGACGCCGTATTGTGCCCGCACGGCGCCGCGGGCCGCGGGCCAGAGAACAGTGAGGTCGGCGAGCGTATGAAGGTTGCAATCCTGGGCCTTGGCCGCTTCGGTGCGCAGCTGGTTGAAGAACTGGTCGGCATGGGCGTCGAAGTCCTCGCCGTCGACTCCGATACCCAGCGCGTGAACGAACTGGCGGAAATCGCCACGCTCGCCGCATCCGGCGACCTCTCCGAGTTCGAATTCCTGAGCTCGCTCGCCCTTGAAACCTACGACACCGTCGCCGTCGCCATCGGCAGCGCCGTCGCCACCAGCGTCCTGCTGACCCTCACCCTGAAGCGGCGGCTCGAACTGAGGCATGTTGTGGCCAAGGCGAGCACCGATGATCACGCCGAGGCCTTGCGGCTGGCTGGCGCCGACATGGTGGTGAAGCCCGAACAGGAGGCGGCCATCCGGCTCGCCCACACCCTCGGCCCTTCGAGCCACCTGGGCGAGTACCTCTCCCTCGGCCCGACCTTTGGCTGCGCCAAGCTCGATGCGCCCGAGTCCGCCTTCGGCAAGGCCATCGGCACGCTCGATGCGTTCACCCGCCATCACGTCGTCCTGCTCGCCCTGGTTCGGGGGGACATCGTGACCTTCCGGCCTGACCGTGACGTGGTGGTCGAGCCCGGTGACGTCTGGCTCATTGCCGGCGAAGACGAGCAGCTTAGGAAGGCGAGCGGCTGAGCCCGCCCGCGCCCCGTGAGCCCATCCACGCAAGGACGGTTTCGCCCCGCGCCGAGAGCCGATAGCCGGTCTCGAGGCTGATGGTAAGGCCGCGTGTCTTGAGCTTCCTGACATCCGCCTTGAACGAGAGCGTCTCGCGTCCGAGCACGGCCGCCAGCTCGGCTGCCCGTCTTCCGGGATGGGCCGCGATGGCGCGCAGCGTTGCCTCGGTCCACGCTCCACCCGCGCTTGCGGTGTCCAGCCGGGCCAACTGCCTGGCCATCGTTGCCAGCTCCGCCGGTGACAGGTGCGCATCCGCCGCGAGGACCTCCCGGGGGTCGGGGTCACTGAGCCGGTGGAAGGCCACGCGGTAAACCGGCAGCGCCGGATCGCCGCGCAGTTCGTCCCTCAACGCATCGGCGCTGCCGAAACCGGCCTGCCGGGCCTCGACATCGTCGATGGACGAGGGGTCGATGGTGTTACAGGCATCCACCCTGATCCGTCCCGCGGGTGTGCGGTACGCCCGGCCGGCGAGCGCCTGCGGGCGCTTCCACCGGCGAAAGGTGAGGGTGATGGAGCCATCCTGGATACCGGGCCAGGATCGCGACGAGAACAGCACGTCCGGATTCTATCGTGGCGGCGGGTCCTCCCGGCTACTCGTAGGCGCCGCTGAAGTATTCCCAGGTCATGCGCACGAGCGCCTGTGCCAGCGGGATATCGGCGTACTCCACCGGCACCCCCTGCGAGAAGAACGAGATGGCGTAGGCATCCCGCAACCCCGGTCCGAAGCGCACGATCGCCACGTCGTTGTCGACATATCCGTCCCACAGCGGGACGAAGCCGTTCTTGTGGCTCACAGTCGCCTCGGGAGGGAGGGCGGCGGTAAGGTAGTTGAGCCCTGGTTTCACGCCGGTCATCGCGTCCAGGAGCCACCCCGTCAACTCCCCGTTCAGCAGTTCTCCTCTGTACAGCATGGCGAGCGCGCGGTTCGCATCGAGAGCGGTGATTAGATTGTCGGCGCTCACCCCGAGCGAGTCGCCGGGAAAGGCGGGCGGGTGGTCGAGCGATGTCGAGTTCATGCCGATGACCTCACGCTGCAACTCGCGCACCCGCGCGACGCCCGCGACCACGTCTCCGCCGCCGGCCTTCTCGTAGAGGGCCCGGCCCGTGACGGCGTCACTGGCGTAGATAGTTCGGCGGATGAGCGCGTCGACCTCCGCCAGCGGGTAGAAGCCCGCCTGCACATCGCGCAGGGCGGTGATGATGGCGAACAGGTTCATTACGCAGGCGGCGCGGTGGCTCCGTTCACCGTTGACATGGATCGTCTGGCCCGACTGGAGGTCGGTAACGGCGATGGCGAACTCACCCGCTGTGGAGGCATTGGCGACTTCCCCGGCCAGCCTTGCCTGGAGTTCGGCGAGCGCCTCACCGGGTGGTGGAGGTGTTTCTGCCCCCGGGAGAAATGCCAGCCCGGGGATGACCACCAGGAACGGGAGCCCGGGGCGGAAGATATTCGTCGTGGCATTCACCGCGGAAGCCGAGGCGGCCGCGGGCGGTCCATCGTTCGCGCAGAAAGCGGTGTCCGCGACCGGACCGGCCGCGGCCGCGTGTGGAGGAACCCGGTTGGGCATTGCTCCTCCCGCAGTCAGCGCCACGAAGGCGAGAGAGGTGAACATTGCGATTGCGCGGCGCGCCTGTGCGGTTCGAAGCATCGACTCGCAGCATACGCGAGGGAACAAGGGCGAGGCGCCCCTTGGCCAGGCAGCCCGTATGATGGAAGAGCCGGCCGAAGTGGCGGAATGGCAGACGCGGCGGTCTCAAAAACCGCTGAGCCGCAAGCTCGTGTGGGTTCGAATCCCACCTTCGGCACC
>DAOKYT010000063.1:0-14570 GCA_035326025.1 Tepidiformaceae bacterium
GCGAGTAGACGATGTCCACCTCGCGGTCGAGCTCGGCCTCGGCCTGCCGGAAGGCGATCCCCCGCCACGTCACTGGCCCGTCCTTCACCAGCAGCCGCAGGTGCGCCTGGTCCGAACCCACGGGCTTCGCGTCCTTCAGCTCCACCCCGCGGCTGAGCAGGACGGGCTTCCGGTTGCCCTGCCCGCATGGCTCGAACCGCATCAGCCCCTTTACCTCGATCCCGGTCAGGTCCGCGAGCGAGGTCTCGGCGTCGATCTCGATGAGCCTCCGCGGAGGCTCCCACCCGAGCTGCTCGGCCGCCGTGTTGATGAGCCGGTCGCGGAGGATGTCCAGGTCTTCGTTCCGCACGGTGAAGCCCGCTGCCGCGCGATGCCCGCCATGCCGTACCAGCAGTGCCTTCTCCTTCCGGATGGCGCTTACGATGTCGAAGCCCGGCACGCTTCGGGCGCTCGCGCGGCTCTCATCCGGACCCTTCGAAAGCACGATGGCCGGCCGGTTGCGCCGCTCCGCCAGCCGCGAGGCCACGAGCCCCACGATGCCGGGCGAGATATGCTCGCTCGCCACCATGATCAGCGGGTCGTCACTGGCGCCGAGCATTTCCTCGGCGATGGCCATCGCTTCCTCGGTCTGCCGCTGTCGCTCTCGGTTGAGCGCGTCGAGCTCGGCCGCCAGCTCCCCCGCGACCATCCGGTTTTGCGCGAGCATCAGGTCGAGCGCGATGTTCGCATGGGCCAGCCGCCCCGCCGCGTTCATGCGCGGCCCGATCGCGAACCCGAGGGTCTCGGCCGTGAACCGCTCGGGAGCGACTCCCGAAACTCTCGCCAGCGCTTCGAGCCCCGGGCGCAGGCCGCGCTGCATCCGCGCGAGCCCCTCGGTCACGATCCGCCGGTTCTCATCAAACAGCGGCGCTACGTCGACCACCGTTCCCAGCGCCGCCAGGTCGATGAACGAACTGTCGTCGAGCGTCCGGCCACACGCCTCGTAGAGCACTTGAAGGAACCGGTAAGCGACCCCCACCGCGGCGAGCTCGTCGAAGGGGTAGGGCGAGTCGATCCGTTTCGGGTTGACGGCCGCCAGTGCCGGCGGCAGAACATCGGGCACCGTATGGTGGTCGAGGATGATGACGTCCATCCCCAGCTCGTTCGCCAGTGTCACTTCCGCCACCGACGAGATGCCGCAGTCCGCGGTCACCAGCAGGTCGCACCCCTGCTCACGCAGCCTGCGCACCGCCCCGAAGTTCAGCCCGTAGCCCTCGGCGAACCGGTCCGGGATGTACGTGACGCAGGTGCCCCCAAGGGGGACGAGGCCCTCGTGCAAGACCGCCACAGAGGTCACGCCGTCGACGTCAAAGTCGCCATAAAGCGCGATGGTTTCGTGATCCTCGATGGCCTGGCGCACCCGGGCGATTGCTTCGTGCATGCCGGGCAGTTGCAGCGGGTCGTAGTCCCGCATCAGGTGCGGCTTATAGAACACGTCGGCCTGGGCGCGCGTGGTGATGCCCCGCGCCGCCAGGACGGTCGCCACCACCGGCGGGAAGTTTGGGATGCCTTTCTGGCGGGCGTACGGGTCGCGGAGACGCCAGCGTGGCTTCGGCCGACCCACCACCTGCGTCATGACAACGGCCTGTACTTCCGGAAGATCAGGCTTGCGTTGTGGCCCCCGAACCCGAGCGAGTTCGTCATCACCGCTTCCAGCTGGGCGGATCGCGCCATGTTGGGCACGTAATCAAGGTCGCACTCCGGGTCGGGCGTTTCGTAGTTCGCCGTTGGCGGAATCGCCTGGTGCTGGAGCGCCAGCACGCAAATCCCCGCTTCGACCGCGCCGGCCGCACCCAAAAGGTGCCCCGTCATCGACTTGGTCGAGCTCACCGGCAGCTCGTAGGCGTACTCGCCGAACACCTTCTTGATCGCGAGAGTCTCCAGCTTGTCGTTCATCGGCGTCGAGGTACCGTGCGCGTTCATGTAGTCGATGTCGTCGGCCTGGAGCCGGGCCTCGGCGAGCGCTTTCTGCATCGCGCGGGCCGCGCCCGAACCGTCCTCCGCTGGCTGGGTGATGTGGAACGCATCGCTGGTGGCACCGTAACCGGCCAGTTCGGCAAGTATTGTCGCGCCCCGTCCGATCGCATGTTCCTCGGATTCGAGGACGAGGAGCCCGGCGCCCTCGGCCATCACGAAGCCGTCGCGCGCCCTGTCGAACGGGCGCGAGGCGCGGGCGGGGTCGTCGTTCCGCGTGGTCAGCGCCTTGGCCGCCGAGAATCCGGCCATGCAGATGGGAGTGATCGCCGCCTCGGTGCCGCCAGCCAGCGCGATGTCCGCATCGCCCCGGCGGATGATGTTCGCGGCTTCGCCAATGCTGTCGGCCCCGCTCGCGCAGGCGCTGATGAGCGCGTAGTTCACGCCCTTCGCACCGAGCTTGATGCTCAACTGGCCGCTCGTCATGTCGGAAAGCATCATCGGCATCAGGAAGGGACTCACGCGCCCGGGCCCCTTCGCCAGGAGGGTGTCGTACTCCGCCATCAGCGTCGTGATCCCGCCGATCGCGGTGCCCACGATCACGGCCATGTTCGTCCCGTTGTCTGAGGGATCGTAACGCGCCTGCTTCAGGGCTTCGTCAGCGGCCACGAAGGCCAGCTGCGTCACACGGTCGGCCCGCCGGGCTTCCTTGCGGTCCATGTACTTCGCGGGGTCGAAGTCCGGTACCTCGCCGGCCACCTGCGATTCATAGGCCGAGGGATCGAACAACGTGATGCGGCGGATGCCTGATCGTCCGTGGATCAGTTCGGTCCAGTTGTCGCAGGCGTTATGTCCCAGAGCGGTAATCATGCCGACCCCGGTGACAACCACGCGGCGGCCGGAGGGAGGCGTGTTCATGGTCACGGCTGGGCTGCAGTGTACATCACGGGGGCCACTACATCCTTGACCACCCGGGGGAGCCGCGCGGCGATTTCACCGGCGAGCAGGCCGGCTTCGCCATAGTCCGCCCGCAGCGCCTCGCCCGCCGCACCGTGGAGGTAGACGCCGAGGCAGGCGGCGGCGAACGGCTCCAGGCCCTGCGCCAGGTACCCGCCGATCATGCCCGAGAGCACGTCCCCGCTTCCCGCGGTTGCCAGCAGCGGATTCGCGAATGGACTGAGCGCCGCCCGCCCATCCGGGGCGGCGACAACGGAGTGCGCCCCCTTGAGCACGGCAACGCATCCGAAGCGGGCGGCGCACGCTTTCGCCACTTCGAGCCGGCCCCCCTGCACGTCCGCCACCGTCATCTTCATGAGGCGCGCCATCTCGCCGGGGTGCGGTGTCAGGACGGCGCGGGTGGGCACACGCTCGGGACCGTCGTCGAGCGCCGAGATGGCGTTGAGCGCGTCGGCGTCTATCACGGCCCCGTGGGTGGCGCCGGCCAGGTCGGGCAGGGCTGCCCAGGTCAGGGCACGGGTTGCCTCCGTGTTGCCCAGCCCCGGGCCGAAGACGATGGCGCTGTACTGGCTCCAGGTGTTTCGCAGCGAGGGGGCGGCCTGTTCGCTCAGCCCGCCATCGGCTGCCGTGGGCTGTGGCAGCCACGTCGCCTCGGCGATGGCCGGCGCGATGGCGGGAACGATGGTCTCGGGGCAGGCCACGGTCACCAGCCCCGCCCCGGCGCGATAGGCGGCGGTGGCCGCGAGCTGCACCGCGCCGAGGTAGCGCGAACAGCCGCCCACCACCAGCACCCTGCCGAAGGTTCCCTTGTTGCCCTCCCCGGGCCGCGCCGGCAGGTTGGAACGGGCCCACCGCGTACTCAGCAGTTCCAGGGCAACCGCCTCCATCGCCGCCTTTGGGATGCCGATATCGATGACCTGCACGCGGCCGAGGTGTCCGCTCGCGGGGGCCTGGTACATGCCCACCTTCGGCAGCCCGAACGTCACCGTCATGTCTGGCGTAACCGTCCGGGGATCGATCGCCCCCGAATCGGCGTCCATGCCGGTCGGCACGTCGACCGCCACGAGCTTGGGTGGCTGGAAACCCCTGCGCGCCTCGCCGAGCTTCTCCAGGGCGATGGCAATCGGTTCCCCGCCTTCCAGCGGCCGCGTCTGCCCGATCCCGAGCAGCGCGTCGATGACGAGGTCGGCTGATGCGAGAATGCCATCGAGTTGAGCCAACCCCGGGTCTTCGCTGCCGTCGACGATGGGGATTTCGCGCTGGCGGATTTCGTCGAGGCGTTCCGCGACACGGTGGCCGCGAGGCAGGTAGACAAGCAGCTCGGCCCCCCAGTCGTAGAGATGGCGGGCAGCAACCAGTCCGTCGCCACCGTTGTTCCCCGGGCCCGCGAGGACAACAATCCGCCGGCCTTCGAGCGTGCCCAGGAGCATCCACGCCTCCTGGGCGACGGCCAGGCCGGCTTCCTCCATCAACTGGGCCTCCGAACTCCCGGCCGCAATCGCCGCGGCCTCGAGCCCGCGCATCTGCGCCGCCGTCACGAGCTTCATCGCAGTCCCCGTTCCCGGATCAGCCTGAGCGCGTTTTCGCCCCGGCGCGGTGTGTCCTCAACCTCCGTGAGCTCGCGCTCTCCCACCACCGAAGCCATCGCAAGATCGCGCGAATGCGTCATCGTGATCTCCAGGCCCCGGAGCTTGATATCCTCGGCCCGTTTCGCCCCACGTCCGTACAGGAACACCAGGGGCTTCCCGCGCCGGTTCGGGAGCACCTCGATGTCCCTCCAGCCGACTCCTCGTATGCCGGTCCCGAGCGCCTTCATGACGGCCTCCTTGGCGGCGAAGCGCGCCGCCAGCTCGGGGATGCGGCCGCGGCAGTGGGCGATCTCATCGGGGGTGTACACGCGATTCAGAAAACGATCGCCGTGCCGCGCGATCACGTCCGCGACGCGGTCGATCTCAACGACGTCGATGCCATGGGCAAATTTGGTCGCCATAGACGCTCGATCCTACGCGACCGGCCGCGTTGGCGCGTGGCACGGTGGGCGCCGCGCCCGGCCTCAGTTGCAGCCTTCCCACTCGAGGCACTGGATGAGGACCTTCCCGGTCCAGCCGCCGTTGAGGATGTGGTCGAGCCTGGGGTCGCGGCCCTGGAGGCGATGTTCGTCGCGGAGGCGCGAAGCTCGTCGGCGGTCATGGCGCCCAGGTAGTCCAGCCAGCCGTCGTCCGTGCCCGGCATGCGCGGGTCGTCGTGGAACGAGCTTGCGGGCCACCTGGTCTCGAACTCCCAGCGTTTGTGAGTGAACGACGTTCCGCTGAGATGTGTAAGAGTTGCCGTGGCCCCCATATTGCGACAAGATCGCGACACCTCTTGCCGCTTCCTCTTTCCTCTTTCCTCTTTCCTCTTTCCTCTTATCCTCCTCTCATGCCAGCCAAACTTATCGATGGTACGGCCATCGCCGCCGGGATACGTGCCGAAGTGGCTCGCGCCGCCGCCGCCCTGAAAGCGAAAGGCATCACGCCGGGGCTCGCCGCCGTCATCGTTGGCGACAACGCCGCGTCAATCAGCTACGTCTCGATGAAAACAAAGGCGTGCGAGGAAGCGGGGATCTTCTCCGAGACGTTCCGTCTCCCTGAATCGACCACACAGGACCAGCTGGTAGCACTCATCCGCCGCATCAACACCGACGGGCGCTTCCACGCGATCCTCCCGCAACTCCCTCTGCCGGGGCACATCGACGAACTCGCGGTCATCGACGCCATGGACCCGGCCAAGGACGCGGATGGGCTCCACCCGCACAACCTGGGCCGGCTCCTGCGGGGAGAGCTCACTGGCGCGATCCCCTGCACCCCGCACGGTGTGGTCGAGCTCCTGCTGCGCAGCGGAAACGACCCCTCCGGCAAACACGTGGTGGTGGTTGGCCGCAGCACGCTGGTGGGACGCCCATTGGCCGTCCTCCTTTCGAACAAGGCCAGGGGGGGCAACGCCACCGTGACTATCTGCCACACGGGCACACCCGATATCGCCGTCCACACCCGCCAGGCGGACATTGTGGTCATGGCCGCGGGCCGCGCCAGGACCCTCACGAAGGAGATGGTGAAGCCCGGCGCCGTCGTCATCGATGTCGGGGTGAACCGGGTCGACGCCCCCGAGCGTCCGAGCGGATTCCGCCTTGTTGGCGACGCCGCGCTCGATGTGCGCGAGGTGGCGTCGTTCGTCACGCCCTACACCGGCGGCGTGGGGCCAATGACCGTCGCCATGCTCCTGGTGAACACGGTAAGGGCGGCGGAGCGTTCGGTCAGCTAAGGGCGGGGTCGAGGAGTTCGAGCCCATCAACGCGACCGAAGTGCCCAACGTTGCGCGTGACGAGAGGGGCCCCAGCGAGCAGCACCGTTCCGGCGATCAGCAGATCCGGCGTGGCCAGGTGCATCCCAGACGCCGCGAGCGCGGCTCCCCGCTCACCGGCCAGCGCCGCTGCCTCCCGCGTCAACGGAGCAACGAACACAGCGTCGATAAGCTGATCGAGCGCCTGGCGCCCTGGCCCCTCCGGCTCGCCGAAGTAAAGCTCGTAAGCCGTTACCGCGCTGATCGCCAGTAGCCCGGACCGCAGCGCTTGCCGGACCCGGCTGTTTGTAGGGGCACGATTCTTCAGGAAATCGACGATGCAATCTGTGTCGGAGAAGACTATCGCCATCGACTGCGCGACTCCAGGATCCTTTCACGAACGCGCTCGGCTTCTTCCTCCCCCCATGCACCCTCAAGCTCGCGAAGCCGGTTCCACCGCTCGTCGGGCGATTCGGGAGCGTGTGCCTTCAGGTAGGCCTCCAGCGCCTCGTCGATCAGGCGGGAATAGCCCTTTTCGCCCCTGCGGGCGGCGAGCTCACGCAGCATCCGCAACTTCCGGTCGTCGATTTCGATGGTAGTCCGCATCGCTCGATCATCCATGCATGCACACGCATGTCAACACTCGCGCTCCGCCCCCGGCCATGCGATCATCGAGTCATGCACGACCTCCTCGCTCGCGCCAACGAGCTTTCCCGCCGCATCTCTGACCTCATGGTGCGACTTTGACCTCGCCAACGATGAAGAGCGCCTCGCACAGCTAGAAGAACAGTCGGCCGCACCCGGGTTCTGGGACGATGCCGAGGCCGCCCGGTCCAGGATGCGGGAGCTGGCCACGATCCGTGATCGCGTGGAAACCTGGCGCGGGCTGGAGCGCCGCGTCCGCGATACCGCGGAGCTCATCGAGCTCGCGATCGCCGAAGGCGATGAGCCGGTCGCCGAATCTGCCGGGGCTGACCTCGCGGCAGCCGAAAAGCAGCTCGAAGCCCTGGAATTCCAGCTCCAGCTGTCCGGGCCTTACGACCAGCGCAGCGCCATCCTCGCCGTCCACGCCGGGGCTGGTGGGACCGACTCGCAGGACTGGGCCGACATGCTTCTCCGCATGTACCTCCGCTGGGCCGAACGTCACGGCTACACCACCGACATCCTCGACATTACCGAAGGCGAGGAAGCAGGCATCAAGAGCGCGACCGTCGAAATCTCTGGCCCGTACGCTTTCGGCTACCTCAAGAGCGAACGCGGCGTCCACCGCCTGGTGCGACAGTCGCCCTTCAATGCCGCGGCAACCCGCCAGACCAGCTTCGCCAAGGTCGAAGTGATGCCCGAGGTCGACGAGGTCGGCGAAGTTGAAGTCAACCCGGACGACCTTCG
The DNA here is from genome assembly GCA_035326025.1 of Tepidiformaceae bacterium. GTDB lineage: Bacteria > Chloroflexota > Dehalococcoidia > Tepidiformales > Tepidiformaceae > Amarobacter. Next base: position 7,618 of record DAOKYT010000063.1, read on the forward strand.
CATCGATGTCTATCGTTCCAGTGGCGCCGGCGGCCAGAACGTCCAGAAAAACTCCACCGCCGTCCGCATCACCCATCTTCCCACCGGCATCGTCGTCACCTGCCAGAACGAACGTTCCCAGGGGCGCAACCGGGAGAGCGCCATGAAAGTCCTCGAGGCGCGCCTCCTCGAAATTGAGCTCAACCGCCAGGAAGAGGAAAAGGCGCGGTTAAAGGGCCAGCACGTCGACGTGTCTTTTGGCAGCCAGATCCGGAACTACGTCCTCCACCCCTATAAGATGGTCAAGGACGTGCGCACCGGCTTCGAGACCAGCGACACCACCGCGGTGCTCGATGGTGAAATCGATGACTTCATAGCGGCGTACCTCAAGTCCCGGGTTGGTGAAGAAGAGGCATGATCCCCAGACTGGCCATTCCCTTCCTCGCCGCCCTCGGCGCATCCTTCATCGTCCTTGCGGCCCCAACCCCGGCCTCCGCCCAGACCGTCGTCGAGTCCTCTACCGTCGTCAACGGCTACCCGAAGACCCTGACCTTCAAGGTAACGGCGCGCGCGGATTCGGACATCACCGACGTGACCCTGGAGTACTCGATAAAGGGCCGGGGCACCAGCGCCCTGGGCAAACCGGAAGAGCTGACCCCCGCCCGCGCGCTTTCGGCCGAGGTACAGCTCCAGGTCAATTCCGGCCAGTCCTACATCCCGGTGGGCTCCGAGTTCACTTACCGCTGGAAGATTGCGACCGCCGATGGCCAGGTGTTCACCAGCCCGGATGAGCAGTTCCTGTTCCTGCCGCCCGATAAGGAGTGGAAGCCGGCCTCCAACGGCTTCATGACCGTGTATTACCACGGCGATCGCGAGACGCTTGCGCAGGCGTACCTGGAAGCCGGCCAGGAAACCTACGACCGCATCGGCAAGCAGCTCTACAACGTCACGCTCACCACGCTTCCGGTGAAGGTCATCCTCTTCGCCAACGAGCAGGAGAGCGACCTCGCCCGGCCCGGCACCGGCGGCAGCTTCGATGCGGCGGTCACCACCTGCGGCACCAAGGTCACCAACGATATCCTCCTGCTCATCCCCGTTGCCTGTGGGAGCACCGATCGCACCGACACGCTCCGGCACGAGCTCGGCCACATCCTGAACGAGGCCGCCGGCGAGGGCGCACTCGGCAAGCTTCCGGCCTGGCTCGATGAAGGGGCCGCGGTGTATGCCCAGACCTCTCCGGGCGACTACGAGGCGGCGTTCGAGGCGGCCGTCCGCGGTAACCGGCTCATTCCCTTCAACCAGATGGGCCAGCCCGCCACCACCCCTGGCCAGGTGGGCGTGTTCTACGGGCAGGCCTACTTCATGGTGAAGTACCTCATCGATACCGCCGGCGAGGACACGTTCGGAGAGTTCATGGCGACCATCAAGCGTGGGTCGCGCTTTGATGATGCCCTCAACCGTGTCTACGGATTCGCGAGCCTGTCCGCCTTCGAGGACGCGTTCCGCGCGTCGCTCAACCTGGCCCCGGTCGCCAACCCCACCGCCGCCCCCACGGCGCGGCCCCGGCAGTCACCCGCGACCCCCGTACCGGCCTCCACACCCTCGACGCAAGTGACTCCGGTGGACGATGACGACCGGAGCCTCGGCCGGGGGACGTTCATCATCCTTGGCGTGGCCGTGTTGTTCGCCCTGGCCGCGGTGTTTTCGTACCTGGTAGCACTCATGGCCGCGAACTCCCGGCTCCGGGCAGCGGGCCACGCACCCATCCCGCCACCGCCCCCGGGCGACGACGACTGGCGGCCGCCTCGCGGCGGCAACCCCTTCGGCGGCTAATCGCGAATTCCCTGCCGCAACATCCAGAACCTCTGCAAGGCCGTGATGTTCGCGAGCACCGCCAGCGCGCCGATGACCACGGTCAGACCGTTGACCAGCAGGCCAATGGTCAGCAGCGCCACGCGCTCCTGGCGGCGGAAGAGCCCCTCCCGCATCGAGAGCCCCACCACTTCCGCGCGCGCCCGCATGTAGCTCACCGCGATGCTGCCGAAGATGGCTGCCGAAGTCATCGCCACCTGTACCTGCTCGCCCCGTTCCGCGAAATACCATGCGCAGGAAGCGAGGACGATGGCCTCGCTCGCCCGGTCGAGCACCGCATCGAAGACAGCGCCGAAGGGGCTCGCGAGCCCGGTCGCCCGCGCCACGGCCCCATCGACGAGGTCGAGCGCCGAAAAGCAGACGTAGACGATGCCCGCCCAGAGCAGGTGGTCCTGCGTGATGAGCCACGCGGCGGCAAGGTTCCCACCGAACCCGAACAGTGAGATCATGTTCGGGGTGATCCCGGCCCCCCCGACCGTGCGCCCGATGCCGTCCTGGACCGAACTGGGGAGCCGCGTCGGGAGCAGGCTGATGCCCACCCCTCAGCGCTCCCCGGCCAGCAGCGGCCGCCGCCGCGCCCGGGTCTCCGCGACCTGCTGGTGTTCGTAGAGCAATCGCTCGTAGTACGAGAGCACGCGGTGGGCGATGTTGTCCCAGCTGTAGTGCTGCGCGAGGGCGGTGCCCTTCAGGCTGAGATCCCTCCTCAGGCGCGGGTTCTTGATGAGCCGGGTAACCGCCGCGGCAATGGCCGCCGGGTCATTCGGCTTCACCAGCAATCCCTCTTCTTCGTGGGTCATCACCCCGGCGAAGCCCTCGATGTTGCTGGCGACCACCGCCGCGCCAGAAGCGAGCGCTTCGAGGAGCACGTAACCCTGGCTCTCGTTCCCCGTGTTCGGACAGCAGAACACCGTGGCCGTGCGGTAGTACCGGGGCAGGTCCGCGTACGGCACGTTCGGCCGGAACACCACATCGGGGAAGCGCGCGAACAACCGCTGGTAGCGGGTGAAGTCACCGGCGCCCACCACGATCAGCCGCGTGTTCGGCACCTGTTCACGGAGGCGCAGGTAGGCGCGCAGGAGATACTTGAGCCCCTTCCGCTTCTCCGGCCGGCCCACGAACAGGATGTTGTGCTTCCCATCCACGAACTCGTCCATCGGCTCGCATGGCGTGGCGAAGTGCTCATAGTCGATGCCGTTGGGGATGATGTTGAAGTACCCGGCGAAGTAGCGGCTAACGAGCTTCACCGCCGCCGGCGAGACCGCGATCTTCCCATCGAGCTTCCGGAACCAGCGCTTCGTGAGTGGCGTGGTGTACCCGTAGAAGCGGTTCCCGCCCTCCTTCGCCGCGTGGAAGGTGCCAACGTTCACGGCGCGCGAATACCGCAGGAAGTGGTAGGGAAGCAGGGGCATGAGCGGCTCATGCAGGTGCACGACGTCGAACTGGTACTCCTGGAATACCCGCTTCACTTCCGGCGACTTCCACGCGAAGGTGATCCGCGCGACCGAACCGCTGACGCGCATGGACCACGGCTTGCCCATGACGACGACCTCGTCGCGCGCGCTCAGCGGGTCCGAGGCCGGCGCGAAGATCGTGACTTCGTGTCCCCACTCACGGAAGTACGCCGCCAAATGCTTGATGTGCGACTTCACGCCGCCTTCGACGCACCAGTCGTAGGGCGAAACCATCGCGATCTTCACCCGGACCTCCATTTCCCCCGGAGCATCTTCCGGGGCGTTGCCGAGTAGCCCCAGGCGAGCCCCAGCGCGATGCGGCCATAGCCGACCTCGGCCGCATGAGGATACCGCGACATCGCGCCATGCACCCGTCCCGCCTCCAGCGCCGCCTTGAGCTCGGCGGCGCTGGCCCCCGCGAATTCCGTCCAGCCGGTTCCGATGTGGGGCAGGTGGTGAGCATCCGACCCGCCTGCCCATGGCAGTTTCCAGCGCTCCACGTTCAGCCGGAGCGCACGCTCCCGGGTACGGCGGCCCGCCGGGCTTGGGTTCGAAAGCTCGATGGCGTCGAACGTGACGCCTTCCTCGCGCCGCTCGCAGATGCGGTCCAGGGTGCGCTCGCTGATCGAGCGGGTGAGCCAGCTGATCGGGTGGGGGACAATGGCGATGCCGCCCTGGCCGTGAATCTTCTCCATTGTGGACTCGACACTCCGGAAGCTGGGGACGTCGCGATCGATGTACAGCGCGAGCAGGTGCCCCTGGCGCGTGGTTATCTCGGCGCCGGGCACCACCTCGAACCGGTAGGCGTGCTTCGCCGCGAGCTCCTGCGCGCGCAGCCCGCCCGTTACATCCTCGTGGTCGGTGATGGCCACCACGTCCATGTCGGTCTGGTGTTCCACGAACGCCAGCACCTCCTCCACGCTGGCAAGACCGTCCGAAACCCGCGTATGGAGGTGAAGGTCAGCGCGTCCCACAGCCGTGCACCTTCCAGAAGTCTTCGAGGACGGTCCATTGCCCGGGGTCGCGCCGGAGGTGCGCCTCCAGCAGGCGCGTGAACCGCTCGGCGGCCTCGCGGATGTCGCATTCAAGGTCGTTGCTCTGGTTCACCGTGAAGACCTCGCCGACATCGATCCGGAACTGGTCGCCGTGCTTCCGCGACGAGAACACCGGCAGCACCGGAGCACCACATCGGCGAGCCAGCTCCCACGGCCCTCGCGGCACCTTCACCTCGCGGCCGCAAAAGCTCACGCAGACGCCCGTGTTCTGGATGTCGCGGTCGCCCATCACGCCTGCGATCTGGCCCTGCTTCAGCGCCGAGACCATCGCTTTTACCCCACCGATTGTCGCTTCGTGGAACGTCCCGCCAGCTGAGGCACGGAGCTTCGACATGTACTCGGCCAGCTCCCGTGGCTCCAGCGCCTCCACCAGCGCGACGAATGGGCGCCCCCGGAAGGTCAGCGCCTGGATGGCCAGCTCGGCGTTCCCCGTGTGCGCACTCACGATGACCAGCGGCCCGGCTACGCTCAGCACCTGCAACCGTTCCGCGTGAAAGATCTCCAGGTGGTTCGCTTCGAAGTTCGACATGTCGCGCCGCGAGAGGCTGCCCAGGTCCACGTAGTACTGGGCCACATGGCGGAGCGCGCGCCGGCTTGCCCGCCGCGCTGCCGCCACGTCCCCGTCGCACAATGGCAGCATGTTCCGCACCAGATTCCGGCGCAGGTCGCGGCGGACCATCCAGGTGAACCACGCGATGGCGGAGGCCGCGCGGTAGAACACGCCCGGGAAACGGCTCACAAGGGGATGCGCTGCCCGCATCCACCAGAGGCGATTCGTCATGCGGCGCCCGCCCTCTGCCTCGCGGCGAACATCCGGCGGAACATGTACCACTGGTCCGGGTGCCGCCGGATGAACCTCTCGTGCGAGGCGACGATCGCCTGCGTGAGCTCGAGGACGTCCCGTTCCCGGTCGCCAGTGTGAGGCAATTCAATCGAGAAGTCGCACCACGTTCGCACTCCGGGCTCGCCGCGCTTCGCCCGGACGAACGCAGTCGGGACGACCTTCGCCCCCGTCCGAAGGGCGAGCCGTGCCGCCCCGGAAGGTACGTCCACCTCCTCGCCGAAGAAGCGGACCCGGACTCCGTCACCGTCCATGGGATGGTCGATCAGCAGCGCCACGAGGCCACCGGCCTTGAGCGCCCGGAACAGTGAAGGCCCGGCTCGCTCCATTTTCACGATTCGCATCCCGAGCCGCTCGCGCGCCCCGGCCACCATCGCATCGAGCCGTGGATCGGCGAATGTCTCGGCGACCACGGTCAGGGGGTAACCCCTCGCCGCCGCCGCCCCGGCGCCCATGTCCCAGTTCCCGAAATGCATGCAGACGATCACCGCTCCCTTCCCGTCTGCAAGCGCGCGGTCGAGCTCCGCGAACTCGCCACCGTCCGCCACCAGGGCATTGATCTCGCGCCCATCCATGTGCGGGAACCGCACGAAGTCAACCAGGTATTCGCAGTAGTTCACCAGCGACCGGCGGGCCACCCGCCGAAGATCGTCGCGCGAGGCACCGGGAAGCACCCGCCGGTAGTTGGCAAGCATGGCACGGCGGCCCCCCGGCCAGAGGTAGAACCCGGCCGTGCCCACCGCCGTGGCGGCCGCATAGCCCAAACCCGGCGGCAGTCGCCACATCGTCGCGGAGACCAGCCGCCAGGCCCAGTACTGCGCACGGGACGAGAGACCGGTCACGCTGCTGCCTCCACGTCCAACCGATGAACACAACCGCGGACGGTCACTCCACTATCTTATCGGGCGGGCATGCACCGTCCCATCCACACTCCCGGCATGGGACTGAAGGCCACCCTCCATGCGGTTGAACGCCCGGCCGCGGTCACCACACGCAACCGGCCCCGCCGCGGCCGGGCCGGAACAGCCCCTCGACCGGATGCCGGCCTCCCCGTAAGTCCGTCAAGCGTCGCGGCACTGGTGGGGAGGCGCGACGCTGAACTTCCGGAGGCAGTGTAGGCCTCGGGGGAATCCCCGATTCTTGTCTCATCCACGCATTTGTCACTCAAGCTCCACCGTTGTCACCCGATAGTCACCACAGAGACACCCTGCGGGAGAGCGGCACTCTCACCGGAGGGTCACCACCGGGCCAGGCAACGGCCCAAAGGGAGACAACAATGACCCGCATCATGACCAACGTGAGCGCCATCAACGGCCAGCGCAACCTCGCGCGGACCGGGCTGAAGATGGGCAAGACGCTCGAAAAGCTCGCCAGCGGCTACCGCATCAACCGCGCCGCCGACGACGCGGCCGGCCTCGCCATCAGCGAGAAGATGCGCGCCCAGATCCGCGGCAACAAGCAGGCCCTCCGCAACGCCCAGGATGGCATCTCCATGCTCCAGACGGCGGAAGGCGCCATGGACGAAGTCCACGCCATCCTCCAGCGCATGCGCGAACTCGCGGTCCAGGCCGCGAACGGCACCTACGCCGACAACGGCCCCGAACGCACCAGCATCGGCGAAGAAATCGTCCAGCTCCGCACCGAAATCGACCGCATCGCCTTCAGCACCGAGTTCAACGGCCAGAAGGTGCTCACCGGGGCACTCTCGAGCGTGTCCGCCGGAGTTGCCGGCACGAACCTCGTCCAGGGCGAGAC
>DAOKYT010000063.1:14670-16190 GCA_035326025.1 Tepidiformaceae bacterium
CACTCTCGAGCGTGTCCGCCGGAGTTGCCGGCACGAACCTCGTCCAGGGCGAGACGATCCTTCCGACGATCAATGGCGGTCCGGCACCTTCGTCAACGCACCTCTTCAGTGGCGACCTGTTAGCTGGTGGCACTCGCGCCGCGACGTTCACCACCGGCCCCGCCGGCGAATACAGGTTCGTCAACAACGGCGGAATCCTCGAAATGCGCCTCGGCGGTGCAACAGGCACACTCGTGGCGACCGCGGCCGGCTTCGCCTCCGGATCGAGCATCGCCGGCGGTTCCGCGGGGTCGGTGGTGTTCACCAACGGCTTCACCATCAACGTCGCGACGGACGCGGGCGCCTATTCCTGGAGCAGCTTCCTCGCCGACATGGCGGTCGATGGCAACCAGAAGCTGAGCATCGACGGCCTCACCCCTACCACCATCACGGCGACCACCGCGCGTCCCCAGACCTACACCTTCACCTCGCCCGGGGCGGGCCAGCTCACCCTCACCGGCGCCGATGGCACCAGCCAGACCCTTTCCATTGCCGACATGGTCGCCAACGAGACGCGCACGCTCGACTTCAACCAGCTGGGCATCTCCATGACCCTGCAGACCGGCCCTGCCGGACGGAGCGCCGCGAACGTCATCACCGACCTCACCGGCGCGACCGACAACACGATCGTCATCGAGGGCACGGGCAACACCTCCACCCTGCAGGTGGGCGCCAACGTTCCCGACACGCTCTCCCTTGAGTTCGTCAGCATGCTCAGCGAGAACCTTGGCTCCGCGGCCTACAAGCTCGGCGGGTCGACGGGACTCATCTCGACCATGGGCGACCAGGTCGTCCGCACGATCACCGACTCGCACAACCTGATGAGCGCCCTCGACGGCGCGATCCAGATCCTCAACAGCCGCCGCGGCACCCTCGGAGCCGCCCAGAACCGCCTCGAACACACCATCAATAGCCTCGGGGTCGCCGTCGAGAACCTGACCGCCAGCGAAAGCCGCATCCGCGATGCCGATATCGCCGAGCTCTCCAGCGACCTCGTGGCGTCGAACATCCTGCAGTCTGCTGGCGTCTCCGTTCTTGCCCAGGCGAACCAGACGCCCCAGGCAGTCCTCCAGCTCCTCCAGGGATAATCCCCCGTCGCGTTGATCGACGCCGCTCTCCTTGAAACGGGGAGGCCAAACCCGGCCTCCCCGTTTCCTCGTGTGCGGCCGTGACGCATTGTTGTCCCCCACTCATCACCCGCTCGCAACCAGCACGCCCCGTTTTGTCACCGCGTGACCCCCTGCATACCCCTTCCTGCACCCCTAATGGATAGGTGATCTCGCGATAACCAAGGCGTCACACCTGCCTAATCCCAACGGGGCAGGCGGGCCGCGCAAGCGGCCAACTCGGGAAGGGGACACCTCATGTCTTCGATTGTTACCAACGTTGCTGCCCTCAACGGTCAGCGCAACCTCAACCTCACCAGCATGAAGATGGGGAAGGTGCTGGAGAAGCTCTCCAGCGGCTACCGCATCAACCGT
>DAOKYT010000064.1:0-5893 GCA_035326025.1 Tepidiformaceae bacterium
TCCCGACGTTTACGTGGGGCTTCGTCCTCTCAAATTTCGCCTTCGCCATTGTGGTGGTTGCCCTCCGGGCCGTGAGTGAAGTATTTCGTGGGCGGCCATCCGCCCGGGAGTGTGAGAGTGGAGCCCTCATCCAGATTTGAACTGGAGACCTCGTTCTTACCAAGAACGCGCTCTGCCGACTGAGCTATGAGGGCCCGGATGACGAGCAGCTGGCTGGGTGCTCCTTTGGCCAGCAGCCAGCAGGCTGGTGGCAATGGGTGGTGGAGAGAGCAGGATTCGAACCTACGAAGCGCGTAGCGCGGCAGATTTACAGTCTGCTGCCATTAACCACTCGGCCATCTCTCCACGAGGCCTCGCCGCTTGCGCGGCGCGGGTGATGCGTGTTGGAGCCCGAGAGGGGACTCGAACCCCTAACCGTCCGATTACAAATCGGATGCGCTGCCGTTGCGCCACCCGGGCAGGGTCCCGGGAATCCCAAGCGGATCCCAACACAAAAACGATCCGCCGCGGCGGATCAAGCTCTAAGTATGAATCCGGAATGCCCCAATGGCAAGGAGAATGCCCCGTTGCGTGGCTACCGGCGGATATCGGCCCGACCGGCCGCCGGGATAACTGGATCGGATCCCACGCCGTGTCCGGGGCTCGCCTTCCTCGCCCGCACCACCGCGAGCGCCTACCCTCGAAATCATGTCTCGCCGCGGCAAGCGCTGGAACGAGCCCATCGAGCCACGGACGCTCACCCTCCGCGTGGAGTCGCTCGTCTTCGGCGGCGCGGGCCTTGCCCACGCCCCCGACGGCCGGGTCGCCTTCGTGGCCTTCGCCGCGCCCGGCGAGCTGGTCGAGGCGCGTATCGAGCGCGAGTACGCCGACTACTTCGAGGCCGTGACCACCCGCGTCATCGAACCTTCGCCGGACCGCATCGAGCCCCGTTGCGCGCTCTTTGGCGAATGCGGCGGCTGCCAGCTCCAGCACATGGCCTACCCGGCCCAGCTCGCCGCGAAGGAGGCCGTGGTCCGCGAGCAGCTTCGCCGCATCGGCAAGCTCGATGACGCGGTTGTCCGCCCTATCGCCGGGGCCGAAAACCCGTGGGCCTACCGGAACCATTTGCGCTTTTCCACCGGGAAGAAGTGGGGCGATGTGGGGTACATCAGCCGGCGGGGCCGGGGCCTGCTCAAGGTCGAATCCTGCCCCATCGCCGACCCGTGGGTGAGCGGCCTGCTCCCGAAGCTCCAGGGCCTCGGGGCGGGGTTGCACCAGGTCCAGGTCCGGCACTCGGCATCGACCGGAAGCTATCTCGTGAACCCCGCAATCCCCCGGGCGCCCGTGGAAACCGGCCAGAAATCCTATCGCGAGAGGCTTGCTGGCAAGGAGTTCCTGGTCAGCGCGAGCGCCTTTTTCCAGGTCAACAGCGCCCAGGCCGAGCGGATGGTCCAACTCGTCGGCGAGGCGCTGCCGGAGCGCGGCAGGCTCCTCGTCGATGGCTTCGCGGGGGTGGGCACGTTCGCCGTCATTTTCGCCGGCCGCTTCGAGCGTGTGCTCGCCATCGAGGAATCGAACAGCGCGGCGCGCGACTCCGAGGCAAATCTGCGCCAGGCACCCAACGTCGAGATGCTGGTGGGGAAGGTCGAGGACATTCTGCCCGGACTGGAAGAACGCCCCGACGCCATCGTGCTTGATCCGCCCCGCCCGGGCTGCGCTCCGCAGGTACTCAACGCTATCAGGGAGTTTCGGCCCAAAACGGTGGTTTACGTCTCGTGTAATCCGGCCACCCTCGCGCGCGACCTCCGCATACTGGTCGATGGCGGTTACCGCCTGGAATGGGTGACACCGCTCGACATGTTCCCCCAGACGGGGCATATCGAGTGCGTCAGCCGGCTCGTCTTCGAAGGCCCGGCGGACGGTGCTTCGGGATGACGCCGCGCGTCATCCTTGCCTCGGCATCCCCCCGCCGGCGCGAATTGCTCCGTGCGCTGTTCGATGAGTTCGAGGTCGTGCCCTCGGAGATCGACGAGCCGTTCGGCCATGACCCGGTCGCCGACGCCGAGTCGCTCGCGCTCGCCAAGGCACGCGAAGTGGCGAGGGCCAACTCCGGCGTAGTCGTGATCGGCGCCGACACCATCGTGTTCGACGAGCTTCGCGCCTACGCCAAGCCCGCAGATGAGGCAGATGCGCTGGCTATCTGGCGGGCCCTGCGGGGACGTGTCCATCGTGTGGTTACCGGCATCGCGGTGGTTGGCCGCGGGTTCGAACGGACGGGTCATGCGATCAGCGAGGTGGAGCTCGCGAATCTCGATGACGCCGCGGTTCGTGCCTACATCGCCAGCGGCAGGCCGATGGACAAGGCGGGGGCCTACGCCATCCAGGACACCGAGGTTGGCACCGTCGCACGGCTCGAAGGGTGCTACTGCAACGTGGTGGGTTTGCCGCTCTGGCGCCTTCGCGAACTCCTTATGAGCGCTGGAGCCGCTTGCGCCGAGCCAGCGGCCCGGCGTCCCGGATGCGCGTCGTGCCCGGACGCGCAGCTCCCCGGCGGGGCGCCGGCGGGCCACCACTCGTAACCGGCTCCGCTCGGCTACACTTTGCCCACCAGGTGCACGCCCGGCCAGCGAGCGGCGGTACGGTGCCTGCAGTCGCGGAGGTGATGCGCGTGAACGTGAACCGGGCTCCAGGCAACGGCAATAACCTCCCCATCCGGGTCCTCGTCGTCGATGACCACGCCGTGATTCGCCAGGGTCTCAGGATGCTGCTGGAAAGCCGCCAGGAGATCGAGGTTATCGGCGACTGCGAGAATGGCCGCGAGGCGCTCCTGGCGGTCGAGCGCAACAAGCCCGATGTAGTGCTTATGGATGTCGTGATGCCGGGTCTCAACGGCATCGAGGCGACCCGCCAGGTCCGCAGGGCATCGCCCACGACTCGCGTTGTGATTCTCAGCGGGTTCGTGGATGAGGAGCAGATCACGGGGTCCATTCGCGCGGGCGCCTCGGGGTACCTGGTGAAGAACTCCGACGTCTCCGAGCTGGTGCTCGCCATCCAGACGGTGCACCGCGGCAACCAGTACTACTCCGCCGCCCTGAGCGAGGGGTTCGACATCGCCGAGCTCCAGCTCCAGGCGCGCCGCCCGGAGCAGAAGACCTCGCTCGATACGCTCACCCCGCGGGAGCGCGAGGTGCTCCAGCTCATCGCCGAAGGCCTCACCAACCAGCAGATCGCCGACGAACTGGTCGTGAGCGTAAAGACGGTCGAGGCGCACAAGGCGCACATCATGGACAAGCTCAAGGCGAAATCGCGCACCGACCTGATCCGCTACGCGCTCAAGCGCGGCATTGTGAAGCTGGAGAGCGTGGACGAGGCGGAGCGCAGCCTGGCGAACCTGGCAGGCAGCGACGACTGAGCGGACCGGCCGGTCCCCAGCGCCGAGCCGAGACCTGGCCGGGCGTCCCCGGCGGACACGGATCCGCCGGCGGTTATCGCATCTCGCCTGCGAGCACGCGCTGCATCGTCGCCGCCGCCCGCTCGAAGGACTGGAAGAGTGGGATACCCTTCTCGTGGAACCTGGGGGCAATGCTCGCGACGTACTCAGCCTCGTGTGCCGGGTGGAGGATCACCAGGAAGGGCTTTTCCGAGCGCTGCTGGTGCGCGGCGATGGTCTCGATCGTCTTGTCGAGCGATCCCGGCACCGTCTTCCACTGGCGCGCGGCGAACATGGCCGAAAGCTCCATCGCCATGGCGTCGATGTTGGGGTCGGCGTCGACGATGCGGAGGATGCGGTCGAGCGTGTCCATGGACCCCTGGATCGTCCCGGCCATGTCGAGCGGGTTCTGGTAGCTGCCCCCGACGATGTTGAAGAACTCACCGAGCTCGGTGTACGTCTTCTCGCTGAACCGGGGCACCGCCAGGCCAGCCTTCGCGAACGCGTCCGTGATCGAGACCGACTGGCCACCCGTCTGGGCCAGGAGCGCCATGCGGTTGCCCTTCGGGCGCTTGCTGTTCAGCAGCAGCTTCATGGTATCGATGGTCTCGTCGAGGTTGTTGGTGGTGATGGCTCCGCACTGGCGCATCATCCCGTCCCACACGGCCTGTGGCGCCGCGAGCGCACCGGTGTGCGACATCGTGGCACGGGCGCCTGCCTCCGTCTGGCCGCCCTTCCAGACGACAACCGGCTTCCGCTTGCAGGCCTCGCGCAGGACCTCGAAGAACCGCCGGCCGTCCTTCACGCCCTCCACGTACATACCGATAACCTCGGTCTCGTCGTCGAGCATGAGATATTCCACATAATCCGAAACGTCGAGTACCACGGCGTTCCCGAAGGACGCACAGCGGCTGATGTAGAGGCCGTTCGCCGCGGAGACGAGGCTGAACATAATGCCGTGCGTCCCCGACTGTGACAGGAAGCCGATCTTGCCCGCATCGGTTACCGGTACGTCGGTGTTGAAGCGCACGCCGGCCTTTGGCAGGTAGAGGCCCATGCAGTTCGGCCCCACGAGGTTGAAGTTCGCCTCGCGCGCCATCGTGGTCAGCTGCTCCTGGAGCTTGATGCCGAGTTCCTCACCGGTCTCGGCGAACCCGGAGGTGAAGAAGCCGGCGCCGTGCGCACCATTCGCGATCAGGTCCTTCAGTACGTAAGGCGACACCTGGCGCGGGACGGCGACGAGCGCGTAGTCGATCGTTTCGGGGATTTCGGCCATCGACTTGAAGTTCTGGATACCGAGCGCCTCGATGCCGGGAATCTCCTTCTCATCGAGTTGCACGGAGTAGAGGCGCCCGCCCTTCTCCTTGAAGGGCATGTTGTTCTGGAGCCACATGTAATGCGGCCCCTTATCGCCCACCACGGCGACCACCCGCGGGTTGAACATGCGGTCGAGCTTGTGACCGGGAACTGCCATCAGATTTCTTCCTTCCGCGGCGGTCGCGAGGGCGCCGCGCCAAACATCAGCAAGCGATCAGGACTCCGAGATTACGATCCGCGCATCGACGGCAAGCGCGCCATCCGGGTAAGCGAAGACGGGGTTCAGGTCGAGCTCACGCACCTCGGGATGCTGCTCGACGAACTCGGAGACCTTCAGGATCGTCTGCTTCAGCGCGCCGATGTCCGAAGGCGGCTGTCCGCGCACTCCGGACAGGACCGGGCGCCCCTTGATCTCGTCGATCATCTGGCCGGCGTCCTTTTCGGCCAGCGGCACCAGGCGGAAGGACACATCCTTGAGCACCTCAACCATGATGCCGCCGAGCCCGAACATCATGACCGGCCCGAACTGGGGGTCGGTCGTCATGCCGATGATCACTTCCGTGCCCTGCGGGGCCATGTGCTGCACGGCAACGCCGAGGATGCGGGCGTTCGGTACGGCCTTCTTCGAGTTCGCGACGATCTCGTCGAACGCCGCGCCGACAGCGTCCTTGTCGCGCAGGTTCAGTTTCACGCCGCCCACGTCGCTCTTATGGGCGATATCCGGGGAGACGACCTTGAGGACCACCGGGTAGCCGGCAGCTTCCGCCTGGGCCTGGGCCTCCTCGCGGCTGGTGGCGAGGGTGGTGGTGGCGACCGGCACGCCGGCTTCCTTCAGGAGGGTCTTCGCCTCAACTTCGTTGAGCAGGGTCCGGCCTTCGGCGCGCGCCTGCGCGATGACTTTTGCGAACGACATGGGAGCCTCGAATCGGAGGGGGGTCTGTGGCCCGGATTGTACGGGAGCGGCACCTCCCGGGCGAGCGAAGAACCGGGTGCTGGCCCGCGGCGGGATCGGGGCGAGGGCGCCACCCGCGTGGATGCGCCAATCAGTCTCCGCGGGCACACGGCGCCCCGGTACGGCCCCAGGCGGCGCCGGCGGTGGTAAGATGGTGGTATGAAGGTCAAGACCTCCGTTTCGCTTTCCAAGGAACTGCTCGCCGCGATCGATGA
>DAOKYT010000064.1:5993-15600 GCA_035326025.1 Tepidiformaceae bacterium
GGCTCTTCCACTTCTCCGAGGACCCGGGCATCGGCGTCTTCGTGCCCAGGACTCCCGACCACCGGCCGGACGTTCCCCCGCTGGTCTGGACAGTCGATCACGAACGCGCGTGGACCTACCTTCTCCCGCGCGACTGTCCCCGGGTGCTCCTCTGGCCCACGGCCGAGACGCCCCGCTCCGTCGAGCCCGTCGGCGATATGGTCGCGGCGCTCGCCTCCGAGAGCGTGGAACTGCGGCTCGTGCCGTCGCCTGCCCCGCTCTACGGAGCGTGGGAACACAGCTTCCACTTCTCCGGCATCCGCCTCAGCAACTCGATCGGCTGGCCTGCCCCCTAAGCGGGCCGGAAATACGGCAGCGCGATAGCCTCGCTCACGTCGTCGAAAACGACCTGTACCGGTGTCCCGATCTTCACTGCGTCGGGGTCCGTCTCGACGACGAGGCTGGTCATGCGCGGGCCCTCCGCCAGTTCGATGACGCCGATGATGTACGGCACGTCCTGCTCGAACTCTGGCGACGTGGGCCGGCGGGCCACCGTGTAGCTGTAGATCGTGCCCTTGCCCGACGCGTCGAACCAGCTCAACTCGTTCGAAAGACACTTCGGGCAGTGCGAGCGCGCGTAGTAGAACACGTGGCCGTTGGCGCAGCGCTGCAGCGCCAGCCGGTGCTGCTTCGCCGCATCCCAGAACGGCCTGGTGATCGGGGTCGGGACCGGCAGGGGCTCGACGCTCTTTCGATACTTCGGCATGGTAATCCTCCCTACTCGCCGCGCAGGATGAGCGAGACCTGTTCGCTCATTAGTCCGCCGTTGCCGTGCACGAACACCGTGTCGCAGCGTTTCAGCTGGCGGTCGCCGGCGCGACCCGTCACTTGCAGGTAGGCCTCGGTGATGTGCGAGATGCCCCCCGCGATGCCGGCCTGGCCGAAGCTGAGCTGGCCGCCGTGGGTGTTCATCGGGAAGTCGCCCCGGTACGTCAGGTCGTGCTCTTCGACGAACTTCCCCGCTTCGCCCTTGCCACAGAACCCGGCGTCCTCGAGCGTCAGCAGCACGGTGATCGTGTAGCAGTCGTAGAGCGACGCCAGGTCGATGTCCCTCGGCTTGACGCCCGCCATGGCCCAGGCGCGGTCGGCTGCCGCCCTGATGGGCGTGTGGGTCATATCCGGGTCGTAGGTCACCGAGAGGTGAGTGGTGTTTTCGCCGCCGCCGATGATGTAGGCGGGGCGGTTCCTGGCCTTCCTGGCCTTCTCCTTCGATGTCACCACGATGGCGCCGCCGCCGAAACAGGGCATCACGATTTCGAGCATGTGGAGCGGGTCGACGATCATCGGCGAGTTCAGCACGTCATCGATGTCGATCGGTGTGCGGAACACGGCCTTCGGGTTCGCCACGGCGTTCGTCCGCTGGTCGACGGCGACCTTCGCGCGCTGCTCATCGGTCAGCCCGTACTCGTAGGCGTAGCGGTTGGCGATCGTCGCGTAGGCGAAGTTCTGGCCGATGGCACCGTAGGGATAGTCGAACTCGGTCATCGGCGAGCCCCAGTTGCGTCCCCAGCGCTGGCTGCCGCCCATGGGGTTCTGGGGGCGCGGGAGCGTGTGGAAGATGCAGAGGGCGGTCTCGCACATGCCCGTTTCGATGGCGATCGCGGCGCGGAGCACCGCCCCGGCGCTCGCGGCCCCGCCCAGGTCCACGATCTCCGAGAGGTGGGATTGGATGCCCAGGTACTCGGTCAGGTGGCCAGGCATGAACATCGGCCCGGCTTCGGCCACGTGGCCCGTCATCAGGGCATCAACATCGCCGAGGGTCATGCCCGCGTCTTCGAGCGCCTGGCGAGCGAGCTCGGCGTAGGCCTCCATGCCCATCCAGGTGCGGTCCGGCTTCCGGACCGGCGCGAATTCGGCGATGCCGACGATTGCGGCCTCGCCCCGGAGTCCACCCATGCTGGTGCTCCTGTTGAGAGTGATGGCCGGATGGTAGCGGCCGGCTCAGGCGCGTGCGACCCGGGGCCTGGCCGCGCGCCAGCCGTGTTGACGCGGTGGCCACGGCGAAAACACGAAGCCCCGCCAGAAGGCGGGGCCGTCCAACGCGGATCGAGTGGTTGCCGCGAGTACTCGAAGTTGGAGGCGCCAGCCGGATTCGAACCGGCGGTGAAGGTTTTGCAGACCTCTGCCTTACCACTTGGCCATGGCGCCGGCCGAACCAGTGATGGTGCCCAGGGTGAGATTTGAACTCACACGCCTATACAGGCACTGCCCCCTCAAGACAGCGTGTCTGCCATTCCACCACCTGGGCAATGAGGCGATGTTACGTACCGCATGGGCCCAGCGGCAAGCCGCGCGAGGGTCTCGGCCCAAAGGTCCTGGCAGGGGTGGCAGGACTCGAACCCGCGACACTCGGATTTGGAGGCCGATGCTCTACCAGCTGAGCTACACCCCTGCGCAGATCACCATCGTACCAAATCGGGAGCTACGGAAAACGGCCGAACCGCCTACGCCGCATGCGGTTGCGCGCCGAACGCCCCGCAGGCCGGGCACCGCGGGAGGCGCGTCACCCGCGGGGTCTGGGCGAAGTTGAACCGGGCTCCACAACGTACGCAGTCCATCCGCTCGAACATCTTGCCTTCCGCGAACTTCCGCTCCCATGCCGGCCGGATGATGCGCTGCTCTGCCACGGGGTGCCTCCTGCCATCAATTACGGCAGAGCGCCAACGGCTCCGCATAGGGCCCATCTCACACTCGCGACAGCCGGACATAAGCACAGGCGTTTCCTATACTCGGGCGATGCACACGAACGTACGGCACCTCCTCTCCTCGGCCGACATCTCCGCCGCGGAAACCGCCCAACTGCTCGACATCGCGGGCAGGTTGAAGGCGCACCCCCAAAAGCTGCTCGATGGGCGCCAGCTGGCGCTCCTGTTCGAAAAGCCATCCCTCCGTACGCGTGTGAGCTTCCAGGTGGCAATGCGCCACCTTGGCGGCGAGACCATCTACCTCGCTCCCCAGGAAGTCGGGCTCGGCGAGCGCGAGGCGATCAAGGACGTGTCGCGCGTCCTCGCCCGCTACGTCGACATCGTGGCGGTCCGGACATACGGACAGGTCATCGTCGAGGAGTACGCCCATTACTCGAACATCCCCGTCATCAACGCGCTAACCAACGAGGAGCACCCCTGCCAGGCGCTCGCCGACCTCCTCACGCTGAAGGAGAAGGCCGGCAGCCTGAAGGGCATGTCGATCGCGTTCATCGGTGATGGAAACAACGTGGCCGCCAGCCTGGTCCTCACCGCGACCGCGCTCGGCATGGACGTGCGGATGGCATCGCCGCGGCGCTACAGCCTGCCGGAGTACGTCATTTCCGAATCCAGTGCCCGGGCCGGGGCGAGCGGAGGGAAGCTCACGCTGGTCCACGACCCGGTCGAGGCGGTCCAGGGAGCCCAGGCCGTGTACACGGACGTGTGGACTTCGATGGGCCAGGAGCGCGAATCGGAGCGCCGCCGTATCGACTTCGCGGGGTACCAGCTCAACAGGGAGCTCATGGACCACGCCGCTCCCGGCGCGTTCGTGATGCACGACCTGCCCGCCCACCGCGGCGACGAGATTACCGACGAGATGATGGAGAGCCCCGCCTCGATCATCTTCGACCAGGCCGAGAACCGCGTATGGGCCCAGGCGGCGGTCGTGGCGTTCCTGCTGGGCGTGCACGGCGAGGTCGACGGCTAACCCGGAGTTCCTCCTTTACGTCGTATCATGGGTGGCACCATCAGGGGCTTGCCGCGCCATCCATGCTCGACAGCGAACACTTCCGGGACGTCCTCGCCCAGTTTGATGTCTGGAGCGCGATCGACATCTTCTTGATCGCGCTCGTCATCTTCGCGACCCTGCGCGTCCTCAGCGGCACGCGCGGGCTGACCCAGCTGCGCGGCGCTCTTGCCCTGTTCCTGGTGTTCGTCGTCTTTGGGCGGCTATTCGACCTGACGGTGGTCAATTTCCTCGTCGAGAATTCGGTGACCGCGCTCGTGGTGGGTGCGGTGATCATCCTTCAGCCAGAGATCAGGCGGGCGCTCGACCGCCTTGGCCGTACCGGGCTCCAGGGATGGCTGACCGAAGGGAAGTACAACGAGCTCATCGACTCGGTCGTGCGCGCCGCCAGCCGCATGTCGGCCGAGCGGCACGGGGGCATATTCGTCCTCGAACGGGAAACCGGCTTGCAGGATGTCATCGAAACCGGGATCCCGGTCGATGCGAAGGTCTCGCCCGAGTTGCTTGGCGGCATCTTCTATCCCAACTCGCCGCTGCACGACATGGCGGTGGTGTTGCGCGATGGGCGCGTGGTGGCCGCGAGCTGCGTGTTACCCCTGGCGAACGACCCCGACGACCGCCACCTTGGTACGCGCCACCGCGCCGCCATCGGCATCACTGAGCAGACCGATGCGCTGAGCGTCGTCGTTTCGGAGGAGACCGGGGAGATCAGCGTGGCGCTCAACGGGCGGCTCACGCACGTCCCGGATGAACGCCGGCTCCGGGCCGTCCTCGAGTGGGTGCTCGAGCCCGGAGCCGCGGGCCGCAATGGCCGGGCGGTGCCGGCATGATCGCCCCGTCCCGGTCGCGCCTTTCCTGGCTCCAGCTCACCCTGGCCGTTTTCCGGTCGGCGGCGGCCAGCGTCTACCGCAACTGGCTGCTGGCGTCGTTCAGTCTCGTCGCGGCGTTCGCCATCTGGTTCATCGTCGAGGATGCCGAGAACCCGCGCGTCACGGTCCGCTTCCCGGCCGAAGGGCTGCCGGCGGCTATCCCGGTCGAGGCCCGGAACGCTGGCAACCTCATCATGAAGGACAGCTTCGCCGTCGCGGTCGTGCTCGAAGGCCGGGACGACGACCTCAAGAACCTGGTCCCGGGCGATTTCCGCGCCTATGTCGATGTCCAGGGCATGCAGGCGGGGATCGAGGACGTCCGCGAGGTGAAGGTGGAGTCCCGGCGAAGCGGTGTCCAGGTGGTGGAAGTCATCCCGTCCTCGGTTCGCGTCACCGTGGTCGAACCCCAGGAGCGGGAAATGCCGGTCACGATCCGCCGCTCTGGCCAGGTCGCGGCCGGCTACCAGGAGGTCGAGCAGGCGACCACCATCGAACCGGCCACCGTCGTCATCAGCGGCCTGCCCGAGCGGGTGGCCAGCGTGCGCTCAGTGGACCTTGATGTGAACCTGAGTGGTGTGCGCGACAACACGACGATCGAAGGCGACCTGGTTGCCCGCTCCCAGAGCGGCGCCCAGGTGGTGGTGACCATCACTCCCGCCCGGGCGAAAGCCTCCATCCAGGTCGAGCAAACATTCGTCCAGCGGACCCTGCCCGTGGAGGTGCTCACGACGGGCGATGTCGCGTCGGGATACATGATCACCAACGTCAAGGTCGAACCGGCGACCGTCGTGGTCACCGGTCCCCAGACGGTGGTGGCGGGGCTGACGAAGCTCACGACCCAGCCGCTCGATGTCTCCGGTGCCCGCACCGACCAGACCCTCATCCGCACCATCGATGAGCCAGCCAACACGTCGTTGGGCCGGCCCTCGGTGACGGTGACGGTGGAAATCCGGGCCATCGAGTGCGGCACCGGGGGGGCGGGTACACCCTGCGGGGGAGCGACGCTGGTCGTTGGGCCGGCCTTCGAGAACACCCCCGCCGGCCTCACGCACTCCGGTGTGTATTCCGTCGAGGTGAAGGTGAGCGGCCCGCTCACCCAGATCCGCGACCTCGAGCCCGGCGACATCAAGGTGGTTGTATCGCTGGCCGGCGGAACTGCCGGCACCAGGGGGTATCCCGTGACCGTGACGCTGCCGGATGGACTCAAGGCCGAGCCCGTGCCGAACCTCCAGGTCACCCTGGTGAGCGTGCCTGGGGGTGCAGGCCAGTGACCGCGGCATCTGACGCGCTCCCTCGCGTCGTCATCGTGGGCCGGCCGAATGTCGGCAAATCGTCGCTCTTCAACCGCGTCCTGGGTGAGCGCCGCGCCATCGTCGAAGATGAGCCTGGCACGACCCGAGACCGCGTGGAAGCCGATGTGGAGTGGCGCGACCGGCGGTTTCGCCTGATAGATACCGGCGGGTATGAAACCAGCGAGGAGAACGTCTACGCGCCACTCATCATCGACCAGGTGAAGGCTGCGATGGATGGCGCCGCCGTGGTGCTCTTCTGTGTCGACGCCCGCGACGGTCTCACCGCCAGCGACTACGACATGGCCGATGTCGTCCGCAGGGCCCGGCGCCCCACCATCGTCGTCGCGAACAAGGCCGATAACGAGAAACGCGAATTCGAAGGCATCGCCGAGGCGTCGGGCCTGGGCCTGGGCGACCCCATCGCGGTGAGCGCGCTGCATTACCTGAACG
Source organism: Tepidiformaceae bacterium (assembly GCA_035326025.1). Taxonomy (GTDB): domain Bacteria; phylum Chloroflexota; class Dehalococcoidia; order Tepidiformales; family Tepidiformaceae; genus Amarobacter. The sequence goes on from DAOKYT010000064.1 coordinate 12,355, forward strand.
TCAGCACGCTGCTCGATGAAGTCATTGCGCTCCTCCCGGAGACGGAGCCGATCGTGGAGACCGACCGCACGCGGGTCGCGATCATCGGCCGGCCGAACGTGGGCAAGTCCGCGCTGATCAACGCGATCCTGGGCCAGGAGCGGGTGATCGTGAGCGATGTCGCGGGGACCACGCGCGACGCGATCGATACGGAAGTCGACACGCCCGAAGGGGCGTTCCTGCTCATCGATACGGCCGGAATTCGGCGCCCGGGCAAGCTCGGCAAGGGCGTGGAGCGTCACTCCGTGATGCGCTCCACGGCCGCCGTCGAGCGCTGCGATGTCGCCGTGCTCGTGGTCGACGGCAGCGAGGGCGTGACTTCCCAGGACACGCATATCGCGGGCATCGCGATCGACCACTACAAGGGCCTCGTGATCGCGGTGAACAAGACTGACCTCTGGGAAGACCCGGAGGCCGGCCGGGACTGGGCCGAACGCCAGATGCGCGGCAAGGTGAAATTCGTCCCCTGGGCGATGGTGACGTTCATTTCAGCTCTCGAGGGCCGGGGCCTCGGAGAGCTCTTGAAGCTCGCCCGCGAGGCACGGGAGGCGCGCCGCCGCCGGCTCTCCACCGGTGAATTGAACGCGCTCCTGGCGAAAGCCATGCGCGAACATGTCCCCCCGCTGGTGCACAACAAGCGCTTCAAACTCTTCTACGCCACGCAGGCAGGCATCGATCCACCGACGTTTGTGCTCTTCGTGAACGACCCGGCGCTCGTGCACTTCAGCTACCGCCGTTACCTGGAACGGGCCATTCGCGAGGCCCATGACTTCGAGGGCACGGCCATCAAGCTGGTGTTCAGGGCCCGCACGGAGGATGATTCGCGGTCGTGATCCTCGAATACGGCGCGAACATCGCACTCGGGTACCTGCTTGGCTCGCTCCCCTGGGGGCTCATCGTCGGCTACCTCTGGCTCGGCCGCGATATCCGCGAATCCGGCAGTGGCAAGACCGGCACCACCAACGTCCTCCGCACCGCCGGCAAGATCCCCGCCGTATTGGTGATGGCCCTGGACATCGCCAAGGGCGCGGTCCCCGCCCTCACCGGCCGCCTGTTGTTCGATAGCAACGAGGTGGCGGCGGCCGGGGCCGCGGCTGCCGTGGCCGGCCACATCTGGCCGGTGTTTGCCGGCTTTCGCGGGGGCCGGGGCGTCGCCAGCACCTACGGTGGCGTGCTCGGCCTCGCGCCGTTGATTTCCCTCGCCTTCCCGCTGATCGGAGCGGTGCTGGTCGTGGCAACGCGGTACGTGTCCGTCATGTCGGTGGTTGGCGTGCCGGTTTGCGCCGCCATCATCGTCGGCGCCGCGGTGGCTGGCCGGGCCGACTGGTCGTTTGCCTGGTATTCGCTGTTCGCCACGGTGCTGGTCGAATACAAGCATATCCCGAACATCCGGCGGCTCCTGGCTGGCACCGAGCCCAGGATAGGCCAGGGCGGAGACCGCCCGGCGACCGGCTGACATGGCTCGCTACGGCGTCCTGGGCGCCACCTCCTGGGGAGTGACCATCGCCGGCCTCCTGGAACGCTCGGGCAACGACGTGGTCATCCTCACCCGCACCGCGGCCGAGGCAGCGGCAGTCGACGCGCGGCGCGGGCTGGAACGGTTGCCGGAGCTGCGGCTCGGCGCCCGGGTCACCGCTCAGGCCGCGGGCCCCGGCATTCCGCTTGATAGCGTGGTCGTCGCGGTTCCCGCTCAGAGCCTTCGCGCCTCGATCCGGGCGAGCCACCTTTCGCATGACCTGCCACTGCTCTCGGCGGCAAAGGGCATCGAGCTCGCAAGCGGCGCCCGCATGAGCCAGGTGCTCGAATCCGAAGGCTGGGCCCCAGGGCGGATTGCGGTGCTCTCGGGCCCGAACCTTGCCCACGAGGTCGCCCGCGGGCTGCCAGCCGCCTCCGTGGTGGCAAGCAGTTCGCCCGAGACCGCGCGCACATGGCAGCAGGCGCTCGCGGGCCCGGCATTTCGCGTGTACACCTCGGCCGACGTTGCCGGCGTCGAGCTCGGCGGCGCCCTCAAGAATGTGATCGCGATTGCGGCCGGCGCCGCCTGGGGATTGGAGTTCGGCGCCAACACTGTTGCCTCCATCATGACGCGCGGACTCGCGGAGATGACGCGCCTTGGCGTGGCCTGCGGTGCCGATGCGCTGACCTTCCAGGGCCTGGCCGGCGTCGGCGATCTCGCGGCGACCTGCTTTTCGCCCTTGAGCCGCAACCGGCGCTTCGGCGAGCTCCTCGCGCGGGGACGCACAGCGGCCGAGGCCCGCGCCGAGATCGGCGAAACGGTGGAAGGCGCCGCGACCGCGCCGGTGGCCCTCTCCCTCGCGCGGGTACTCGGCGTCGACCTCCCCATCACGCTGGAGGTGGCGCGGGTAGTGGCGGGCGAGGCCACGGTTGCCGGGGCCATGGCCGGGCTGCTCGCGCGGCCCCTCAAAGGCGAGGCCGCTTGGGAGCACTGATGGTACGATCGGTGCATGGCTGTGACCGTCTCGCGTGCCCTTGAGCAACTGATCGCGGATCTCGCCGCCGGGGGTCAACCCACCGATACCGACCTCGCCCTCTTCTCGGACCTCGACCGTGCGGGGGCCGAGTGGTTGCGCGGCCACTGGCTCGAGATCCCGGTCGAATGCAGGGCTGAGATCTTTTCTCGAACTCTCGAACTGGCCGAAGACAACGTCGAACTGGACTTCGTCGAGCTGGGGCGCATCGGGCTCTCGGACCCCGATGCGGAAGTTCGCGAACGCGCGGTCCTGGGCCTCTGGGAGACTGGCGACCGGGGCATCGGCCGGCGTCTCGTCGACCTCGTGGAGAGCGATCCAGCCCCGGGCGTGCGCGCCGCGGCAGCGATCAACCTCCTGCGGTATGTGGAAGCCCTCCAGCTTGGCCAGCTCCCCAAGACGGATGGCGAGCGGGCCATCGCGGCGCTCCGTCGCGCTTTTGAGGATGCGGCCCAGCCCGTCGAGGTGCGTGCCGCGGCCATCGAAGCGCTCGGTCCCTGCGCCGAGCCGTGGGTGGGCGACCTCATCGCCGCCGCCTACGAATCCGGGGACCGCGAATTGCGGATCTCGGCCGTGCGCGCGATGGGAAGCTCCGCCCTGGAGCGATGGGTGGAGTACATCGCGGACCAGCTCTACTCAGGCGATGGCGAGTTCCGGCTCGAAGCGGCCGTGGCCGCGGGCAACCTCGGCTCCGAAGACCTGGTGCCCGCCCTCGGCG
>DAOKYT010000065.1:0-15082 GCA_035326025.1 Tepidiformaceae bacterium
GAGGAAGCGCACCATCTGGGCGGAAGGCTACCAGAACATGCGTGCGCCCGCACCTGGAATGAGCACGAAAGCCGGGCGTTACGCCTTGCCCGTGCCCGCGTTGTCCCGGTACTCCCCCATGGAGATGCGTTGCCATGCTGCAGGACCCGATTTCGATGTACGAAGATGCGCGGCGGCGCAACCAGCAACGGATAGCGGAGGGCGCGCGGCGGCAGGCCTTGCGCCGGGGACGGCGTGACCGGGGCTGGCGCCACGCGGCGGCGGCCATGCTGCGCGGGGTCGCCGATGCGCTCGACGGACAGGCGCCAGCAGGGCGTCCGGGCCGGGCGCTGGAAGACGTGTAACAGCCATTGTTTCGCAAAATCCCCCGATAAAATTGCGCAATTCCGCGGTTGAGGGACTTCCCTGATGTAAGCGCCGTAGGCGAAAAAGGAGCATGGCGGAGCGGAATGGTGGCCGTGCTCACCCGGCCTAACCACTCCGCGGGGGAGATCCATGCCGCGTCAGTTTGGCCAGGCCCCGACGGGAGTACGAGACGACGAGTTGCGCGTCCTCCTGAACTCCGCGATCGCACGGTTTGTCCGTGCGGGACCCGGCAGCATCTCTCCAGTGGGGCGGCACGTTCCGCCGACGCCGAGGGCTCGCCGGGGTGCGGAAAACGGCGCGGCTCGCCTGGAATGGGGAGTCAAACATGGCAACGAGACTTGCGGACCGGCTCAAGGTTGATTCAGCCGACCGGGCACTTCGCCTGAAATGGATCGGGGTCACCGCCGAAGACGCGCGGCTCATACACGAGGCCGCGCAACACCTTCGGCCCGAAGCCGATCGCATCGTCCGGGCCTTTTACGATTACAGTGCCACGTTTCCCGAGTGGCAGGCGAAGGTCGCCGGTGCTGGCACCACCCGCGCCCGGCTCGAAGCGGCGCAAAAGGACTATTTCCTCCGGGTGCTCGAGGCACGCTTCGATGAGGAGTACTTCGAACACCGCTTGCGGGTTGGTGCCGCTCACGCCCGGCTGAACATCGAACCGCGCTGGAACGTCGGAAACTACGGCACCTACATCGAACTCGTGTTTCCGATCCTGGCGCGCCATCTCAAGGGGGAGCGCCTGGCACGCACCGTCGCCGCGTTCGCCAAGGTCTTCGTGCTCGATATCTCCCTCGCCGTGGAAACGTTCATCAGTGAGGGCGTGCTGGAAAAGCTTGTTGACATCCACGATACCCTCGGCGCACCTCTGCGGAACCTTGGTGCCGGGATCTCCGAGGTGGATTCGGCAACCCGCGAGATCGCTAACGCGGCATCGGACGTGGCCCGCGGTGCCACAACGCAAACGGCGGCCATGGCGACCTTCAGTTCTGAGATCGATGAGATCAACGCCGCGAGCGCAAGTGTCGCGACCGCGGCCGCCGGGCAGCTTGCGGCAGTCGGGACGGCGGTGGAGGCGACTGGAGCCGTGAGGGAGGCGCTCACCAGTGTCGGCGTGGCCTCGCGGGCGGCAACCGAGCGCGGGCAGGCTGCCCTGGTGCAGGCTCGCGAGGGGACTGACGCCGTGCAGCATACAATCGACGCGATGGCAACGATTCGTGCCACCGTCCTTCAGACCGCGGGCGAGGTCGAACAGCTCGGGAAACAGGGGTCGCAGATCGGCGCCATTGTGCAGGTAATCGATGACATCGCCGCCCAGACCAACCTTCTTGCCTTGAACGCCGCGATCGAGGCAGCCCGCGCCGGTGAACAGGGCCGTGGCTTCGCCGTGGTCGCCGAGAATGTACGCTCTCTCGCCGAACGGACCGCCGTTGCCACGAAGGAGATTGCCTCTCTGATCGCCGGCGTCCAGAGCGGGACCGCACGGGCCGTCCGGGCCATGGAACAGAGCATCGGCGACGTCGAGATGGGGGCCGGACGGGCCGAGACCGCCGGCGAGGCCCTGGCGCGCATTGTGGAGAGCGTTGACCTCGTCGTCGCGGAAATCAGCCGCATCTCCGATGCCTCCGGGTCGGTCGATGCATCCGCGGCCCGCCTGATGAGCGAACTCGAACAGGTTACGACCCTGGCGCGCGAGTCCACGCGCCTGGCCGGCGATATGAAGTCGGCCATCCAGCGGGTCGGCGGCGCGGTCGCCGATACCAGCTCCGCCGCCGAGGAGTCGGCGGCGGCAAGCCAGCAGGTCTCCGCCAGCGTCGAGGAGGTGTCCGCCCAGATGTCGGAGATCTCCCGCGAGGCCCAGGCGCTTTCCGCAAGCACGACCGAACTCGGGGACTTCATCGCACGTTTCGGAGTCCTTGCGCACAACTCCCAGGGCGAGACGTTCCGCGGCGACCGCGCCGCGTGAGGCTCTTGTTCGAGCAGCGGGGATGCGGGCCCATGAATGCCCCCACGGGCCCGCGCCCCGCCCATCGGCTGGCGACGGGGCCATGCCGAACTCATAATGGACGGGGACACGAGCGGCCCCGTCCACCATCTCGGGGGCACCAGGGACCGACCATGCCGCCACCCACCCCTCTCGACCTCCTGCCTTCGACTCGCCGGCTCCTGCTCCTCGGGATCAAGGAACGCGGTGAAGCCACCGCCGAGCAGCTCTCGCGCGCAAGTTACCTCTCCATCGCGGCCGTGCGCATGCACCTGTATGCCCTGGAGGCCGACGGCTTTGTGAAGCACACCCGCCGCCGGGATGGGCCCGGGCGCCCCACGCACGTGTACCGGTTGACCCCGCTGGGGGAGGAGCTTTTCCCCCAGGGCTATGCCGGCATCTCGGTGGCGTTGCTCGCCGCCATCGATGCCCACCCCGAGTGCAAGCCCCGGGTGTTCGACATCCTCGCCGCGCAGCAGGAGGAGCAGGCCCGCGCGGACGTTACCGCCTCAACCGTTGAAGGCCGCATCGCCGAGGTGACTGCCGGGAAGGAGCGCCATGGCTTCTTTCCGAAGTGCGAGGCCGTCGCCGAGGACGAGTGGCTCATCGTGCTCCGGCACTGCCCGATCATCCGGGTTGTCCGCGAATACCCGGAATTCTGCGAGGCCGAGCGCCGCGCCGTCCTCGCGGGCACCGGGGCGTCTCTCGTGGAGGTCGTGAGTTCGCGAGCCCGGGGCGCACTCCACTGCTCCTTCAGGGTTCGGACCGAGGCCACCCCCCGGGAGTCTGGCGCGGAGGCAGCCGGCGGATAGTACCCCGGGGCCACTCGACCCTGGACCAGGGGCCATTCGGCCATCTCCGCCGGATTGGGCAGGATTTAGGGTCCCGCCCGAGACCAAGCCTTCGGGAGCGCCTTCGTGAAGTTCCACTGGTTCAGCCTGATGCCCTACCCCGGCCTGCCCGAGGACTTCCGCCAAAATCACCGGAGCGCCTGGGTCGACGTGGACTCGCGCCTCTATGACCCGGTGAAGGGCCACCAGGTCTACAACGATTCCCTGGACCTGCTCGAATTCGCCGCGGGCCTCGGGTTCGATGGTGTGGGAGTGAACGAACACCACGCCAATGCCTGCGGCCTCATCCCTTCGCCAGCCATCATGGCGGCCACGCTCGCCCGCCGCACCCGCGATGTCAGCATCGTCCTCCTCGGTCAGGCGATCGCGCTCTACAACCCGCCGACGCGCGTGGCGGAGGAAATGGCGATGCTCGATGTCATCTCCGGCGGGCGCTTGATCGCGGGCTTCCCTGTTGGCACGCCGATGGACACGAACTACGCCTTCGGCCAGAACCCGGCGACCCTCCGGGAGCGCTACGCCGAGAACCACGACCTCATCATCCGCGCGTGGACCGACCCTGGTGTCTTCGCCTGGAACGGCAAGTTCAACAAGCTCCGCTACGTGAATGTCTGGCCGCGCCCAATCCAGCGGCCGCATCCGCCGATCTGGATCCCCGCCGGCGGCTCCGTCGAAACGTGGGATTTCTGCGCCGGGAAGGGCTACAACTACAGCTGCCTCAGCTTCAACGGCTTCAAGCGTGGCGCCCGGTTGTTGACCGGGTTCTGGGACCGCATCGAGGCGCTGGGCAAGCCGTTCAACCCCTACCAGGGCTCGTTTGCGCAGCACATCATCGTCGCCGGGAGCGATGCCGAGGCCGAGGAGAGCTACTTCCAGCACGCGCGCTATTTCTTCGATCGCTGCCTGCATGTCTACCCCGGCTTCGCCGGTGCGCCCGGCTATCGGCCCGGCGCGGCCATCGGGGCGGAGCCGCGGGCGCCGGTGGAGGGCGTCAGTTCGGGCGGCGCCGCCGGGAAGTCCTATCGCCAGTGCGTCGACGACGGCTTCCTCGTCGCTGGCGACCCGGACCAGGTGACCGGGCAGATGGAGCACCTGATCAAGTCGCTCCGCATTGGGCACGTGCTCTGCCTGCTGCACATCGGCGACATGCCTCGCGACAAGTGCGAGAAGAGCACCCGCCTGTTCGCGGAGCAGGTGATGCCGAGGCTCCGGCACCTCTGGGAGGGCTACGAAGACCACTGGTCGCCGAAGCCCCTCGACGCGGGCCGCATGGCGAAACCCCGCACCATCCGCGACTCTGTGAAGGCCTGAGGGAAGCAGCGATGGAACAGCTCACCGCGGTCATCCGCCAGGGCAAGGCGCCGGTCCACTACTTCCGTGGAGGCGCCGGTACGCCGGTGCTCTACCTGCACCACCTCGCCGGCCTCCAGGGTTGGGAGCCGGCCATCGCCGAGCTCGCCACGCGCTTCGACGTCATCGCGCCGTACCACCCGGGCTGGGGGCCGTCCGGGGGTCTCGACGAGATCGACGACGGCCTCGACCTTGTCCTCCACTACGTCGATTTCCTCGACTACCTCGGGCTCGATCAGGTGGACGTGCTCGGCCATTCCATCGGCGCGTGGATAGCGGCGGAACTGGCCGCTATCCGGCCCGACCGGGTTCGAAAGCTGGTGCTCGCCAACCCGCTGGGCATCTGGACCGAAGAGCTCGGCGGCGAAGACCCGTTCGCCCAGGACCCCATGCGCGCGACGGAGGTGCTCTTCGCCGACCCCGCGCGACGCGAGAACCTCATCCTCCGGGATGGGACAGTGGACCCGCTGGAGAACTCCGTGCGGGAGATGAAGGACTTGAAGGCGGCCGCGAAGTTCCTCTGGCCCCTCGGCGATACGGGCGTCATCAAGCGCCTGCCCCGGATAACCGCGCACACCATCGTGGTGACCGGTGCGGGTGACCGCGTAGTCCCGCCCGCGTACGGCAGACTCTGGAAGAGCCAGCTCCAGTGGGCCGAGGCGAAGACGATCCTCGACGCGGGACACCTTGCGAACCTGGAACAGCCCAACCGCTTCGCCACCATCGCGGGGAGCTGGTTCACCGCTCCATGAGGCACGAGCCCCGGTCATGCCTCGCCGCTCCCCTGCCAGACCGGCCGCGATTCGATACGCTGATGCCATGAGCGAACCGTCGCCACCCATGGAGGCGGCTATTGCCGCCGCCCGCGCGGCCCGCGGCCACACGAGCCCCAACCCCTGGGTGGGCGCCGTGATCGTGCGCGATGGCAGGATTGTTTCGACTGGCGCCACCTCGCCCTACGGCGGGCCTCACGCCGAGGCAGCCGCCCTGGCGAACGTCGATGCACGGGGCGCCACCCTCTACACCACCCTCGAACCGTGCGTGCCGTTTGAAGGTAAGCGCACACCACCCTGTTCGGACGCGATCATCGCCGCCGGCGTCGCGCGCGTGGTGGTCGGCATCCTCGATCCGCACGTCGGCGGCCCGGGCGTCGCCCGGTTGCGCGCGGCCGGCATCGCCGTCGAGGTGGGTGATGGGGCCGTCGCCATCACCGAACTGCTCCGGCCCTACCTGCGCTTCCGGAGCTCCGGCCGCCCCTATGTCATCGCCAAGTTCGCGGTCAGCCTCGATGGCATGGTGGGCGCGCCAGAGGCTGGCATTCGCTGGCTCACCGGCTCGCGTGCCATCGAACGGGCGCACGAGGATCGCGCCTGGATCGATGCCATTCTGGTGGGCAGCGGGACGGTGATCGCCGATGACCCCTCGCTCACCGCGCGGCCCGGTGGAACATCTGCTGCCCGGCAGCCCATCCGCGTCGTCCTCGATGGGCGCGGGCGCTCGCCGGTCCTGGCGCAGGTGTTCGGCGGCGATGCGCCAACCATCGCCGCAACCTCCGCCGGGGCCCCCCGGGAGTGGAAGGAGGCGCTTCGCGGCCGCGGCGTGACCGTGCTCGAGCTCGAAAACGACGAGTCCGGCGTGAACCTGCATCAGCTCCTGGCGGCGCTTGGCCAGCGCAACATCGTCTCGCTCATCGCCGAGGGTGGACCGACCGTCCTTGCGGCCTTCTTCGCTGATGACCTGGTCGACGAGGTGCGCGCGTACGTCGCCCCGCGCCTGCTCGGCCAGGGCGTGCCGCTGCTGCCCCGGGGGCTTCTTCCGCAGCCAGTCGAACTGCGCGACGTGGTGGTCGAGCCGCTTGGCGCCGACGTGCTCGTGCGGGGCTACACTGGGAGGTGGTCGCCCTGAGCGGCCGGGAACCCGCGCACACGGAGGGAGACATGGCGCGCAACTGGATGGTCGTGGGCGGGCCGGAGATCTTCGCCAAGACCCGCGAGATGGGCTTCACCCGTCACGGCTTCAAGAGCACCCGGCGCAACATGGCCAACAGCATTCAGCCTGGCGACCTGCTCGCCTTCTATGTCACTGGCAGGAAGCAGATCGCGGCAATCTGCCGGGTCACCTCGAACGTGGTCGAAGAGCACACCCGCATCTGGCAGAGCGACAAGAAACCGAACGAACTGTATCCCTACCGCTGCGACATCGAACCGGTCGTCATCCTCGATGAGGACCGCTGGCTCGATGCCGAGCCGTACCACGACCGGTTTACGTGGACGCAACGGTGGCCACGGGCGAACTGGACGCTCGCCTACCAGGGCAACCTCCGCGAGATTCCGCAGGCCGACATGGACCTGCTGCTGGCGGACATGCAGGCGGCGGCGAAGGCCGCGTCGCGGTCCTGATCGTCCCGGGAGTCACTCCGGGTGAGGATATCGCCCGTCAGTTGATTGCCCTGTTGCGATTTCTTGCGTACTATCCGCGCCGACATGGGGAGGGTGGGATGTACCAGTTTCCAAAATGCCGTAAGTGCGACTACGGCGATCTGGTCCCGTTTTCTGACTTCGGCAGCCAGGGGGCACCGATCCACTTCAAGGCGTGGGTCTGCACCAACCCGGACTGCGGCTACAACATCAAGATTCGCAACGGCGAGCTGTTCATCGATGAGCCGATCAACGATGGCCAGGTCCACATGAGCCGCTCGCGCTAGGCTGCGCCTCGGCACCGGTTCCGTACACCGGGGCTCGCGTTCCCGCGCGCCCCTTGTGATAGACTGCACCAGCAATGCCACAGGCAAACAAAGTCTACCAGCCCCTCCCGCTCAGACTCGATGGCGACGTCGAGGAGGAGGTCCAGCAGAACATCCTCGTCACCAGTGTCGACCAGGTGGTGAACTGGGCCCGGCGTTCCTCGCTCTGGCCCTGCATGTTCGGCCTGGCCTGCTGCGCCATGGAGATGATTGCCACCGCGACGCCGCGCTACGACATCGCGCGCTTTGGCGCCGAGATCTTCCGCGCATCTCCGCGCCAGGCCGACCTGCTCATCGTGCCCGGCACGGTGACCTGGAAGATCGCCCCCGCTGTCCGCCGCATCTGGCTCCAGATGCCCGAGCCAAAGTGGGCGCTCGCCATGGGCGGCTGCGCCATCATGGGCGGCCCCTTCGCCTACGCCTACAGCGTGACGCCTGGCGTGAACATCCTCGTCCCGGTCGACGTGTATGTCCCCGGCTGCCCACCGCGTCCCGAATCCCTCTTGACCGGGCTCATGCTCCTGCAGGACAAGATCAAGCAGGACACGATCGGCAAGGGCTGGATCCGGCGCGATGTGGAGCCGCAGTTCCAACGCTACCTGCCCGAGGGCGACCCCATCCGCAAGGAGCTTGAGTCGCTCTGGCCGCCGTACATCGACTACGACAAGCCGCTCCAGGGCGACATCTTCTCCAAGTAGACCCCGCGACCCTCGTGGAAGGCCAGCCTGGCCTCCCTTCCCCACGCCCCAAGGAGTATCACATGGCCAAAGCACCCTGGAACGAAGTCGAAGCGCTGGTGAAGCACCTGTTCGAGGCAGGCCTCCAGCCCGACCGGCAGGATCTCGTGGACCTCGCGTTCAACGGGAACGCCAGCGACGACGTCATCGACGCGCTCGATTCGCTCAACGGAAAGCCCGTCCCCTCGCTGGACTCGCTGAAGCAGCAGCTCGAAGCGAACGGGATGATCGAGTAGCCCTCAAGGCGAGTGAGCCCGCCGGCTGCCCGCCCCGCTACAGGCCGCGCGGTTCACCGCTCCCGAGGTCCAGGCGCCCGCACCCGGCAAGGTCCGCGGCCTCTCCCGTCGCACCACGGTGCGAGGCAGCTGGCCGCAAGCGACCGGCAGTCGTCGATCCCCCGGTCCCCTCCTCCACCTCGCGGAAGCGCGCATCGTCGATGACATCGAGGCCGCGCCTCGGGGCGAGCACCCCGGCGCCAGCGTCCCCCGGCGGCGCATGCGCCAGCAGCACAGAATCTTCCAGTGCTCGCCTGCCGGGTTGCCACGGGGCCAGCCAGGCGCCGGGCACCACCTCTGGCCTGGCGCGCCGGACCAGGATGAAGCCGCCCACGCCGATTACCGCCGGCTTGCGATGAACCGCTGGATCTCGTCGTACACGCGCCACATCTCGCGGTCCCGTTCAAGCGGCAGCCGCGGTTCGGGTACGTGAAGCCCGGTGAACGCCTGGAGGATCTCGGCGTGGTCGTCGATGACATAATCCGGCCAGACGGGGATCCCGAGCTCCTTGATGCGCGCGTGGTGGTCCGTCAGCGGCTTCCAGAAACAGTCAGTGATGTGCTCGTGCAGCTCGAAGCGCTTCACGACTTCCCAGCGCGGGCCCATGCCGCTCCAGAGATAGAGGGTGTGCCCTTCGCTCCGGAGCTGGCGGAAGATCTCGTGCACACCCGGCCGGAGCCTCACGTCCCACGTGATGATCGTGTTGTCCACGTCGAAGAAGATCTTTAGTCCGCTGGCCGATGGCTCCGGCATCGGTGTCCCCCCGGCTCCGATTTGTTCGTCCCAGTCTAACCAGCTGCGCACGCGAGGGCCTGACACCGGTACTTACCGTGCGGTAACCTGCCCGGTGAGAAGTCGCGTCGTGAACACATGGAGGAAGAACATGGACTTTAAGTTTTCCGAAGAACACAACGCCCTCCGCGCCGAGGTGCGCGCGTTCCTGAAGGATGCCCTGCCCGAAGACCGGGGTTCTCGTCCGTTGCGGCTCACCAGCCAGGACAGCTGGCCCGAGCAGATGGCATTCATGAAGAAGCTCGCGGCCCGGGGCTGGGTGGCCCCCGCCTGGCCGAAGGAGTACGGCGGACTCGCGTGGTCGCACATCAAGCAGATGATCTTCAGCGAGGAGCTTTCCTATGCCGGCGCGCCGGACGGCGGCCGCGTCTTCAACGTCGGCATGATCGGTCCGACACTCATCGTCCACGGGAGCGAAGAGCAGAAGAAGGAACACCTGCCGCGCATTACCAACGCCGAGGTCACCTGGTGCCAGGGATATAGCGAACCCGGGGCCGGGTCCGACCTCGCCAGCCTCCAAACGCGCGCCGTCCGCGATGGAGACGACTACATCGTGAACGGCCAGAAGATCTGGACGACCGGCGCCCACCACGCCGACTGGTGCTTCCTCCTGGTGCGCTCCAACCCCGATGCCCCGAAGCACAAGGGCATCTCCTTCCTCCTCGTCGACATGAAATCGCCGGGCATCACCGTACGCCCAATCATCAATATGGCCGGCTACCACGAATTCAACGAGGTCTTCTTCGAAGATGTGCGGGTACCCGTTCGCAACCGCGTGGGCGAGGAAAACAACGGCTGGTACGTGGCCATGACCCTGCTCGACTTCGAGCGTTCCAATGTGGCATCCATCGCCGCCAATCAGCGAACGCTTGAAATGCTCATCGCCGATATGCGCGAGCGGAAGCCGGGCGGACCGTACCGCGACATCCTCCGCCATCGCCTCGCCGACCTGTGGCTCGCGAACGAAACGGGGCGGCTGTTGAGCTACCGCACCGCGTGGATGCAGGAAGCAGGGCGAGTCGCGAACTACGAGGCATCGGTCATCAAGGTGTTCGCGACCGAGCTTGCCGCACGCATCACGAACTTCGGCGTGAACCAGCTTGGCCTCGCCGGGGCGCTCGAGCCCGACTCGAAGTGGGCCGCCATGCACGGTGTGATGGAGAAAGGTCACCTGGTCAACGTCGCGCCGCTTATTTACAGCGGCTCGAGCGAGATCCAGCGGAATATCATCGCGACCCGGGGCCTCGGTCTCCCGCGCGACTGATATCATGCAGCCATGAGCGCGAGCCCGAAGTCAGAGACCATCCTCACGGCCGAGGAGTTCTGGGAGCTCCCCGAGCCTTCCCACGGCGGGCGCCTGGAACTCGTCGAAGGGAGGGTGGTTTCAGACATGCCTGTAGGTGAGCGGCATGCCGCCCTTGCCGCGGAACTCGCGGCCAGCATCCTGGGATTTGTGAAGCCGCGACGGCTGGGCCGCGTGCACATCGAGTTGGGCCACCGCCTCGCGAGGGGTCCGGATACGGTGCGGGCGCCCGATGTTTCGTTTTTGTCTGCCGGTCGGCTCCCGGCCGTGCCCGGCGACCGATTTGTCGAAGGCGCGCCAGACCTCGCGATCGAGATCATGTCGCCAGAGGACCGCGAACCCGACGTCGCCCGGAAGGTCGAGGAGTACTTCGACGCCGGCGCGAAGCGCGTGTGGATCGTGCGTCCCCGGAATCGCTCGATCACGGTGCACCGGCCTGGCGGCGATGCGCACACGTACACGCACGGAGATGTGCTCACGAGCGACGATGCCGGGTTCGAGGTAGAGGGCTTCGAGCTCTCCCTGCCCGCCCTGTTCGCCCAATAACGCCGGCCGGGCCGCGGCACAGGTCCGTCATCGCGAGGCCTCGCCGCTAATGGCGCGGATGCTGGTGCAACGGTCCGCCGCAGCGTTGAAGCGCATCTTCGCCACGCAATTCGGTTGCAACCCGCGCATTCGAATCCAACGCGCTGACCATCGTTGGGCGCCCGTCCGATTCCAGCGAGCCCCGCCTCGCATCGTCGCCGCGGCCTTGCCACCGCCCTCGCCATTCACGCCACCCGCTGGATCTGCCCGAACGGGCGGTGGCCGATCTCCACCTCCGGCGCAACCAACGTGCGCTCCATGAACAACGGGCTCTCTGCGGGATACGCCCACCCCGGTTGCTCCCGGTGGTTTACGTCCCCGATTGAGCGGATCGCACCGTCCCTATCCGCCGTACTCCCAGCCCAGGTCGCGCTCGATAAGCATGTCGCCGGCGCGCAGCCGTTCGCCGTCGGTACAGCGCCCCACCACGATGGTGTGGTCGCCGGTGGTGACCATCTGCTCCACCTCACAGGCGATCCAGCCGAGTGCATCGTCGAGCACGGGGCAGCCATTGTCATGGAGCGCATGGGCGATGTCAGCCAGCTTATCGATCACCTGGGCTGCTGCTGCCTCCGACCGGCCTCGCACCTTCTTCGCCTCAGAGGGCATGACGACCTTGCGCGCGATCTCGTGTCCGTCCTTTTCATGCAGCAGGTTGATCGTGAACACGCCCGTCTCGCGGATGAATCGCAGCGTGCGCGCATCGTTCTCGATGGACACGGCGACCAGCCGCGGCTTGAACGAGGTTTGCATCACCCAGTCGGCGAGCATCGCGTTCAGCGTCCCATCGCTGCGGCGGGAGCCGATGACGTGCACCCCGTAAGAGAGCGCGAGGAGCGCCTTTTCGACGCCTTCGAGTTCCCTGGGCGAACCGGGGAGGTTGGGCAGTTCGGGGTGGGTCACGTTGCGCCTCGCGGGATGGATGTCTCTATCATCCTGCCATGCGGGCCAGAAGCGCGCAGTGAGCTCAAGCGGTGGCGCTCAATCCGGCGGTTCCTTCGCCTGCCGGCGCCATGGCCGGCCGGCCGCGCGTGCTGAAGCGGTAGCCGATGAAGATGAGGATGATGCCGGCGAACTCGGTCACGTACAGCACCTCGGTGTATCCGGCGCGCGTGAAGCTGCCGCCAATGCCCGGGAGGATGGCGCCGGCGGCGATGAGGATGTTTGCCAGCACCCGGGTGGAGTCGCCTCCTTCGCGGTAGCGCACCGCCGAGGCCACCGCGCCCCCCACAAGAAAGATGAACGCGTAGGTGTTCACCAGGGGGCTGAAGGCGCGCACCCAGCTCCATTCGATGACCTCACCCGAGAGCTTCTTCTCATCCGCCAGCGCCGCGTTCACCGGCGTAAGCAATACGAAGACCGACGCGATCGCCACGTAGATCGCCAGTGCCAGCGCCAGCCGGTTGGCGGCCCTCCTCCCCAGCAGGAGATAGACCGTGCCCTGGGCCAGGGGCGCGCCGCCCAGCAGTGCGCCGGAGATGTACCACGAACGGAAGATGCCCTCGTTCCAGCCGAACACGGCCGTCCAGCCCTCCATGAAGGTGCCAACGCCGAAGAGGACGATGCCGGCTCCCCACCAGAGGAGGTGGGGAGCATCGCCTTTTTCACGCCACCGCCTCAGGACCACCGTCGCGAACGCGGCTGAGAGGACGGTGGTGGCGATCGGGATATAGAAGACGGCGTCTCCCATGTGGCGTTCTCCGGGGCGATGGGATGAGCCCTGACCGCGGCGTGACCGAACGGCGAGCGACGCTATACTAGCCTAAACCTCGCCAATCGGCGAAAGAAAAGGAATCTTGCTAAGTATGAGAGATTTGCTCACACGCCGGGTCCGGCTCCTCCTCCCGGCCGTTGCCATCGTGGCGCTGTTCGCCGCCGTGGCGTGCGGCGGAGATGACGACGACGAGCCCACGCCGGCAGCTGAAGCGACGACCCCGGCCGCCCAGGCGACGACGGCGGCATCGCCTAGCGCAACCACTCCCGCCGCGGCCTACCCGGTGAAGGTGACCGACCTGCTCGGCCGCGAGGTGGAAATCAAGGCGAAGCCCGAAACGATCGTCGCCCTCAGCCCAACCGCGACCGAGCTTGTCTACGCCGCGGGTGGAGAGGTTGCCGGCCGCACCTCCTCGGTCGACTACCCGGAGGCGGCCAAGGCGGCAACGGACGTCGGCACCGCCTACCAGCCAAACTTCGAGGCGATCCTGGCGCTCAAGCCCGACCTGATCGTCGCTGACTCGGTCATCCACGCGCAACCCAACCTGCGCCAGCCGATCGAACAGCTCCCCGTGCCGGTGATCTTCGCCGGGGCCGACAGCTACCAGCACGTGCTCGATGGGCTGACCCTCATGGGCGAGGTGCTCGATGCGCAGGCGACCACGGAAACGGTGATCGCGGACATCACGAAGGCGCGCGACGAGGCGAAGGCGGCCATCGCCGGCAAGCAGGTTTCGGCCGTCGCGCTCATCGCCGATCGCGACAACACGCTCTATGCAGCCAAGGATGCGAGCTTCGCCGGTGACATCCTGAAGCAGCTCGGGATCTCGAACCCCGCCGCGCCGCAGCCCGATTCGGGCCCCTTCCCGGGCTACACGACACTGGCCGCCGAGAAGCTCGTGGAATTCAACCCCGACTTCATCTTCGCCATCACGCCCGCGCCGCCGCCCGCGCCGCGCCTGGCCGAGCTCATCCCCACGATTCCCCCGTTCCGCGGCCTGAAGGCAGTCACGCAGAACCACGTGGTCGATGCCGACGTGCAAATCTTCCTCCAGGCCCCGGGCCCGCGCATCGCCGAGGCGTTCAAGGTCGTCGCCGGCGCCGTCATGGGGTCTGCGAACTAGCCGGCCGGGCCGGAGAACAGGACAGCGGTTACCATGACCCGGATGACCGCTCCGACAACGCGCGAAGGCGGGGCGCTCGCAAGGCGCTCCGCTTTCCGTTCGTCCAATCGCCCGGCAATGGTGTTCGCTCTTGCCGTGATCGTGCTGTGCGGTGTGGCGTTCGCCAGCCTGATGTACGGCGCAATCACCCTCTCGTTGGGCGAGGCGTGGTCGGGGCTCACGTCCGAATCCGATGTCTTCGCCCGGAACGTGGTCTGGCAGATCCGCTTCCCCCGGGTTGTCGATGCGATGTTCGTGGGTGCGTCGCTCGCCGCCGCGGGTGCCCTGCTCCAGGGCGTGACGCGCAACCCGCTCGCCGACCCCACGATCCTTGGTGTGACGGCCGCATCCGGGCTCGCCAGCGCCGCCGTGATCGTCGCCAACCCGCAGGTCCCCCAGTGGGGCATTGCCATGGCCTGCACGGCCGGAGGGCTCGGCGGCGCCGGCATTCTCTACGTGATCGCCTGGCGCGGCGCGGTCTCGCCAGTCCGGCTCGCGCTTGCCGGGGTCGCGCTCTCCGCGTTCTTTGGCGCGGCCATCGTCGGGCTGCTTTCCAGTTCGCGCACGTTTCTGCAGACGAGCCTCGGCTTCCTGGCCGGGGGCATGTACGGTTCCGAGTGGCGCGATTTCCGGGCAATGCTCCCCTATGCCGCTCCGGGGCTGATTGGCGCGTTTCTGCTTGCCGGGAGGCTCAACGTGCTTGCCCTCGGCGACGATGTGGCCGCGGGCCTCGGCGTCCTCACCGATCGTACCCGCCTCCTCGTGCTGGCCGTCGTCGGGATTCTCACGGCGGCGGCCGTCTCGGTTGCCGGCCTGGTGAGCTTCGTGGGGCTCGTGTGCCCGCACCTGGCGCGATATTCGGTCGGCCACGATAACCGCCTCCTCATCCCGGTCGCTGCGCTCTACGGGGCGATCCTGGTCTCGGGGGCCGACCTGGCCGCCCGCCTGGTGATCAGCCCCTCGGAGGTACCGATGGGCATCATCACCGCCGGGATCGGCGCGCCGTTTCTGCTCTACCTGGTGAGGTTCCGCGAATGAAACTCACCGTGGATGATGTCCGCCTGAGCTACAACGGCCGCGTCGCCGTCGATGGCGTATCGTTCGCCGTCGAACCCGGGGAGATGGTTTCAATCGTTGGCCCGAACGGAAGCGGGAAGAGCACCCTCCTGCGCGGCATGTCCCGCCTCAAGAAGCCCATGAGCGGCCGTGTCCTGCTCGAT
>DAOKYT010000066.1:0-14201 GCA_035326025.1 Tepidiformaceae bacterium
GGGGCGCGGGGGGGGGGGCCCTCCGGGGCGCGGCGCGGGGGGGCGGGCCCTGCCCCGGGGGGGGCGCTCGGCCGGGGGGGGCCCCCGCCGTCCCCGGTGCGGGAGCGGCGCCACCGCCGGCCGCACCTCCTCCAGCGGCCACCCCGCCGGCCGCAACACCACCACCGGCCGGAGCGCCACCAGCCACCCCTCCTGGCGGCATGCCCACACCTCCGGGCCAGGGCTGGACACCCACATCGAGCCCGCTTGGCACGCCCTCCGGCCCGCCTCCGGGCGCGCCCGCGCCGCCAACCCCTGGCACGCCACCGCCTGCTGGCGCGACTCCGGGCGGCGCGCCACCTGCCGGCGGCTGGACCCCAACATCCTCGCCACTTGGCACACCCCCGGGCGGCGCCCCGGCGGCGCCACCAGCCCCTCCACCCCCACCGCCCATCCAGCCACCAGCTGGCGCGACCCCACCGTTCCCCACGCCCATTCCGGGGGCGGCCATCCCGGGTGCCGTCCAGGGGGGAACGTCGATCCTCACCTGGATCACGCGCATCCTGGTCACCCTCGTCGGACTCACGGGTGGACTCGTCATCCTGATCGGCATCCTCATTGCCACCGGCGACCCCGCGGCCTGCGTCGACCGCCGCTCGCCCGTCAGCCAGGGCGCGGTGGATTCGCTCCAGGCCAAGTGGGATGACTTCAAGGCGGCCGGCCCCGGCGCGGCCATGGCCATCACCGAGCCCGAAGCGACGTCACGCGGCGTCGCCTACCTCGAAGAGCGCGACGTGGCCATCAAGGACCTGCAAGTCTATTTTTGCCCCGATGGCATGGCCGAGGCGAAGGGCAAGGTCAACGTGCTCGGGCGCGATGTCTCCATCGTCGTGCGCGGCTACCTCGATGTCAGCGGCGGCCAGAACCGGATCATCGTCGACGAGCTCAAGGCGGGGAACCTCCCGCCATGGCTCGGCACCACCGTGGTCAACCAGGTGATCGACCGCAACAACGTCCGGGATCTTCCGCTTGGCCTGACGCTTACCTCGAGCACCAGCACCGACGGAGTCCATACCCTCCGGCGTTGACCGCGAGCCTTGCCGCCCGGACCACGAATTGGGGGTGTCCGTGTTCTTCGTCCAGCTCATCTTCGAGAACGTGTACACACGCAAGATGCGGACGGTGCTCACGGGCCTCACCATTGCCGTCACCATCATGACCGTCGTGGCGATGGGCATCCTCACCCACAGCCTCCGCGAGACCGCGATCTCTATCCTCGAGACCGGCAAGGCCGATTTCAGCATCGCCGAAAAGAACGTGAGCGATGTGCTCAATAGCTCCATCGACGAGAAGGACCTCGCGACTATCCAGCAAGATCCCGCCGTCAAGAATGCCATCGGGGTGCTGGTCGAGCCCGTCTACCTCGATGCGGAGCGGCCCTTCTTCCTCCGCATCGGCATAGAGC
This sequence comes from Tepidiformaceae bacterium, assembly GCA_035326025.1. Taxonomy (GTDB): domain Bacteria; phylum Chloroflexota; class Dehalococcoidia; order Tepidiformales; family Tepidiformaceae; genus Amarobacter. The sequence continues at coordinate 1,445 of DAOKYT010000066.1, forward strand.
CCGAGGATGCCGAGCCTTTCGGCGTCAGCCTGATCGCCGGCCGGATCTTCGATGCCAACGCCCCGGACGAGCTCATCCTGGGCTATCGCGCGGCGCGCGACCTCGACAAGACCATCGGCGACACCATCCAGCTCGGGGACGACGCGTACACCATCGTGGGCATCTACAGCACCGGCCAGGTCTTCGGCGATGCCGCCTCAATGCTGCCACTGGTGCCGTTCCAGGCACGGCTCCGCAAGCCGGGTACGATCACGCTCGCCTTCGTGCAGGTCGAGGACGAAGCGCAGATCGAGGCCGCTCGCGCCCGCATCGAGGAGGCGCTCCCTCAGCTCGCGACCATCCGCACGGAATCCGACTTCGGCCAGGTCGACCGCAACCTGGAGCTGCTGAGCGCCGCGAACACCGGTGTCTCGGCGCTCGCGCTCGTCATCGGCGCGGCCAATGTGCTGAACATGATGAGCCTCTCGGTGTTCGAACGGACACGCGAATTCGGCGTCCTCCGCTCGGTTGGATGGTCGCGCCAGCGCATCCTCATCTACGTCCTCGCGGAGGCATTCATGGTGACCGTGGGAGGGGCCATAGTGGGGGTCGCCCTGGGCTTCCTCGCGGTCCAGTTCCTCCAGGATGTGCCAACGCTGCGCGGAGTGTTCTCTCCGTCGTACAGTTCCGACGTGTTCGGGCGGGCCCTGTCGATTACGTTTGGCATGGCCATCATCGGCGCGTTCTACCCGGCCCTGCGCGCGGCGCTCCTCCGGCCACTCACGGCGATTCGCCATGAGTGAGCCCGCCGCGGCCCCGGCAATCGAGACCCGCCATCTCAGCAAGGTTTTCGCCGATTCCGGCATCCGGGCTGTCGACGATGTCAGCTTCCAGATCAGCGCGGGCGAATGGGTCGCCCTGACGGGTCCGTCTGGCTCGGGCAAATCCACGCTCCTGCACCTCCTCGCCGCGCTCGATGAGCCGACTACCGGCGACATCCTGGTGCACGGCCGCAACCTCCGCGCGTATGGCAACCTCGACCACTATCGCAGCCACGAGGTGGGCCTGGTCTTCCAGCTCCACAACCTGCTCCCCAACCTGAGCGCGCTCCAGAACGTGCAGGTCGCCATGGTGCCCACCCGCGTGAGCCGCCGGGAAGGCACCCGGCGCGCGCATGAGTTGCTCGAAAGCGTCGGCCTGGGCGCCCGCACCAGGCTGCGGCCGCCCGAGCTTTCCGGCGGCGAACGCCAGCGCGTGGCCATCGCCCGGGCGCTCGCCAACGGCCCCTCCATCCTCCTCGCCGATGAGCCAACCGGAGCGCTCGACGCCGGCTCCGCCGAGAGCGTGATGGACCTGTTCGACCGCCTCCGCCGCGAGCGCCACCTCACCATCCTCCTCGTCACCCACGACCCTACGGTGGCGGCCTGTGCGGACCGGGTTATCCACATGCGCGAAGGGAGGCTTCTCGCCGAGGGCGAGACGATACCGGCCGCGCGCATCCTCATCCCGCCGCGGGAGCGGGCGGCGGCCCGCGAGGCCGGATCGTAGCCCACGGCATTGGCGACACTGCCAGTGCCAGATGCTCTTGCGGCCGCACCCTCCGGGCCGAACAATGCCTCCATGGCTGGACCTACATCCCCGGCCGAGGGGCGGATCGATGGGCGGCGCGCCTCCCGCGAGCGCAACCGCCTGGCGGTCGTCGATGCCCTGCTCGACCTCTACGCCGAGGGCAACCTCCACCCCGGCGCGGAGCTCGTCGCCGAGCGGTCCGGGGTCTCGCGCCGCTCCGTTTTCCGCTATTTCGATGACGGCGACGACCTGACCCGCACGGCGATCGAGCGCCAGCAGCAGCGCGTCTGGCACCTGGTCGAGATCGCAGATGTAGGCGAAGGCCCGCTCGACCACCGCATCGCCAGCATGGCCGGGCAGCGCGTGGCGCTCTTCCGGGCGCTCGGCCCGGCGGCGCGCGTCGCCCGGCTGCGGGCGCCATTCTCCCCGGTCCTCGCCGAGCAGATCGAGCAGAGCCGCCAGCTGTACGCGCTCCAGGTCGAACTCCAGTTCGCCCGCGAGCTCGACGCCCTCGCACCGGCGGCCCGGTCCGAAGTCCTGGCCGCCGCCGATGCCGCCTGCTCGTTCGAGGTGTACGACCTGCTGGTGGCGCGCGGGCTGGATCAGCGGGCTATCGCGGCGGTCATGCGGCGCACGCTCGGCGGCCTTTTCGCCGTCTCAACCCGCGGGGGTTGAGGCGGGGCGGGTGGCCTTGGGCGACTCGTGCGCCGTGCGCCCTTTCGCGTTGAGTTTTCGTGGAGCGGGGACGATTTCGAGCTGTTCGAGTACCGTGCGCGGTGGCAGGCCGGCGTGGTCTCCAGGAAGAGGTGGCGCTGGCAAGCCGACGCCTTCCCACCCGTAAACGCGAGGCGGCCTTCCGCCGCGCGTCGACCGGCAACCGGTGAAGGCCAGGGAGTGGGGACTTGCTCCCTCTTCCCTATTCATTACGGTAGTGATTACGGTAGTTACTCGCGCTGGAGGATGTGGACCACGCACACCGAGCCGGCGCCCATCATGTGCGCGAGACCGGCGCGGGCGCCCTCGACCTGGCGGACTCCCGATTCGCCCCGCAGTTGCTGGGTGACGTCCCAGATCTGGGCGAGCCCGGTGGGGCCGCCGGGATGCCCCCGGCCGATGAGCCCGCCGTCGGTCGAGAAGGGGATGCGGCCGCCGATGGCTGTCGCGCCCTCGGCCACCAGGCGGTCGCCTTCGCCGTCGGGGCAGATGCCGAGGAGCTCGTAGTACATCAGCTCCTCGATGGGGAAGGCGTCGTGCACGTGGACGAGGCTGAGGTCTTGCGGGCCGAGACCGGCCTCCTCGTAGGCCAGGTTGGCCGTGATCCGGGTCGATTCCGAAGGACCGACCACGGCGCCGAGGAAGACATGGCCGGGCTGGTACCGCTCCGACTGCATCTGCGAGGCGACCACCTTCACCAGCGGGCGGCCGTTCGCCAGCCGCTCGGCCACTTCGCGCGTGGCGACGATGGCAGCCGCGGCACCCGCCCCGGCACCGCAGGCCATCATCGCGGTGTGGGGATAGGCCACCATGGGCGCGGCGAGCACCTTCTCGGGTGTGATCTCCTGTTCGGCCTGGCGTTCGGCGAACTTGTTGAAGCGGGCGTGGTTCCAGTTCTTGGCCGCGATCTTCGCGAACGTCTCGACCGTGGTTCCGTTGTCGTGCATGCGCCGGACGGCCCAGAAGGCGAAGAAGGCGGCCGGGAGCAGGTTCGAATCCATCGTCGGGCGGCGGGGGCCGGCGGCGGCTGTCGTGTTCCCGAGGCGGCCATCGAACCCGATCGCCATGGCGACTTCGCTGTTGCCCCCGGCGACGGCCATCACCGCTTCGCGGAAGGCCGAGGAGCCGGTGGCCGAGGCGTTTTCAACGTGGACCACGGGCAGGCCGGTGAGCCCGAGGTCCTTCGCGAAGGTGACGCCATCGAGCATGCTGCCGCCGATGTAGCCGCTGTAGAGCGCGCCCACATCGCGGAACGAGATGTTCGCATCTTCGAGGGCGGCGATGCCGGCCGCGTAATGCATGGCGCGGCGGGGCACGTCGTGCTTGCCGAAGCGGTGCATCCCGACACCGATAACGAAAACTTCGCGTTGCATGGTCATCGGGGTTGCTCCTTGAGGCGGAACGCGATCGTGCAGAGGTCGTTGCCGGCTTCATCCTTGCCGACGACGCGCGAAACGAGGCGCACGGGCTGGCCGATCTCCCAGTCGCCCATTTTGCCTTCGAGCGGGGCCTGGACGCGGACGCCCTCGGGCAGGTCGACCTGGGCGGCGCCAAAGCCACCGCCGGAGTCCATCTCCATGCTCCCGATCCAGGGCATGATGACGAAGGTCCAGGAGTAGATAACGCCTTCGGTGGAGAGCTCGCAGTCCTCGACCGGTTCGAGGGTGATGGGGCAGCGCATGCGGCGGGGCCAGAAGTACGTCTTCGCGGCGGGGCTATACGAGCCGAGGAGGACCGGTGGGGCCTCCGGGTCATCGGGGAGACGGAAGTAACCTTCTTCAACGGGGAGTCTCAAGGGCGGTGGCCTCCGGCCTGTACGTTCATGTGGGGCGAATCGTCGCACTGGCGGCCCGCCCGGACAAGCGAAAGGCGCCGCTCGGCCGTTCCGGCTGAAGGTGCCAGCGGACGCCGGCGCGGAGGGTTCATTGTCGCTCGCGCGGGCCTCCGGGGCTGATGAGGGTGGTCCTGGCGGCGCTTGCCGCGCGCGTACGGGCCGCTGTTCGGGGGCCTCAGGCGGCAGCAGGCGGGCTGACACGCACACCGGGTGTATCATACGGCGCATCAAGTGATGCAGGTCCTTGCATCGCAGGGAAGCCCCATGCGCACCACCGTCACCCTCGACGACGACCTGCTTGAACGCGCCAGGCGCCTCTCCGGCGTGGAAGAACGCGGGGCACTCCTTCGCGCGGCGCTGGAAGCCCTGATCGAGCTCGAGAGCGCGCGCCGGCTCGCCCGCCTGGGCGGCGCCGAGCCCGGGATCGAAGACACCCCCCGGAGGAGAACCGGCACCGCGTGATCCTGGCCGACACCTCCGTGTGGGTCGACCACCTGCGGGCCGGCAACGAGGAGCTGGCCCGGCTACTCGAACGGGGACTGGTGGCCGTGCACCCCTTTGTGATCGGCGAGCTGGCCTGCGGCAACCTGGTTCGCCGCGGTGAAATCCTGCCGCTGCTCCAGGCCCTGCACGGAGCGCCCGTGGCCACCAGCGACGAGGTCCTCGGGTTCATCGAGTCCCGGGCGCTCATGGGGCGGGGCATCGGCCTGATCGATGTCCACCTGCTGGCCTCATGCGCGCTCGGAGGCGACCTCCAGCTCTGGACCCACGATCGCCGGCTGGCATCCGTGGCGACCGAATTGGGGCTTGCCCACGGGTGATCCGTGGCGGGCTAGCGGGCCACGACGCGGTTGTAGCGTTCGAGTTCGCTCGTGGCTTCGCGGGCGGCCTTTTCGAGCGCCTCTTCGGCGGTGGAACGCCCGAGGACCATCTCCTCGATCGCGGTCGCAATGGCGGCGCGGACCTGCGGGGAGGGGCCGATGAGCGCGCCCTGGGTGGCCCGGGTATTGGGCGTGGTTTCGAGCTCCGCGGCGAGCACGCGGAACTGCGGGTAGCTCTTGTAGAGCTCCTGGACGGTTTGCGTCTCGAGGCTATCGGCGCGGAGAGGGAAGTACCCGCTGCCGGCATGCCACTTCGCCTGCGATTCGGTGCTGACCAGGAACTGGGCGAGCCGCCAGGCGGCTTCTTCCTTGGCGGTCTGGCCGGTCGCCGGAATCCAGAGCGACGCGCCGCCGATGACCATGCCCTGGCCACCGGGCGTGGGCGCGGGGAGGGCGCCCGCCGCGAGCTCCACGCCGAGGGTCGGGTTCGATTCGAGGAAGTCGACCACCGAGCGCAGATTGGCTGAGCTCTGGATGGCGATCGCCGCCCCGCCATCGGGGTTGACGAGTGAGAGCAACGCATCGGGGCCCGCGGGATTGATCCCCACGTTGAGGATGAGGCCGTTCCTGACGCCGTCGGCCCACCACTTGAAGACGCGGAGGCCTTCGGGCGAATTGAACACCGCCTCGGTTGCGCGGCCCTCGCGGCCGTTGCCGTTGTTCACGAGGAGGGCATCCTGCTTGGCGAGCCACTGTTCGAAGTACCACGACGAGATGTCCATGGCGATGCAGTGCCGCTTGACGCGGTCGCCTTCCTTGATCATGAGCGCGTCGCAGGCCTTCGCGAGCTCGTCGAAGTCCTTCGGGGGGTTGGCGGGGTCGAGGCCGGCGGCGCGCCAGGCCTTCGCGTCGTAGAACATGATCGGGTTCGACACGTTGAACGGCATCGAAACGAGTGAACCATCGAGCGTGTAGTAGTCGCGCACCTGGGGCAGGAAGGCCGAGGTGTCGAACTTGTCGCGGTTGATGAACTCCTGAATGGGCACCGTCTTCTTGCTGTCGGCCATGGTCTGGGTGAGCACGTCTTCGAGCTGGACGAGCGCGGGCGCATCGGCGGCATTGATGCCGAGCGCGACGAGCTTGTTGAACGCATCGGTGTAGGAGCCCTGGAAGACCAGGTTCACGGAGATGTTGGGCTCGGCCGCATCGAACTCCTTCACAAGCGCTTCGAGGGTGGTCGCGTTGGAGGCGGTCATCGAATGCCAGAAGTCGATCGTCACCGGGCTGGTGATATCGAATGGCGGGCGGGTGGGGACGGAGGTGGGCGTGACCGGCGTGGTGCCGGGGCCGGGCGTCTCGTCGCCGCCGTTGTCGTCGTCGCCGCACGCAGGCAAGAGCGTGAGGGCAAGGACTGCGACGAGCGCGGTAAAGAATCGTGTGGGCCGGTGCATGGAGTGCCTCCTAACCTTTGACCGCGCCTGCGGTCAGACCTCGGACGAGCTGCCGCTGGAAGACGAGCAGCAGGATGAGTGTGGGCAGGAGCGCGATGATCGTGCCTGCCATGACCACGTTGACGCGATCGATTTCGCCCCGGCTCAAGAGTGACAGGCCGATTTGAACGGTGCGGTAGTCATCGTTGTTGGTGACGAGGAGGGGCCAGAGGTACTGGTTCCAGGCGGAGAGGAAGGAGAACACGGCCAGCGAACCAATGGCGGGCCGGGCGAGCGGGATCCCGACGGACCAGAGGAAGCGCAGGTGGCCGTAGCCATCCATCGCGGCGGCATCCCGGAGCTCGGAGGGGATGGTCATGAACTGCTGGCGGAGGAGGAAAATGCCGAGCCCGGTGGCGGCGAAGGGGATGATCAGCCCCTGGTAGCTATCGAGCCAGCCGAACGAGCGGACGGTCTGGAAGTTCGGGACGATCGAGACCTCCCAGGGCACCATGAGCGAGCCGATGAAGAGGACGAAGACGAGCGTGCGCCCGGGGAAGCGCATGCAGGCGAGGGCATAGCCGGCCAGCACCGAGGTGGCGATCTGGAGGACGGTGATGCCGGTGGCCATGATGAAGCTGTTGACCAGGTAGCGCCCCATGGGGACGGTATCCCAGGCATCGCCGAAGCTGCCGATGCCGAAGCCCTTTGGGAGCACGTTCGGCGGGTAGGAGGCGACTTCGCCCGAGGGAAGCAGGGCGTTGATGAGGGCCAGGTAGACCGGCCCCAGGACGATGGCCGAGCCAAGCAGCAGCAGGCCGTAGATGCCCAGCAGGCGGAGGGTGCGGGTGCTCATCGGTAATAGACCCTCCCGCGGACGGCCCAGAACTGGAGGGCGGACAGCGCGGCGATGATGGCGAAGAGCAGCAGCGATTGGACGCTGGCGCCACCGACATCGCGGAAGCGGAAGGCGTCTTCGTAGATGGCGTAGACCATCACGCGGGTCTCGCCCAGCGGCCCGCCGCGAGTGAGGACATCGATCTGGCCGAAGGTCTGGAGGGCGGAGATGGTCGAGACGACGGCGACGAAGAGGAGCGAGGGCGACAGCAACGGCAGGGTGATGCGGAAGAAGATGCGGAGGTGGCCGGCGCCGTCCATCCGCGCGCTCTCGTAGAGTTCTTCGGGGAGTCCCTGGAGGGCGGCCAGGAGGACGATGGTGGTGAAGCCGATGCCGATCCAGACGGAAGTGAGGCCGACCGCGAAGAGCGCCCACCGGGGATCGGTGAGCCATGAGATCGGCGTGCCGCCCGCTTCACGGATGAGCCAGTTGAAGATGCCGTTCTGGGGATTCAACAGGAGCGTCCAGGTGACCGCGGCGATGGCCACGGAGCTCGCGAGGGTGGAGCTGAAGATGGTGCGGAAGATGACGATGCCACGCACGCGCTGGTTTGCCAGGAGCGCCAGGAAGAGCCCCAGCACGATGCCGATGGGCACGACGATGAGCACGAACTTCGCGGTGACCCAGAGGCTCTTGCGGAAGTCATCGTCGCCGAGCACCCGCTGCCACTGGTCGAGGCCGACGTAGATGTCGCCGCCACCGAAGGGGCTGGTCTCGTGAAGGCTGAGGTAGACGGCCCGGCCCAGCGGATAGAACTGGAAGACCGCAAAGATGAGGGCCGCGGGAGCGATGAGCACCAGCGCGAGCAGCCATTCGCCCGGGGATGATTCGTACCTGGCGGAGATGCGGGAGACGAGGCGCGTCACGGCAGGCGGTCCCCCGTGCGCGTATCGAAGAAGTGCAGGCCGGCGGGAGCGCACCAGAATGGGATGGCATCGCCCGGAGCGGCGCGGACGTGACCCGGCGCCACGGCGACGAAGGTCGAATCGCCGGTGGCACACTCGAGGTTGACCTGGGCCCCGAGGTGTTCGGCGACCTGGAGCGGGGCGGTGAACGTGAGGGCGGCCGGGCCTTCGGGTACCCCGATATGCAGCGCCTCCGGGCGGACGCCGAGGGCGAGCGTCTCGGGAGCAGCCGGGGGCACGTGCGCGGCATCGAGACGGATCTGGCCGCCGCGCGATTGGAAGCCACCCCCGGCGCGTTCGAGCGGGATGATATTCATCGGCGGGCTGCCGATGAAGCCCGCGACAAACATGTTGGCCGGGCGGTCGTAGACCTCCTGGGGCCGGCCGACCTGGTGGAGGCGTCCAGTGGCCATGATCGCGACGCGCTGGCCGAGTGTCATGGCTTCCACCTGGTCATGCGTGACGAAAACGGTCGTGGTCTGGAGGTCCTGGTGGAGGCGGGCGAGCTCGCGGCGCGTCTGGACGCGCAGCTTGGCATCGAGGTTCGAAAGCGGCTCGTCCATGAGGAAGGCGACGGGGCGGCGGACGATGGCGCGGGCGAGGGCGGTGCGCTGGCGCTGGCCTCCGGAGAGCTGGCCGGGGCGCCGGTCGAGCAGGCCATCGATGCCGAGGCGGCGGGCCGTGGCGACCACGGCTTCCTTCAGTTCGTGGCGGCTCATGTCCCGCTGGCGGATGCCGAAGGCGATATTGTCGAAGACGGACATGTGGGGGTAGAGCGCGTAGCTCTGAAAGACCATGGCGAGATCGCGGTCTTTCGGGGGCACGCCGGTCACGTCGCGCCCGGCGATGTAGACGGCACCGGCGGTTGGGCGCTCGAGCCCGGCGATCAGGCGCAGCATGGTCGACTTTCCACAGCCGGATGGCCCGAGGAGAACGAGGAACTCGCGGTCCTGGATCTCCAGGCTCACGGAATCGACGGCGACCACCCTTCCGAACGTACGGGTAACGCGATCGAGCCGGATCTCAGCCATAGTCCTCCGTTGCCCAACCCTTCGGCCGCGTACCATCCCCGCGGGCCCGCGGCCAGTATACGGCCCAACGGGGGCGATTCACCGTCCAAGGGGCGGAGCCGCGCCCCGGAGAACGTGAAGGGCGTCACACACGGGGCGTGCGCTTCATGCCCTCTCCGGGCGGGACGCCGGCCCCGGCACCCCGCCGGCCGGGACCCGGGCTCGCGACCGTCCGAAGCCGGGAGCCTCTTTCGCCGCGAGCGTGATCAGGCTGTCGCCGCTTCGGGAGCGGCCGGAGCAGGCCTGGAGCGCATCCCGCAGCAGGACATCGAGGCGATCCGCAGCGGCGATCCGCCTGGCGAAGCCATCTTTCCGGATGTGCGGCGGCCCGATTGACGAGCGCCCGCCAGGCGTGCGTTGCTACCGCGGTGAGTGCGTTCGAGGCGCGCGCGGTCGGGTTGATCGGGGCCGGGAGGCTGGCGGCGGCGCTGGCGGCCGGGCTCGCACGGGCGGGTTACCCGGTGCGGGCCATCGCCAGCGCGCGGATCGAATCCGCGAGGTCGCTGGCGGCGGCGCTGGGCCCGGGCGTGGCGGCCAGCGCCGACCCCGGGGACGTCGCCGCCGCGTGCGATGTGGCATTCCTGACCGTGCCGGACTCGGCCATCCGCCCGCTCGCGGAGAGGATCGGCTGGCGGCAGGGGCAGGTGGTCGCGCATTGCAGCGGGGCGCTCGGCCTGGGCGAACTGGCCGCGGCGCGGTCGGGCGGTGCGGTGCCGGCGTGCTTCCATCCGCTGCAAACGTTCCCTTCGCGCACGCCCGAGCCCGCGCGCTTCGAGGGCATCTTTTGCGGCGTTGAGGGGGCCGAACCGGCCCACGGCTGGCTGGAGCAGGTGGCCCGGGACCTGGGTGCGCGGCCGTTCCCGCTCGAGGGGGTCGACCGGGCGGTGTACCACGCCGCAGCCGTCGTGGCCTCGAACCACGTCATCGCCCTGGCGAGCGCGGCCGCGCGGCTCTGGGCGATGGCCGGGCTGCCCGTGGAGTCGGGCCGCGAGGCGCTGGCGCCGCTGTTGCTGGCAGCCGCCAACAACGTTGCCCGGATGGAGCTGGCATTGGCGCTTACCGGTCCAGTCGCCAGGGGCGACATCGCGACGATCGCGCGCCACCTGGACGCGCTGGAACGCGACCCCGGGTTGCGCGAGCTCTACCGGCAGCTCTCGGACGAACTGCTGCGGCTGCCTCTCGGCCATGACGAGGCAACGACCGGGCGGCTGCGCGCCCTCCTCGCCGGACCCGGAGGGTAGATTGCGGCGCGGCGCCAGGGGCGAAGAGTACGCGCGAATGAGTTGAGGGTGGCTGCCGGCGCGAACCGCGCCACGCGCCGCAGGGTCGAGGGTGGGACGGATCATCTGGTACGCTTCGCGGGTAGTGCCCTCGTAGCTCAACGGATAGAGCATCTGACTTCGGATCAGAAGGTTGTGGGTTCGAGTCCTACCGAGGGTACCAACGCTTTGCCTGGCTCATCCCGCGCTCCTCGTTCCACACCCGGATGATTTTCGCCGCGATGGCCCGGCCAACCCGCAGGTTTCGCAAGGCCGACCCGGTCACCTTCGAGTGCCCCTTGCGCTTCCCCTGGGCTCGCGGGAACTCTCCTATCGCGTACTTCCGCATGGCGGCGCGGGTGATGAGCTCCGCCGTCCAGCCGTAACCCCGGTCACGAACGTCAAGGGCGCGGAGCGTCTCGCCATCGATGACTTTCAAGGAAGGGAGGTCGCTGAGCCGGGCGCCGGTCAACCGGCTCGCCAACGCCGCGAGCAGGCTGTTGCCCAGTCGTTGCTGCCACGGCATGGCGTGCCGCTCGCCACGGCCAATGCGAACGCCGAGCGCGAGTTGCAAGTGGCCCTGACCGACAGCGCGGATCATGTCGTCGAGGCCGTCCATGACCTCGGTGGCATCGCCGTCCAGAAACACGAGAACGCCGGCATCCGCGGCGGCATCCACTCCCGCGATGCAGGCGGCGCCATAGCCGCGTTCTGGCTGGAAAACGACGGTCGCCCCCGCGGCGGCAGCCTCACTGGCCGTGCCATCCGTGCTGCCGTTGTCGACGACGATAACCTCGTGGATGCCTGCCAGGAGGAGGTCTCCCACGACGCCACGAATGGCCTCCTCCTCGTCCAGCGCCGGGACGATCGCCACCACCTTCATTCCTCGAACTCCCGCCGGAAGACGCGGATCGTCCCCCATTCCCAGATCGTCGAGTACCCGCGGGCTGGCAGTGCCCGGAGGACGGAATCGTACCCCGCGGCGCGTGACTGGATGGTGATGGGCAGAGCTGCATCGACGATGATGTAGTCGCTGTCGCGAATGTCCGGGAACTCCCACACCTCCCGGCGCTGGGAGAGATGTGGCAGCAGGGTGCCCTGGGCGCTCAGGCTCGCGTCGTCCGGGATCTGTTCGATGGCTTCGGCGAGCGAGCGCCGATGGGCCTCGCCGGGGGTGCCCCTCTCGGCGAGCGGTGAAAACGGGCTGGCCACGAGGAACGAGCTCGCCGCGGCGATCACGAGCACGGAATTCGCGGCGGGCATCCGCAGGCCACTCCAGCGGCGCCCCGGGATTCGGCCCCATCGCCGCCCGGCCGCAATGTCACCAAGGGCGAAAGCGGCGGCGACGACCGAGAGCGCAAGCGGAAGGACACCGTAGTGCAGGTCGAGCTGGCTCTGTTCGGGGTGGCCGGAGAGGCCATTCAAGACGGCAGGCACCGCGGCCAGGAGCGCGGCGGGGTGCAGCAGCGCCAGCCCGGCCAGGGTGGCTTCAAGTTCGAGAGCGCCGGGGGCGGTGCTGGTGGTGAGGCGATCCGTCGCCCGCCACACCGCAACCGCCGGGCGTGATGCGGGCTCCGCGTCCCGGGTGAGGTACGCATATCGCTGGTTCAGGTCGCTGGGTCCGCCGCGCACCGCCGGCATGAAGGCGAACATGACCACGGCAACCCAGGTCAAGCCGGCCATGCCAAGGAGGCGGGCCTGCTGGCGGTGTTGCCTGAACCAGCATATGGCCGCGAACGCGAGGACGAGGATGGCCATGTCCTCCTTCAGGAGGAGCACCGGCAGGATTGTTGCCACGCTCGCCCAGGGCCGCGAAACAGCGATGAGGTAGACCGCGCCGAACACCAGCGGGAAGGCCATCACTTCCGGGTGAAAGTCGAAGTCCAGGGCCCTGTGCAGCGCGGGGTTCAGCAGGTAGGCGATGGCAAGGGCGAGCCCCGTGCCGCGGCTGCCGGTGAGCCGGCTGGTCGCGTGGAACAGCGGGATAGCCGCCGCGCCGGCACACAGCGATTGCGCCAGCAGCATCGTTTCGGGGCCGGCACCGAGGCGATAGAGCCCGGCGAAGAGGAGCAGGACCGGCTCGAAGTGCTGGCCCAGGAAGTTGTACTCCACGAACGAGGTCTCGAACCAATCACCGCGAGAGGTGTTCCACACCACCTGGTCGAAGAACCCAAAGTCGTAGGCCGCGCTCTGGTAGGCCCGGTGCCGGGCGAGGGCGAATGCGGAGAACACGGCGATGGCGGAGAGCGAAGCCATCCAGGCGGCCACCTGGAGCGCT
>DAOKYT010000067.1:0-11023 GCA_035326025.1 Tepidiformaceae bacterium
GGCGCCGGGGACGACACCGGTGAGCCGCCTGGCCAGGAAACGACGGCCCCGCCCGGGCCTCCCCCGGCCGCGGGCGGCGGCAAGGCCTCGCCGCAGGGGGAGGAATCCAGGGGCGGCGCCCCGGGGCAGCAGGGGAAGACATAGGCCGGGGGACTACCAGCCGAGCGCGCGCTCCACGCCCTGGGCCGTCGCGGGCGACTTCGTGATATCCGGCCGGTATTCCGAGATGGCGGTGTCGGGGTCCTTAAGGCCATTGCCGGTGAGGATGGCGACTGCGCGTCCGCCGCGCGCGGCCCCGGAGCGGCCGAGCTTCAGCAGGCCGGCGACACAGGCGGCGCTTGCGGGTTCGACGAAGAGGCCCTCGCGACGGGCGAGGAGGCGGTAGGCCTCGAGGATCTCGTCATCGGTGACGGCCAGGATGGCGCCGCCGCTCTCATCGCGCGCGCCGATGGCGCCCTCCCAGCTGGCAGGGTTGCCGATGCGGATGGCGGTGGCAACGGTGTTGGGTTCGGCCACGGGAGTCCCGCTGACGAGGGGGGCGGCGCCGGCGGCCTGGAACCCGAGCATGCGCGGGTAGAGGGTGGCGCGGCCTGTTTCGGCGCATTCGCCGAAGCCTTTCCAGTAGGCCGTGATATTACCGGCGTTGCCCACGGGGATGGCGAGGATATCGGGTGCATCCCCGAGCGATTCGCAGAGTTCGTAGGCGGCCGTCTTCTGGCCCTGGATGCGGTCGGGGTTGACGGAGTTGACCAGGGCGACGGGGTGCTTACCGGTGAGTTCGCGGGCGGCGTTCAGCGCATCGTCGAAGTTGCCATCGATTTCGATGATGCGGGCACCGTAGGCGATGGCCTGGGCCATCTTGCCGGCGGCGACCTTGCCGCCGGGGACGAGGACGAAGCATTCGAGGCCACAGCGGGCGGCATAGGCGGCGGCGCTGGCGCTGGTGTTGCCGGTGCTGGCGCACATGATGGCGCGGGCGCCCGATTCGAGGGCCTTCGCGACGGCCACGACCATGCCGCGGTCCTTGAACGATCCGGTCGGGTTGCAGGCTTCGAGCTTGAACCAGAGCTCATCGAGGCCGCACTCACCTTCGAGGCTGACGGAACGGACGAGGGGGGTATCGCCTTCGCCGAGCGTGATCCGGGGGGTGCGCCCGGTGAGCGGCAGGACTTCGGCCCAGTGGTAGAGCACTCCACGGGGAGCCAGGGGCGGTGTGGTCACGGTTCCTCCGGCGGACGGAAGGCATGGAACTTCATCTCCCGGAGCTCCTGTTCGAGCACCTGGATCTGCTTCCGCCGCTGCTTCTCCATCAGGGCGTTGTACTTGGCGAACTCCTCGCGGACGTGGTCGACCACTTCGGCGATGTCGCGCCGGATATTGGCGACACGTTCGCCGAGGCCGGAGTGGCGGCCTTCGAGCAGGGTGACCTCCCCGTGAACGCGGTCGAGCTGGCCGAGAATCTTGTCAACGCTCTCTTCGAGGGTGTTGAGCCGCCCATCGATGCGGCCGTGCTCTTCGCGCCAGACGCTGATCTCGTCGATGAGCTCCTGGCGCAGGTCGCGCTGGTTGACCACGCCGGCGATGAGGTCCTCGTTCCGTTTGACCATTTCGCCGACGACCTGGAGGCGCTCGTAAACGACATCGAAGCGGTCGTCGAGGTCGCCGAGAACGACGTCCTTGATGCGTCCTTCGAGGTCGCGGTTAACTTCGATGGCGCGGTCGAGCCGGAGGCCAAACTGTTCGAGGCGCTGCTCGACTTCGCGCTGGCGTTCGAGGAGGGTCTGCATGGTCTGGCCGGCCTGGGCAACCTGCTGCTGGACCTGGGCAACGTCGGCGAGGACGAGGCCAAGCTGGCTGGTGGCGGTATCGATGCGGCGGAGGGCCTCGCCACGCTCCTGGCGGTCGTAATCGGCCTCGGCGCGGATGAGGCGGATGGCGTTATCGACTTCGGCCTTGTTGGCGGTGATGGCCTGGCGGATGTGCTCGGTTCCCTCGTCGATCGCGCGGATCTTTTCGGGGATGCCCTTGAAGGGGAGGAGCTTGGGGTCGATTTCGCGGACGGCGCGCTGCGCGGCGTCCACTTCCTCGCTGAGGTCGTGGATCTGGCGGCGGAGCTGGTCGATGGAGGACGCCTGGCGGGACTGTTCTTCACGGTTGGCGCGGAGCTGTTGTTCGAGCCAGGTGATGATTTCGCCGATGGCCTGGGCTTGTGGCTCGCCAGCCATGTCAGCCTTCCACGCGGAGGAATGAAGAGACCTGTGCGACGACGGGCAGGGCCGCGATTTCGCGGAGGGCAACCTGCATGGCGCCTTCGCGGGCGCGGTGGGTCATGATCACGAGTTCGGCGGTCTGAGCGCCGGCGTCGGCTTCCTTCTGGTTCACGGCCGCGATACTCACTCCGTGGTCGCCGAGCGTCTGGGCGATCTGGGCGAGGACACCCGGCCTGTCGCTGACGGTCACGCGGACATAGTAGCGCGTCTCCAGGTGTTCGAGGCCGAGGACGGGGGTCTCGGCTTCGGGGCCCCAGTATTTGCGCTCGCGCGTTCCGAGGACGATGGCGTGGGAGAGGTCGAGGAGGTCGGCGACGACGGCGGAGCTGGTGGGCTCGGCGCCGGCGCCACGCCCCTGGAAGAGCACGGTGCCGGTCAGGTCGCCGACAATCTGGACGGCGTTGTAGACGCCATCGACCTTGGCGAGCGGTTCGGTGTGGGGGATGAAGGCGGGGGCGACCCGCGCGAGGATTCCCGCTTCGGTCCGCTCGGCGATGGCGAGGAGCTTGATGACGTAGCCGAGCTCCTGCGCGTACTGGAAGTCGCGGGCGGTCAGCCTGGTGATGCCCTCGGTGTGGACCTGGTTGGGGCGCACGCGGGTGCGGAAGCCGAGGGTGGCCATGATGGCGAGCTTGTAGGCGGCGTCGAAACCTTCGACATCGTTGGTGGGGTCGGGTTCGGCGTAGCCGAGCTCCTGGGCGGCGGCGAGGGCCTCGTCGTAGCCGCCGCCCACGATGGGCTCGATGCCCTGCTTGCGGAGGGCCTCGGCGGCGGCGCCAGCGTTCGCCATGCTGGTAAGGATGTAGTTGGTGGTGCCGTTGATGATGGCCCGGATCGAGGTGATGCGGTTGGCGAGGAGGTCGCGGCGGAGCGGTGCGATGAGCGGGATGCCGCCGCCGACGCTGGCTTCGAACATGATGTCGAGACCGCGGGAGTGCGCCTCGGCGAGGAGCTCGGGGCCGGCCTTGGCCATGAGCTCCTTGTTGGCGGTGACCACGTGTTTGCCGGCGGCGAGCGCCTGGCGGATGTAGGTGCCAGCCGGTTCCTCGCCGCCGATGACTTCCACCACGATATCGATTGCGGGGTCGTTGATGACGTCTCCGACGCTGGTGGTGAGGGTGCCCGGGGGCAGGTCGACGGTGCGCGGTTTGTTGATGTCGCGCACGGCGGCGCGGCGGACGGTGATGGTTGCGCCGACCTGGCGGGCGAAATAGTCGCACCGCTCCAGGAGGGCGCGGGCAACCCCGCCTCCCACCACTCCGAGTCCGATGAGGCCTACGCCGATATCGCGCGTGGTTTTCTCAGTCAGCGTTCTGCTCCGCCCACTTGATATCGGATGCCGAGAGGTCGCGTCGGATGGACACGCTGGCGCGCTTCGCCTTCAGGTCGTCCTCCAGCATGAGCTCGGCGAGCTGGTTCTTCTGGGTGTCGGAGGGCGTGGCCTCGGGGTCGCGCTTTTCGATCCGGAAGACCCAGAAGTTGTTCGCCACCTCGATCGGGCCGAAGAGTTCGGAGCCGGCTTCCTTGCCCTCGATGGCGGTGCGGACATTTTCGGGGAGGAGGCGCGGGGGTTCGGCGTCCATCACGCCGTCTTTCTGGCGGGAGGTGAGGTCGTTGGAGGTCGTCTGGGCGACGGTGCCCATATCCTCGCCGGCCTTGATCCGCTCGAGGACGGCGTCGGCTTCTTCCTTCGTGGCGACAGAGATGGCGCGAAGGGTGACCATTTCGCCGGTCTCGCCCATTTCCGCCTTGTAGGCATCGATGAGGCGGGTGCGATAGACCTGCGCTTCGACCTGGCGGCGGTAATTGGTGTCGCTCATCGTGAGCGACTTGAGGCGCTGGCGGTAGAGCGTGTCGAAGGAGCTGCCGGAGCCGCCGACGGGCACGCCGAGCTGCGCGGCGATCTCGTTGGTGATGTCCTGGCTTGTGACGGTAATGCCCTTCTCCTGGGCGATGAGGCGGACGAGGGCTTCATCTTCGAGGACACCGAGGAGCGCCTGTTCGGCGAGTCCGAGGCTGACACCCGAGCCAGACTGGGACTGGGCGTAGGGGAAGAGCCTATCGGCGTAGTACTTGAGCTTGAACTCCTCGCCGCCGACCTGGAGGACGACTTTTTCGGGCACGCGGTAGTTCTGGTCGTACCAGCGCCAGCCGAGGAGACCGAGAACGAAGACAAGCAGGAGCGCCGCGGCGCCGAGGATGGCGATGCGGGTGGTGTGTTCGTTGAGGGCGACGCCCGCGATCTTGCGCTCCTGGCTGGAAACCGGGCGCGGCCGCGGGCGGGGAAGCCCGGTGGTGCGTTCGCGTCGAGCCATGATCGTCCTTCCGGGGCGCTGGGCGCGCCCCTCTCAGCTTACCCGCGGGTGGGGAAGATGCCGGTCTGGCGCACGTGCGCCAGGGTGTAGGGAAGGAGTGCCAGGTGGCGCGCCCGCTTGACGGCGGTACAGACCAGGCGCTGGTGCTTGAGGCAGGTACCCGTCTTGCGGCGCGGTTCGATCTTGCCGCGGTCGCTGACGTACATGCGCAGGCGCGAGACATCCTTGTAATCGATGCCCTTCACCTTATCGACGCAGAAGCGGCAGACCTTGCGGCGGCTACCGTAGCGAGGGCGCTGGGGTCGTGCGGGGCGTTCGCCGCCATCGGCCTGGTGTGGTGCGCGTTCTTCCGAAGTCATGGATCAGTTACCTCTCCCGATGGGTTTGTCCTTCCGTGGGAAGGACCGGGGTATGGGCGGATGGACCGCCCGGGCTATTCGAAGGGCAGGTCATCCGGGTCGGTATCACCGCCGCGGCTTGCGCCACCGGCCCGCGGCCGGCTGTAGCTGGAACTCCCGCTCCACTCCTCGCCGCCGGAACCACCGCCAGCGCCGCCATCGCGGCTGCCCAGGAGCTGGACGTTCTGGGCGATGACTTCCGTGCGGTAGTGCTTCTGGCCCTGGTCGTCGTCCCAGGAGCGGGTTTGGAGCCGGCCCTCGATGTAGAGGGGCTTGCCCTTGGTGATGTACTGCGAGACGCGTTCGGCCGTATCGCCCCAGATGACGATGTTGAACCATTCGGTCTGGTCTTCCCATTCGCCGGACTGCTGGTTGCGCCGGCGGTTGTTGACGGCGAGGCTGAACTGGCACTGGGGGGTGCCGGTGGCGAGGTAGCGCAGTTCCGCATCGCGGCCCGCGTTCCCGATGAGCATGACCTTGTTCAGGCTCGCCATAGTGGTACTCCTCGATTATTCGCCGGATTCCTCGGCCGGTGCCCCGGCGTCCGGTGATGCGGCTGCTTCCTCGGGTGCGGGCGCTTCGCCGCCGGGAGCCGAACCCGCCGGAGCCGGAGCTGCCGGGGCAGCTGTGGCGGTCGCCGGGGCAGCTGTGGCGGTCGCCGGGGCAGCCGGGGCAGCTGTGGCGGTCGCCGGGGCAGCCGGGGCAGCTGTGGCGGCCGCGGGCGCCTGGCGCGGTTCGCGCGGGGGCATGGGGGCAGGCAGCTCGTCGGCGCGGACGATGAGGTGGCGATAGACGCGCTCATCGATGCGGAGGGCTGCTTCGAGCGGGTTCACGCCTTCCGGTTCGAGCTCGACCCGGCTGACGACGTAGTCGGCATCGAGCGCGTGGTGGATGGGGTAAGCCAGGCGGCGGCGCCCCCAGTGGTCGACCTTGAGCACCTTCCCGCCGCGCGATTCGACGAGCTGGGAGAGGCGTTGCGGAGCTGCATCCGGGCCACCGGCCTCGGCGACGGCAAGGTCATAGACCACCGTCAGTTCGTATTCCCTCATGAATCCTCAGGCCGGGCGATGGGTTTGTACTTCCCGGGGGGAAGCACCGGGCTCCCGGCACGAACCAAGAAGGTATCACGCAGGGCGGTTTGCCTCAATTCGGGACCGTGGCGGGTAGCGGGGCAGATCTGTGATTTCGGCCACCCGGGAGCGGGTGGAGAGCGGCGCCTGCCGTGGCGATGCTGGTGTGGCGGGAGATGTGCGTGGGTTTCGGTGTCGCCGTGCCGGTGGCCCGCAGAACCTCGCGCGTCCGGCGGCCCCGTCCGTGGCTGAACGGCGGCGCGCGCGGGTTGCGCTCGATGTGCCGCGCGTGGCGGGAATCGGAGTCTGCCGGGGGCGAGTCCGAATCGGCAGGTTCCGGCCCATCGGGGAGCGCCGGGCGCGCGGGAGCCCGGCGCAGCCAGCCGGGCCGCACGATCGGGGGACGGTCAGACGGCGACCGCGTCGGTGATGCCGGGCACCGGGTAGGTGCGGGCGAAGACGGCGACTTCCTCGCGGACCTGTTCGCGGACACCCTCGCCGTCCGGGTCCTTCAGCACGCGCACGATCCATTGGCCGACGCGCTTCATCTGGGCCGGGCCCATGCCGCGGGAGGTGAGGGCCGGGGTGCCCATGCGCAGGCCGCTGGTGACGTAGGCGGAGCGCTGGTCGTAGGGGATCGTGTTTCGGTTCGTGACGATGCCAGCGCCCTGGAGGGCGTTCTGGGCCTTGAGGCCGCTGATGCCGACGGAGTTGCAGTCGACCAGGATGAGGTGGTTGTCGGTGCCGCCGGAGACCAGGCGGAGCCCGCCGGCGACCAGTTCCGCGGCCAGGGCCGCGGCGTTTTCGACGACCTGGCGGGCGTAGTCCTTGAAGTCGGGGCGGAGCGCCTCGCCGAAGGCGACGGCCTTGGCGGCGATGCTGTGGAGGTGCGGACCGCCCTGGGTGCCGGGAAAGACCGCCCGGTCGAGCGCGTCGGCGTGCTCGGCCTTGCAGAGCGCGAGGGCGCCGCGGGGCCCACGGAGCGTCTTGTGCGTAGTGGTCGTCACGATATCGGCGTGGGGGATGGGGCTGGCGTGGGCGCCACCCGCGACAAGGCCGGCGATGTGGGACATATCGACCATGAGCAGCGCGCCGGTCTCCCTGGCGATCTCGGCGAAGGCGGCGAAGTCGATGGACCGGGGGTAGGCGGTGGCGCCGGCGACGATGATCTTCGGCTTTGCCTCGACTGCCAGGCGCCTGACCGCCGCCATGTCGATGGTCTCGCTTTCACGGTCGACGGTGTAGGGGACGAAGGTGTAGAGGCGGCCGCTGAAGTTGACGGGCGAGCCGTGGGTGAGGTGGCCGCCCTGGCTGAGTTCCATGCCCATGATGGTGTCGCCGGGGTTCACGAAGGCCATGTAGGCGGCCATGTTGGCCTCGGCGCCGCTCGTTGGCTGGACGTTGGCGTGGTCGGCGCCGAAGAGTTCCTTCGCGCGGTCGATGGCGAGTTGTTCGAGGCGGTCGCTGTGCTGGTTACCGGCGTAATAGCGCTTGCCCGGGTACCCCTCGGCGTATTTGTTGGTGAAGACCGAGCCAGTGGCTTCGAGCACGGCGGCCGATGCGTAGTTTTCGCTGGCGATCATCTCGAGCGATTCGATCTGGCGGGTACGCTCGTCATCGATGATGGCGGCGACGGTCGGGTCGACCCGGGATAGCACGGACATGGAAACACCCCTCGCAGGCATGGTGGGTAGCTCAAGGGTAGTTGCGGAAGCGGGGAGGTGAAAGCCAGACCGCGCCGTGAAGTAGCTCACACCGCGGCGGCGTTGGAGAGCATCCGCGGGACCTCGAGCGGGAGGGGCCGGTGTCCACGGGTTTCCACACGGGCGTTGTTGGGTCCGGGATGGCGAGCGGAGGGCTTGCGGGACCCTGCCATTCGGTGCCGGACCAGGGTGCCCGGACACGCGTGGGCAAGCGAGATCATGCTCCGCGGCGATGCTCGGGAGGCCGTGGCGTTTGCCAGCGACAACGAGTGGGTGCGCATTGGCGGGGAGTGATGGGCAACACCCCGGCCAGGCATGAGTGCCCGGCCGGGCCGGCGGGCTGTGGCGCGGAAGCCGGCTACGGCTTGCCGATCGTTATCGACGGATTGGCCCCATCGTAGGTGTAGCCCCCGAGCGAAACGCCGGTCACACGGAAGGTGACACTCGCGGTCTTCTTGCCAGCGTTCTTCTGGAGCGCGCACGCGCCATCGCTCCCGGTGGTGCAGGTCACCGGAGAACCGCCATCCCAGCTCCCGGTCACGACAGCGCCCGCGAGCGGGGTACCGTTGCTGGTGACGGTTGTCGTCGCGGTCGCGGTCCAGTTGCCGCCCTTGCCGCTGGCCGCGCTGCCCGAGAGCACGGCGGTCATCGGCTGAGAAACGGCGGAGTTGGAAACGGTGACAGTGACTGGCGCGCTGGTGGTGGCCTGGTTCGCGGTATCGGTGGCGACGGCCGTGAGCGAATGGCTTCCGTCCGCCACCGCGGTCGTATTCCACGGCACAGACCAACCGTCTCCACCGTTGGTATCGGTGCCGAGGGGGCTGCCATCGACAACGAACTGGACGCTGCTGACCCCATGGTCGTCGGACGCCTGCGCGGTGACGGTCACCGTCCCGGAGACGGTAGAGCCGCCGGCCGGCGACGCGAGGCTGACGGTGGGCGGGTTGTCCGTGGGCGTTCCCCCACCTCCACCACCGCTACCGGCGACCATCACGGGGTTGAAGAGAGACGTGCTGGAGACATCGAGCAGCGGCTCCGTGATCCCGTCACCGGAGTCGTCCGTCCAGTCGAGGTTGCCAGCGTTGACCAGCGAGGCGCGTATCGCCAGGACGTCGCTCTTGTTCGCCGGGTTGTCGCGGCTGGCGATCAGCGCGGCGGCCCCGGCGGCGTGCGGCGAGGCCATGCTGGTGCCGCTATAGGTAGCGTACCCGCCGCCCGGCACGGTCGACACGATGCAGACGCCCGGAGCGGCGATCTCCACCACGGAGCCGAAGTTGCTGAAGTCGGCCAGCGTGTCGTCCTGGTCGGGGCGGCACGTCGAGGCCGCGCCACCGCCTGCCTGGCCGTTGAAGTCGGCGAGGGCGGAGACGGTGACCACGTCCGGGTGCTTGGCGGGGCTGAAGGTGGAGGCATTCTTGTCGCTGTTGCCCGCGGCGACGGCGAAGACCACGCCCTTCGAGACGGCGTTGGCGATAGCGGTGTCCATGGCGGCGCTGTCGCACTCGCAGCCGAGGCTCATGTTCGCGACTTCGATCGAGGCGGAGTTCGCGGCGACATAGTCGATGCCGGCGACGATCCACGACATGTAGCCGCTGCCGGAGCTGTTGAGCACCTTCACCGCCCAGAGCCGGGCTCCGGGCGCGACGCCAACCACGCCGATGCCGTTGTCGAGCGCGCCAATGGTACCTCCGACGTGCGTACCGTGGCCGTTGTCGTCGGAGCCTCCATCGCCACAACTCATCTTGAGCGGGCTGC
The DNA here is from genome assembly GCA_035326025.1 of Tepidiformaceae bacterium. Classification (GTDB taxonomy): domain Bacteria; phylum Chloroflexota; class Dehalococcoidia; order Tepidiformales; family Tepidiformaceae; genus Amarobacter. The sequence continues at coordinate 9,512 of DAOKYT010000067.1, forward strand.
CTCCGCTGCAATTGGTGCTCCGGAAGACGTTGAGGTCGGGATGGGATGCATCGATGCCGGTGTCGATTACCGCCACGTCGACATCGACGCGGAGGTCATCGACGCCATCGATGTCGATGCTCCCGTTGCCGGCGGCGAAGATGCGCTGGATGCCGGTGGGCGTCTCCTGCCCGGCGATCGAGACGAGCTGGTCTTGCTCGACGGAGACGACGCGCGGGTCGGCGCGGAGGGCGGCGAGCTGGGTGGGCCCGAGCGGGGCGGCGAAGCCATTGAGCGCGTGGCTGTAGACATGGTCGGGCACCGCTCCCCGGGCGATCGCCAGGCCGGCCGCATCGACGCCCGGCTGGAGGACCACGATGTAGCGCGCCGGGGCCGCCGCCGGCGCGGGCTGACGGGCGTGGGTGGGCAATGAGCCGTTCTGGAGGGCGAACGCGCCGGAAATGAGAAGCGCGAGGAAGACACCGAAAAACCTGGCCATGGGAGGGCCCCCAAACGGGCGATGACATGCACCAGCCCCGCAGCGGGCCATGTGCCGGCGTTCCGACGTCGTGCTTGTTCCCTGCCCGGGCAGGAACCCGGATGGGACATTCTATACGCGAGTCAAGGGAGCGCGAATCCGGGCTGCCCCGCGGACTCTCGGCCACTCGGCTCGGCCTCGCGAGGAACTGGCCGACTCAGGCGTTGCGGGCAGCAGCGGCCTTGCAGCGGTTCGTGTGGGGCTCGCCATCGATGACGTGGCATCCAGGGCGCGGGACGGGCCTCGAAGCGCGAACGGCGCCCGGCCGACCGCGCTCCGAACCGCGCTCCGAACCGCGACTGGCAGGGAGCGGCGCCGTGGAGAACGGCGAGGGGCCGCCCGGTCCCTTCGAGAGGTAGCACTTGCCGGTGGCGCCGCCAGCCGGGTCAGGGGTCGTGCCGGCGTGCCGAGTCGGCGATGCGGCGCAGCGGATCGGCGAGGGCGGCCGCCTCGGTTTCGGTGAGCAGGCTGGCGAAGTAGTCATCCACGCCGCGCATGTGGACGGGCGCGGCATCGTGCAACCGTTCGATGCCGGCAGGCTCGAGACTCACCCAGCGGCCGCGCTTGTCCCGGTCGTCGGCGGAGCGGCTGACGAGCCCGGATTCGCACATGCGGTCGACCAGGCGGGTGAGGCCGCTCTTGCTGATGAGGACGCGCTCGGCGAGGTCGGTCATGCGGAGCCGGTGGTCCTCGGCTTCTTCGAGCTGGACGAGGACGTCGTACCAGGTGAGGGGCAGGGCCTTTTCCGCTTCCAGCTCGGCTTCGAGCAGCCGGATGACGTGCGCGTGCGCTTCGAGGAACGCGCGCCATGCCTCCATGCGAATGCCACTCACCACGAGAGTGATGGTCGATGGTGCGACAAGCGGTGGCAACGGCCGGTATGCCCGGTATTCGCGGCCGTTTGGCGGGCCGCTGGCGTGCGGCCGGGGGCGGGGCTCACGGCTGTTGGTGGGCAGGCCCGGGGCTTCGGCGCCGGCTGCGGCCTGGCCGGGGCA
>DAOKYT010000067.1:11123-14159 GCA_035326025.1 Tepidiformaceae bacterium
GTCCCAACGGGCGACGAGGGCGCTGAACTGTTCGCGCACCAGGTTGGCTGCCTCCCCGGTGAAGGCCGAGAGCTCGGCGAGGCGGGATTCGAGGTAATCGTTTGCGGTGGCGATGCTGGTCACATCGTCGCTATCGGCGGCTTCGTGGAAGAGCGCGGACGCGAGGACGCCCGGGCTGGCCGAAATGGCTGCCCGGGCGTCGGCTGGTGTTTCGAGGATGCGGTTGTAGATGCGCGAGAGCTGCCGAAGGAGCGGGGCGTCCGGCATGTGGAGCGGGTGCCGCGCTAGCGGGCGGCTTCCTCGCGCGGGGTGGGCGGCTTGATCTTGCTGTAGCAGTTGCTGCAGTACACGGGGCGCTCGCCGCGCGGGACGAAGGGGACTTCGGTCATCTGGCCGCATTCAGCGCAACTGGCCGGGTGCATCTGGCGGGGCGTCTTCCCGCCGAAGCTGGCGAAGTTGCCGTAGCGCACGTAGCCGTCGTTCTGTTCGAGGGTGCTCTGGCTGGAGCGGCGGGCCGAGCGGCACGACTGGCAGCGGGTGGGCTCGTTCATCAGCCCCTTATTGGCATAGAACTCCTGCTCGCCGGCGGTGAACACGAACATGGTGCCGCAATCGCGGCAGCTGATTTGCTTGTCGGCAAAGGCCAAGGGGAATGGACTCCTGATATCCGCACCATGCGGGACTTACCTCCATGGTAGCAGATACGCCAACCCCGTTTGGGCCTTAATACTTCCCGCCCAGCTTGCGGTGGTCCCAGCTGTACACGTCCACCGGCTTCACCCGGATGACGACGCGCTTGCTGGCGACCTTCAACGCGGCCTCGGGTGTATCGGTCGGGGCGGGGATGCCGTTGTACTTCTCGCCGACCATGCCCATCACCTTCGCGCAGAAGGGGGTGTCCTCGATGATCTCGGCGTCGCCTTCGATGACCAGGCCGCGGAGTTCGGAATACGCCTTCCCGGCTTCGAGCATGCAGGTCATCTTCGGGTTCCGGCGCAGGTTCAGGACCTTCTGGCTCTTGGCGAAGGTGGTGAAGTGCACGTCGCCATCGATGAGCACGTACCACATGGCGACCAGGTGGGGGTAGCCCTTCGGGCCGATGGAGGCGATCTGGATGGTCCACCCGTCCTTCAGGAACTGGGCCTGTTCCTCGGGGGTGAAGGCGATTTCGGAGCGGCGGCTGGGCATGAGGGCTTCTCCCGCGGAGTAAGATGCGTGCTGCACAGTAGAGCCGCTTCGCGCGGCCGGGGCAAGGAGACTGGCAATGGCACCTTCGTTCGAACATGGGCCCGGCGCACGCCAGGTCCAGGACCGCTTCGATACGCGCCGCCTGGCCGACGCGGTCACGCGGACGACGGTCCACGGGGAGATCACCGGCAACGACCGGGCGTTCATCGAGCGGATGGACATGTTCTTCATCGCCACGCAGGGGGCCGACGGAGGCCTCGACTGTTCGTACAAGGGCGGCGAGCCCGGCTTCGTGCGCGTGCTCGATGAGCACACCATCGCCTTCCCGAACTACGACGGCAACGGCCAGTTCATGACGAGCGGGAACATCCTGGAGACGGGGAAGGTTGGCCTGCTCTTCATCGATTTTCAGAACCAGTGGCGGATGCGGCTGAACGGCACGGCCTCGATCGACTTCGACGACCCGCTGAAGGCGGAGTGGCCGGAGGCGCAATTCGTGGTCCGCGTGACGGCGGAGGAGGTCTTCCCGAACTGCCCGCGCTACATCCACAAGATGGAACTGGTCGAACGGTCGGTCTTCGTGCCGAAAGCGAACCGTGAGACGCCGGACCCCGAGTGGAAGGATCACTTCGAGGAGGCGCTGCCGGGGGAGCAGAAAGCGCGGCGCGCGGCGCGCCGGAGCAAGGCATGAGCGGGCCGCGGGGCGTTCCCATTGCGGCGCGAGCGGGGATCGTATGAAGGACGGGCACGCGCACATCCCGGAGTTCGGCAAGAAATTCAACCTGCGGGCAGTCGACCCGGATGCCACCAACGGCTACACCCGGGAGGAAGCGGAGGCGGAGATCGCGGGCCTGCGGACGCGCATCAACGAGCTGCAAGACCTGCTCTATGCCGACGAGCGGTATGCGATGCTCGTCGTGCTGCAGGGGATCGACGCGGCGGGCAAGGACTCGACGATCAACAGCGTGTTCAAGGAGGCCGGGCCGATCGGGTGCCAGGTGGCGAGCTTCAAGGCGCCAACCCCCGAAGAACTGGCGCACGACTACCTCTGGCGCTACCGGCACAGGATGCCCGAGAAGGGCCACATCACGATCTTCAACCGTTCGTACTACGAGGCGGTGCTGGTCGAACGGGTGAAGGACATCGTGCCGAAGGAGGTATGGCAGCGGCGCTACCAGGACATCAACGAGCTCGAGGAATACCTGGTGCGCAACGGCACCGTGGTGATGAAGTTCTGCCTCGTGATTTCGAAGGAGGAGCAGCGCGAACGATTGCAGGAGCGCATTGACAATCCGCGCAAGCAATGGAAGTTCCGGATTGGGGACCTGGACGAGCGGAAGCTGTGGGACAAGTACATCGAGGCGTTCGACGATGCGATCGAGCGGTGCAACACGGCGGTGGCTCCGTGGCACGTGGTGCCGGCGAACAAGAAGTGGTATCGCGACATCGTGGTGGCGCGGGCGCTGGTGGAGAAGCTCGAATCGCTGGACCTGCGCTACCCGCCGGGCGACCCGGTGTGCCTGGGCCTGAGGGTGGAGTAGGCGGGCCCGAGTCAGCGCGGGGGACGGTCCGCTGCCCGCGTGTCGCCATCGAGCAAGAGGAGACCTGTGGCCAGGGACCCATTTCTCCCATAGCTCCAGCGCTTTGATCGCGATGCAGGCCACGACGGAGAACCGTAGGTCCGCCCAGCGAAGGGGCACCCCTCAGCAGCTGTTCACAGCGCCCGCATGCGGTTGTTTCGCGGGAGGTTCTCGACCTCCGCCAGCCCGAGCGCGGCCAGCACCGGCGGCACATACATCCCGAAGCGGCCCCGGTACCCCTTTCGCAAGCCGTACCACCCGCCAACAG
>DAOKYT010000068.1:0-13882 GCA_035326025.1 Tepidiformaceae bacterium
GTTCGGCGAACTCGTCACCGCGGCGCTGGCGCACGCCGTCGAGGTCTTCGAGCGAAAGCTGGATGAGCACAAAGGGGCTGTTGGCGGCGCGGGCGCGGGGCATCTCGCGGCGCAGCTCGGCCAGGACGTAGTTGCGGTTGGGCAGGTTATGGAGCTCTGAGAGGTAGGCCGAGCCATAGAGCTTCGACGAGAGGCGCCGCCAATTGCGGTGGCCAAGCCAGCGCATCAGCAGCAGGTGGCCGTTCACCAGCAAGAACAGGAGGCACATCGCGGCTGCCACGATGACTTTCGAGGGCGAAGGGTTCCGCGCGGCCTCGGCGAGCACGATCGCCAGCACCAGGCCCCAGCCCGCCAGGACGACGAGGCGGATGGCATGCCTCCGCCTGTCGTTGGCAGGTTGCTCAGGGGCGAGGGCCTCGTCCGGAGTGCCGTTCATACATCGTCCTCACAAAGAACATCGGCAGCGGGCCGCTGTTCCATCAGGCCGCGCCGGTGTGCTCGTCGAGCTCGCCGTGGTGGAGGGCATACCAGCGCGGGGCGCGCGAGGTGACATGGAGGAGGAAGGCGCGCGCCTTCTCCTCGAGCGTCGCGATGCCGCCGTGCACCCTGTTGATGGCGGCATCGACGGCCGGGGGGAGCGCCTGGACGGACTTGCGCGCCTCATTGGCCGTGTAATCAAAGCCGCAGGCGAGGCCCTCGCGGTCGCAGGCGAGGTTGGCGGCGGCGACCACGTCGCTCATGGTCTCGATCGCGTGGATGCCCCTTGGCGGGTGGTGGTCGCGGATGGCGGCGACGAGCGGCTCGGGGAACTTCCAGCGCTCGGCCAGGCGGGCGCCGACGTGCTCGTGGCCGATCCCGAACACGGCGAGCTCGGCCTCGCGGTAGCGCATGTCCTCGCGGTACACGAGGTCGATGACCTCGGCGAATGAACGAGGTTCGCAGAGCACCATGGCGAGCTTGCCGACATCGTGGAGGACGCCAGCGGTGAAGGCGTCCTCGGGCCGGGCGACACGCGTGTCGCGGGCGACGATCTCGGCAACGATGCCCACGCTCACGCTATGGGCCCAGAAGAGGTCCTGGTCGAAGCCGCCGGAATCGACCTCGGGCAGCTTGAAGGCATCGATGATGGCCGAGGAGATGGCGACCGAGCGCACGGTGCGCATGCCGAGGAGGATGACGGCCTCGCGGACGTTGGAAATCCGGCGGGCGTAGCCGTAGTACGCCGAGTTCGAGAGCTTCAGGAGTTTGGAGGTGAGCGCCTGGTCAGAGCTGATGACGGTGGCCAGGTCCATGGCCGCGGAGCGTTCGTCCTCGGCCAGCTGGATCGCGCGGGTGGCGACCGACTTCAGGGGAGCGAGGTCGGTTGTCCGGTTCACGATCGTCCGCAGGCGGTTGCGCGCATCGAGGCTGAGGGTCGTGGAATCGACGGTCATGCTGCGCTCCTGCGCGTGGTGGTATCGGTGGAGACGACGCGGTTGCGGCCGGCCCGTTTCGCGGCGTACAGCCGGTCATCGGCGACTCGCAGGGCCTCGTTCAAGCTATCGGCGCAGGTGGGGATCGCGGCCACCCCCGCCGAGACAGTCATCGTGAGCGAAATGTCGCCATCGACCTGGATGCGGGCGCTTTCGAGCGCGGAGCGGACGCGCTCGGCAAAGCGGGTGACAGCAGCGAGACCGGCCCCGGGGAGGAAGGCCACGAATTCCTCGCCGCCGAAGCGGCCGACGATATCGCCCTGGCGCGTGGCCTTCTTGAGGACGGCGGCAACGCGAGCCAGGACCTGGTCGCCCACCAGGTGCCCGTAGCTATCGTTCACGGCCTTGAAGTGGTCGAGGTCGAGGAGGGCGACGCCCATGGCGACGTGTTCGAGGCCCGAGGCGAGGAGCGCGTCCTCGGCGGCTTCGACTGCGGAGCCGCGGTTGAGGAGCATGGTCATCTGGTCGTGCCGGGCCATGTGGTCGAGCCGGGCGACAAGCTGGTTGAGCTGGGTGTTGCGGTTGCGCAGGGCATCCTCGATGGCGCGGATCGCCGAGTGGTCGCGGATGTACATCACCTGGCCGGCGATGGACCCGTAGCGGTCGCGGATGATGGCGGCCGAGACGGCGGCGAAGAACCTGGTGCCATCCTGGTGGCGGCCGGGGACTTCGACATCGACGGCGCGCCCGTGTTCGGCGAGCTGCTGATCGAGCAGGGCGCGGGACTCGCCCTCGACAAAGAGCATCGAGTAATGCCGGTCGAGCACCTGGATGGGGTCGAACCCGAAGATCGCCTCGGCCGCTCCGGTGTACAGGGTGACCCGGCCGCAGGCATCGGTCGCGACGATCCCGTCGGGGCAGGCGACCAGCATGAGCTGGAGCATGTCCGGGTCCGATAGGAGGGTCAGGAAGTCAATTCGCTCGGGTATCACCATGTCCTCCGCATCATGCTCAATAGGTATCGGAAAGCCGGGGCTGCTTATGCAGAGGAAAGACCGCGTTGGCGAGGAAACGTATCCTTTCGTTTCAGCGCATAGAGCTATCGCGATACGCGCGGGGAAGCCGCATTCCGCCGTGACGTGCGGAAACGGGTCGGCCAGGACCTGGCGCCGGGGCTCCGGGGCGGCGCGAGCGAGGTTCAGCGGAACATCATTGCGGCGCGGGGACCGGGCATCCCGCGCGGACAGGGGTATTCGAATGTGCAGAAGCATCAGGAAGCTGCGGGACGCGGAGCCACCCGCCACGGAAGACGACATCCGCGCGGCCGCGCTCCAGTACGTCCGCAAGGTGAGCGGCTTTCGCGTGCCTGCCAGGCGCAACGAGGCGGCGTTCGCGGCTGCGGTCGATGAGGTGGCGGCCAGCACGGCGCGGCTGCTCGACCTCCTGGAGGCGCGCTGATCGTGCCTCGCGAGCCGAACTGGTAGTCTCGGACGATGACGCAACGCGGAACGATCGAGCAGGTCAGCATCTCGCCCGGCGGCGTGCCGAAGCTGCCCATCGCCGAGGGCCGGGTCACGGCACTGGGCATCGAGGGCGATGGGCACCACAACCCGGATATCCACGGCGGGCCCGAGCGCGCCCTCTGCCTGTTTGCCATGGAGCGGATCGAGGCGATGGCCGCCGAAGGCCACCCCATCGCGGCCGGGTGCACGGGCGAGAACATCACGCTCCGGGGCATCGACTGGGACCTGGTGGTCCCCGGGAGCCGGCTGCGCCTGGGACGCGATGTGCTGGTGGAAGTGACCCGCTACACCACCCCCTGCAAGACCAACGCCCGCTGGTTTAAGGGCGGCGACATCAACCGGATGCACCAGAACCTCTTCCCGGGCTTCAGCCGGGTCTACGCCCGCGTGCTTACCGGGGGCGTGGTGCGGCCGGGTGACCCGGCGGAGCTGCTGCCGACCGGCGCCTGAGGGTCACTCGACCTCGAACGGGCTATGCATCCCGAGCTTGTAATGGTCTTCCTTCGTGCCATCGGGTTTGGTTTCGACGATCAGGCAGGCCAGTTCGTACGTGCCGGGTTCGAGCCTGATGCGCAGGGCCTGGACATGCCCCGCCGCCAGGCCTTCGATTTCGGCCAGCTCCTCGCCATCCTTCAGGATCACGAGCTCGTGGGTCTCCTCCCCGGTGTTGTCGGCGATGAACTGGATGACGCCGGCCTCCACCGCGCGCTCGTTCGGGACCACGGACCACTCGTGGAGTTCAACTTTGACCGTGGCGTTTGGCGGTCCGGGGTCGGGAGTGGGAGTGGCGTTGGGATCGACGGTGGGGTGGGCCTCGGCTTCGGGGTCGGGCTCGGCGACCGCCGCCGGCGCCTCCGGGCCATCATCCGAATCGGAGCAGCCCGCCGCCAGGACGACGGAGCCGGCAACTGCCAGGGCGCCGAGGGCCAGGCGCAGGCCTGGAAGGAAGTTCACGCTATATCTCTTCATTAGGCATGCCTAATCTTACGGGTTTGGCTGGAGTATCCACGCACGGGCGCACAACGTCAATCGCGGCGCGGCGCACCCTCCCCGGCAAGGGCAACTACCGGATGACGGTGGCCGGGCCCAGGCTCATCTCCCGGGTGCCGGGTGGAGCGACAACCCTGGTCCGTCAGTCCGGCCGGGCGCGCGAACCGTCAGGCGCCAAAGGGCGCGCCGTCCCAGCGTTCGCGGGTGACGAAGCTCGAGACGGGCTTGCGCCTGAGCTTCGTCAGCTGCCGAACGGGCTTGCCCAGCGGGATGATGGTGCAGACGGCGACGGACTCCGGCAGGTGGAGGAGTTCGCGCAGCGCGGGCTCCTGGGCAATGGGCATCGTCGTGAGGGTGCCGCCCAGGCCCTCGTTCCGCGCGGCAAGCAGGATGTTCCAGGCGAACGGGTAGATCGACGCGCCGCTCGCCACCGCGGTCCGCGGCAGGTACTGGTCGATCGAGGCCACCACGCGGAGGTCGACGCAGACCACGAGCACGACCGGGGCGTGCCGGTAGGGCTCGGTGAGCGTGGGCGGCGCCGGGGTCGCGGCGATCATCTCCGGCGTTGCCTTCGTGGGGACGACGGTATTCCAGGGGTTTTCGCCGAGGGCCACCTGCGCGGCATAGCGCCGGGCGGCCGGCCTGGCGCACTCGGCGATGGCGTCCTTCGTGGCCTGGTCGCGCACCACGATGACGTGCCAGCCCTGGCGGTTGCCGCCGCTGGGGGCGAAGCGGGCGTGGGCGAAGATGCGGGCGAGCGCCTCATCGGGCACGGGGTCCGGGGTGAATTCGCGGGCGGCGAACGTGGTGTCCATGACGTCGTAGAGTTCCATGGCGCGCATTGTGGTGGAACGCCGGTGGCGTGGCGAGCGGTGTTCCAGCGATTCACGCCCGAATAGTTGGTTGCCAGGTATCCGGCCGGCAGCTACCTTGCGAGCACATGGCCGTGCGCCCGCTCCTTCCCGGCGAATACGCCGTCCTCGCCCTGCTCGCGCTGCGGCCCATGCACGGGTACGAGATGACCGCGTTCATCGAGGAGGAAGGCCTGGCCGACGTGTGCCCGGTGGAACAGAGCACGCTCTACACCTACCTCCGGAATGTGGAGGCGCGCGGCCTGGTGGCGTGGACCGAGGAGCGCGTGGGAAACAGGCCTCCACGGAAGCGGTTCGAGCTCACGCCGGCGGGCCGCGATCTCATCGGGGGCTGGCTGCGCCGGCCGGTTGAACGCATGCGCGAGGTGCGGCTGGACCTTTTGGTGAAGCTGTTCTTCCTCGAACGCACCGACCCGGCGGCCCACGCCCGGCTGCTGCGCGACCAGGTGGCGGCCTGCGAGCGGTACCTGGCGGGGCTCGATGCGGCGGCGCCCGCGGGCGGGTTCCAGCGCCTGGTGGCGCGGTCGAAGCGCACGGCGGCGGAGGCGACGCTGGACTGGCTCAGGGGCTACGCCGCCGAGGTGGAAGCCCGGGAGGCCAACCCGTGAGGCGGATGCCGGCCATCCAGCGCGCCAGGGCGTTCGCGGCGGGCATGCTCGTGCTGCCCGGAGTGGCGCTGGCGGTCTCCTGCGGCGGCGATGGCGGTGAGGCGCCGGGCGGAGGAGAGGGCGAAATCGTGGTGTTCGCCGCCGTTTCGCTGACCGACGCATTCAAGGCAGCCGCCGGGACGTTCGAGGCGGAGAACCCGGGCGTGAAGGTCACGTTCAACTTCGCCGCCTCATCGGCGCTCGCCACGCAGATCAACGAGGGGGCGCCGGCCGACGTCTTCGCGAGCGCGGACCTCGCCCAGATGAAGGCCGTGATCGACAGGGGGAACGCGCGGGAATCGCATGTCTTCGCCACCAACGTGCCGGTGGTGATCGTGCCCGCGAGCGGCAGTCCGGTGGCGGCGTTCGCGGACCTGGCGAAACCGGGCATCCGCCTGGTGCTGGCGGGCCCGGAGGTCCCGATCGGGAAGTATTCCCGGCAGGTCCTGGAGAAGGCGGCGGCCGATGCCCCCGGCCCCGGGGCGGGGTTCGCCGGGCAGGCGCTGGCGAACCTCAAGAGCAATGAATCGAACGCGCGCGCGGTGCTGGCGAAGGTACAGCTTGGCGAGGCCGACGCGGGCATCGTCTACGCGACGGATGCGGCGATCGCGGGGACGGATGTGAAGGTGATCGCGATCCCCGGGGCCTGGAACGTCATCGCCGAATACCCGGCGGCAGTCCTGGAGGAGGCGCCGAACAGCGCCGTCGCGCGGGCATGGCTGGCGTTCCTGCTATCGCCCGATGGGCAGTCCATCCTGGCCAGGTACGGCTTCGGAGCGCCCGCAAAGTGATTGACTCGCCCCGGACCGACCGGGCTGCCACCGCGGCTGTCGCTGTCCTGGCCATCGCGTTCGCGCTGTTCTTTCTCCTGCCGCTGGCCGGGCTGATCGTGCGCGCCGCCGAGGAGGAATCAACCTGGTCGCTGCTGAAGGAGCGGACGGTCCGCCAGGCGCTCATCCTTTCGCTCTGGACCTCCACCGTGACGGTGGGGCTGGCGGTACTGTTCGGGACGCCCGTCGCGTACCTCCTGGCGCGCGGGCGCTTTCCCGGCCGGGCGCTGCTCGATACGCTCATCGACCTGCCGATCGTGCTGCCTCCAACGGTGGCCGGGGTTGCGTTGCTCACGGCATTCGGGCGGCGCGGAATCGCCGGCGAGCCAATCGAGGACTGGACGGGGTACGCCTTCAGCTTCACCACGACCGCGGTGGTGATGGCCCAGCTGCTGGTAGCGGCGCCCTTTTACGTGCGCGCGGCGAAGAGCGGCTTCGAATCGCTCGACCCGCAGGTGGAGCGCGTGGCGTACACGCTCGGGGCTTCGCGGTTGCGGACCTTCTTCCGGATCACCGTGCCGCAGGCATGGCCAGCGCTGCTCGCGGGGTTCGTGCTCTGCTGGGCGCGGTCGATGGGCGAGCTGGGCGCGACGTTGATCTTCGCGGGCAACCTGGAGGGCAGGACCCAGACCATGCCCCTGGCGATCATCAGCGCGTTCGAGGGGTCGTCGCTCGGGCTGGCGGGGGCGATCGCGCTTTCGCTGATCCTGCTCGTGGTGGCCTTCGCGGTGCTGGCGGTGTTCCGCCTGGCCGGGCGGTGGGCACGATGAGTGTGACACTCGAGTTCATGGCACGGCGGAGGCTGGGGACGTTCTCGTACGAGGCTGAATTCACGGCATCGTCGAACGAGATCCTGGTGCTCTACGGGCATTCGGGCGCGGGCAAGAGCCTGACGTTGCAGTTCATCGCGGGGCTTCTTCGCCCGGAGCAGGGCCGGATCGCGCTGCGGGGGACGCCGGTGTTCGATGCGGGTGCCGGCATCAACGTGCCACCCCAGCGGCGGAGCATCGGCTACGTGGTGCAGGAGCTCGCGCTCTTCGAGCACCTGGACGTGGCCGGGAACGTGGCATTCGGCATTCCGAAGGGACGCGACCGGGCGGCCCGCACACGCGAGCTGCTCGGACTGCTGGGAATCGCGGGCTTCGAGGCGCGCCGGCCGGCCACCCTTTCGGGCGGCCAGCGGCAGCGGGTCGCGCTGGCGCGCGCGCTTGCCCGCGAAGCGCCGCTCCTCCTGCTGGATGAGCCGTTTAGCGCGCTCGATGACTCCCTCCGCAACGCGATGCGGCGCGAGCTGCTGCGGCTGCGTTCCGAGCTCGGGCTCACGATCCTCTTTGTCACGCACGACCTGCGGGAGGCGCACTTCCTGGCCGACCGGATCGCCGTGTTCGATGGGGGCCGGTTGTTGCAGCTGGGGACGCGCGAGGAGGTATTCCGGCGGCCGGCCTCGCGCCGCGTGGGTGAGCTCACGGGCGTTGCGAACATCTGGAACGGCGTGGTCGCCGAATCGGAGGGCGAATCGGTGACGGTGGACGTGGAGGGGGCCCGCCTGCGCGCGCACCCGGCCGGGCGGGCCCTGGCCCCGGGCGAACGCGTGGATGTGATGGTGCGGGCCGAGCGCGTGAACCTGCGGCGCGACATGCAGGCCTCGTCATCGCGGCGGAACACGGTGCCGGCGGCGATCGTGGCGGAGTTCGCCTACGGTTCGAGCCACGTGCTGCAGATGCAGCCGGAGGGTGCCGGGCCGCGCATCGAGGTGGAGATCGCGGCGCGGCCCTACGAGGTGCTGGGCATCCCCGAGCGGCGCCTCTTCAACGTGGAAATCGACCCGGCCGATATCCACCTGGTGCCCGCTGCCCCGGGCAGCGGCGGCGAGGCTACGACGTAAGCCCGGCCGGGGCCGGGGCGGGCACACCCGAAGCGGCCGGGAAGAGGACCGTGAAGGTTGTCCCCTGCTCCTCGGCGGATTCGACGATGATGGCGCCGCGGTGCGCGTTGACGATGCCGATCACGGCGGCGAGGCCCAGCCCGCGGCCAGGCCCCTTGGTCGAGAAGAACGGTTCGAAGACACGGTTGAGGCTTGCTTGCGGGATGCCGGGACCGTCATCGGAGACGCTGATGAAGGCGTAGCGGCCGGGCGTGAGCAGCGCCCCGCTGCGCACCAGCGAGAGCTCGGTGGCATCGAAGAACCGCGCGCCACTGCTCACGCGCATGTGGCCGGGGCTCTCTCCCAGGGCGTCGTAGGCGTTGGTCACCAGGTTCATCACCACCTGGCGGAGCTGGACATCGTCGCCTTCGATCAACACCGGCTCGGTGGAAGCCTCGACTTCGACGACGACGAAACTGCCCGAGACGCGGCGGACGAGCTTGACCGTGTCGCGCACGAGCTCCGCGACATCGACCTGGCGGATCATGAGCTGGCCGCTCCCGGCGTAGGCGAGCAGCTGGCGCGTCAGGTCGGCGGCGCGGAAGGCGGCGGTCTCGATTTCGGCGATCGATTCCGCGGCGGGGGAACCGGGAGGGAGGTCCAGCTTGGCGAGGGCGGCATGCCCGGCGACGGCGAGCAGGATGTTGTTGAAGTCGTGGGCGATGCCCCCGGCGAAGAGGCCCAGGCTCTCCAGCCGCTGGGCTTCCTGCACGCGCCGTTCGAAGGCGCGTTCGCGGGTCTCGCGTTCGCGCAACTCGGTGACGTCGCGGCCGCTCACCTGCCAGAGGCCATCGCCCCCGGCGGGCACGAAGGCCAGGTCGACGCGCCGGCGCCCCGGCCCGGCGAACGTCACTTCGAACCGTGGGACGGCGCCCGAGGGGTCGGCTGCGAGGGCGTTGCGGACCAGGTGGCGGTCGCGCTGGGCGACAAGCGCTTCCACCGGGCGGCCGGCGATCCCGGCCTGGTCGGCGGCGCCGGCGAATTCGAGGCCGGCGGGGTTCGCGAAGGTTATCACCCCGTCGCGGACGAGGTAGATCGCATCGGGTGTCGAACCCACGAGTGCCTGGTAGCGGCCAGCGGATTGCTGCAGCGAATCGAGCATGCGGTTGATATCGGCCGCCAGGCGGCCCACTTCGTCGCGCCCCCCGGCCGCCACGCGCCCGCCGAGCGTGCCCGAACCACCGATGCCGCCGAGCTCGCTGCTCAGGCGGCGCAGGCGGCGCACCACCAGCCGTTCGAGCAGCCAGAAGATGGCGCAGCCCATCACCAGGGTGACTGCCGCGGCCACGATCAGCACCGATCGGCTGACCCGGGTCGCCTCGCGGGCGATGTCGCGATCGATGCGGGCCTGGAGCGACAGCGTACCCTTGTGGTTCTCGGTGGCGATGTCACCGGCGACCAGCAGCGTGTCGCCATCGAGCTCGGTGATGGAGACGCTGTCTCCTTCCCGCGCCTCGTCGGTCTCGAGCGAGAGGTCGAGGAGGGTCTGCTCCGAGAGCCGTTCGAGGGTGCGGCTGTCGAGGTAGCGGCCCATCAGGAGGAATCCCCGGGCGGGCCCGCCGTCTTCGCTCGTGAGCACGGGCCGGAGCGCGAACATGAGCGGACCGCTTTCGAGGATGACGATGCCCGATCGCGTGTACGACTCGGCCGCCTGCGCCGGGAGGCGGGGCGGGATGGCGACCTCCCGGAAAAGGTCGGGGGCGGGTGGGCGCGGCTCGCCCGATTCGAGGTCGGCCGCCCGGGTGAGCACGGGTTTCCCATCGAGACCGACGAGGACCAGGTAGTTCAGGTCGAGCGTTTCGAGCGTTTCGAGGCCGAGGTTTTCCTCTTCGTAGGCGCGGTCCCGGTCGCGCATGTATTCCCAGGTCGCATCCCATGAGGCCCAGTCGGTAGCCGTGGTGTCGAGCTGGGCGATTTCGTTGGCGATGGCGTTGCGGGCGCGGTCGATATCCCGCTCCGCGTAGGAGCGCTCGAGGTCCGAGAAAGACCGGCCAGTGACCAGCGTCGAGAATCCGTAGAGGCCAACGGCGGTGCACACGAAGGCAGTGGACACGATGAGCGCGGTGGTCCGGCGGAGCGTCATCGGCATGAAATGGATCCCCGGTGCAGGCTGCCGCTCAAGCGGGATACTCGGCACCACCGGAGGCGCGCGCCATGAGGGGAAACCCTCGCGGCGCGGGCCGGAGCACCTGCCGGCGGCCCGCGCGCGGAGCATACAAATGGATCCGGGAGCGCACCACGTTCGCGCTGGCCGGCGATGGGGGCCTCGCGGCGGGGCGGGATGGCCGGTATCAGACCACTTCCTGGATCGCCCCTCAGGCCAGGAGTTCGGCCGGCGTGAGGTTGAACTCCTTGAGCACGTCGGCCGCATAGGTGATGTGGCCGGAGTTGACCGACGGGTCGCCGTGGACGAGATGGAGGCAGGCCTCGGCCATGTGCTCGACCGGGGTCGCCATGTCCTTGTTGGCCTCGGTAACCAGCCCGTGGTGGAGGACGCCGGGGGTGGCGACCAGGCCGGGGGAGATCACGTTCACGCCGATGTTGTCCATGCTGGTTTCGGAGGCGAGGCCGGTGGTGAAGCGTTCGAGGGCGGCCTTGCACATGCCATAGACCGTGCCACCCCGGCCGGGCGAATTGAGTGGCGGGTGGAGCGCCGCGTGCGACGAGATGTTCAGGATCCAGCCCGACTTGCGTTCGCGCATCGAGGGGAGGACGAGCTGGGCCAGGTGGAACGGCCCGAACACCTGCACCTCGAACATGAGCTTCATCCGCTTTTCGGGGAACGTATCGACGGGGATGAAGTAGGTGATGGCGGCGTTGTTGACCAGGATGTCGACCGGGCCGAAGGCATCGACGGTCTGCTTGATGAGCGCCTCGCGTTCGGCGGCCTCGGAGAGGTCGCAGCGGACAGCGAGAGCCTCGCCGCCGGCATCGCGGATGCGCTTGACGACGCCGTTGATGCTGCCGGGGAGGATGTGGTCGCCCTCTTCGACGGTGCGGGCGGAGACGACGACTTTTGCGCCTTCCATGGCGTAGCGGATGGCGATGGCCTCGCCAATGCCGCGCGAGGCGCCGGTGACGACGGCGACCTTGCCGGCGAGGACGCCGTTCTTGTTGATCGATGGCATGAGCAAATCCTCCAGTGTTCCCGGGAATCGAGTGCAGCGATCTTGGCCGCTGGGAAGCGCGGTGTCCACGCGGGCCCCGAGCCGCTGCGGAGGACGCGCGAGGCTGCCGACAACGAGGGCGTGACCGGGTTGATTCCAGGCGCGACGACCGGGATCCGCACGGAGGTATTGCGCTCGCGACGGGCGCAGGCGGTGACGGTGGCCTACCTCCTGTTCGGGGCGTCGTATCTCTGGTGGCGCACGTTCCACACCGTGAACACCGGTGCACCGTGGGTTTCGCTGCCTCTGCTGCTGGCGGACTATCTCGGGTTCTTCTTCTTCGGGCTGTTCGCATTCAACCTCTGGGCACGGGTGCGGCGCTACGCGCCCCCGCCCGCGCCAGGGCGAACGGTGGACGTGTTCATCCCCACCTACAACGAGCCCCTTTCGGTGTTGAAGCCGACGGTGCTGGCGGCGCTCGCGATGCGGTACCCGCACCGCACGTACGTGCTCGACGATGGCCGCCGCGACGAGGTGAAGCGGTTTTGCGCTGAAGTTGGCGCGGAATACCTGACGCGGCCCGATAACCGGGGAGCGAAGGCCGGCAACATCAACGCCGCCCTGCCACAGACCAGTGGCGAGTTCATCGCGATCTTCGATGCCGACCACGCGCCGTTCGAGGACTTCCTCGTGGAGCTCCTGGGGTACTTCGATGACCCCGGCGTGGCGCTGGTGCAATCGCCCCAGGCCTACTACAACCTCGATTCGTTCCAGCACAGCCGGAGGGCGGGCTTCGAGGGCAAGCCGTGGCACGAGCAGTCGATCTTCTACGACATGATCATGCCCGGGAAGGACCGCATGAACGCGGCGTTTTGGTGCGGTTCGAGCGCGATCCTGCGGCGGGCGGCGCTGGAGCAGGTGGGCGGCGTGAACACCCTCACGGTCACCGAGGACATGCACACGGCGATGCTGATGCACGCCGCCGGGTGGAAATCGGTCTACCACGACCGCGAACTCGCCGTCGGCATCGCCCCGGACGACCTGGAGCCGTTCCTGGTGCAGCGCCTGCGCTGGGCCCAGGGCGCGATGGAGCTCCTCAGGAAGGACAACCCCCTCCTCCGGCGGGGGCTCAACTGGCGGCAGCGGGTCGCGTACTTCACGAGCGTCGCCTACGTAATCGAGTACATCCCGAAGGCCATCTACCTGGCCACGCCGCCGGTCGTGCTCATCACGGGCGTCTTGCCGATGACGAATATGGGCTGGAACTTCCTCTTCCGCTTTCTGCCGTACTACCTGCTGGGGGTGCTGGCCACCCGGCTCCTGACAGGCGGGACGAACCCGTACCTGCGCGCCGAGCGATTCCACGTGTTGAAAATCGAGATCATGCTGCGGGCGATTTCGCTCCTGCTGTTCCCGCGGAAGCTGAAATTCAAGGTGACTCCAAAATCGGCCGGCGGCGACGAGAGCCGGTGGGCCGTGCTGCGCCACCTCCGCACCCAGCTGGTTGTGGGCGGGCTCTGCGCCGCCTCGGCGGTCTGGGGGATGGTGTCGTGGCTGCTCGGCGCCTCGTGGGCGCTCACCGGGGTCTCGCTGTTCGTGACCATCGGATGGGCGGGGTTCAACGCCGGCCTCATCGGGCTGCTCGCGCGCTCGGTGCTGCGGAGACACCACCGCCGGCAGGTCTACCGCTTCCCCGTGCACGTGCCCGTGGTGGTGAGGCAGGGGCGGCGGCAGCAGAAGGCCGAGACACTGGACCTTTCGACCACGGGGCTGGGCTGGCGTTCGCCGACGTGGTACGCCCGGGGCACCCTGGTGAGCCTCGAAATCCAGCCGCCCGCGGGCGGGCCGATCATGGCGTCCGCGACGATTACGCTTTGCCGCTCGGAGGGCCCGTCCGGGTTCCGCGTCGGCGCGGAGTTCACGGACCTCCCTGCGGATGCGGAGCGCCAGCTGATTTTGCTGCTCTTCCAGGGTCTCGCGCCGGATACCGTCCACGCACCCGGGGCCAGCGGCGAGCGAGCGCCCGCGGCGGCCTGATCCCCGCGCACGGCGCTCCCGGTAGACTGGACCGGGATGAAGATCATCTGCGAGACCTGTGGTGGTACGCTCCAATCCGGGCTTTCGCGCACGCTGGGGCGGTGCGGACCGTGCCGCGCCGGCGAGGACAACGGGCAGGACTATCCGCCCCCGCCGCCCGACCTTCGCCGGGTCCGCGAGGCGCCCGCGCCGGGCACCGCGCCGCCTACCCCTTGACGCACACCCTGGGCCTGACCAGGGCCACGCGCCGGGCGAGGCCGGCCTTTTCGGTGGCCTCGGCCACGTCGTCGACATCCTTGTAAGCGCCCGGGGCCTCCTCAGCGGCGCCACGCATCGAACGGGTACGGATGAGGATGCCCCGGGCGGCGAGCTCATCGACGAGCTGGCGGCCGCTCCATTGCTTGAGCGCCTGGTGGCGGCTCATGGAGCGGCCCGCGCCGTGCGAGGCCGAGGAGAATGCGGCCTGCTCGCTCTCGGCCGTGCCCGCGAGGATGTAGGAGCCGGTCCCCATGCTGCCGCCGATGATGACCGGCTGGCCGA
>DAOKYT010000069.1:0-13386 GCA_035326025.1 Tepidiformaceae bacterium
ACATCTGCATCTCGTCGCAGGCACAGATCCAGGTGCGGCGCTTCACCTCTTCCTCGCGCGGGAGGTAGAGCCCCTCGGGCCAGTTCCCGTTCTCGTCCTTGGCCGGGTAGAAGTTGCAGGGGCACAGCGGCCGCCCGTACTTGTCGATGTTCGAAGCCAGCCCCAGCACCACGCCTTCCGTGATGAATCGATCCGGGTGAAGGTGCGTCCCCGATTTCTCGGCGTACTTCTCCGCATAGTTCCACATCTTGTCGATCGATTCCTGGCTGGGCTGTTCCATCGCGTACCTCCGGATCTGAGCCTCCATTATGGCCGAAACCGGCGCATGCGGCCGGCCCCCGCTACGATGGGACCGATGACTCCGCCCACACCGGCCCGGCTCCACGCCAACTACGTCCACGCCCTCCAGCGCATCGCTCGCCTCGGACCAGATGGCGAGGCTGAACGCGTTGGCCCGCTCCTCTGCATCAACGCGGGCGTTGGCGTGTCGAAGTTCAACATCGCCGTGGTCGTCGACCCCGTCACAAACCCCCGCCAGGCCCTCCGCGACGCCATGGACTGGTACGCGATTCGTGGCCTCAACCTGCGCCTCGATCTCCGCGGAACGGTCGACGGCCCGCTCCTGGCCGCGTCGATGCTCGAAGGCTTCCAGTTCTGGTGGCGCGAACCACTCATGGCCCTCCATCCGCTTCCCGCGGGGTTCGCGATGGTGCCGGGGCTCGAAGTCCGGGCAGTCACGACTCCCGAAGACCGTTCCCTCTATTGCGCGGCCGACCAGGAGGAATTCTCCGACCAGGCCTTGCAGCTCGCCATGGTCACAGCTGCCGCTTCCATGGACGGGGTGACCATGTACCTCGGCCTGGTCGATGGCGTGCCGATTGCGCGCTCCATGGCGGTGGTCCACGAGGGCGTCGTCGGGATCCACAACGTCTATGTGGCCCCATCACGCAGGCGCCAGGGGCTGGGCACCGCCCTCACGGCCGCCGCTATCGAATCCGGCAGGGCTGCCGGGGCCACGGCCGCCTGCCTCGAAGCCACCGCGCTCGGATACTCCGTGTACCAGAAGATGGGGTTTCGCCGCGTCGATGATTACGTCATCGTCGGCCGCGACGAGCCAGCAGGTTAGATCGCCAGCCCATCGGAGCCCTGCACGCCCCGCCGGGACTCCCGCAGCCTACCCGGCCCGTGCCGCCGAACGCTCGGGCTCTTCGAGCGAATATCCCGAACCCCACCGGTTCACGATGTAACGGGGGCTGCTCGGCTCGTCCTCGAGCTTCTGCCGCAGGTACCGGACATACAGCCGCAGGTAGTGCGTCTCGCCCGCGTACTGGTTGCCCCAGACCCGCGCGATGAGCGCCCGCGATGGGACGACCTCGCCCGGGTGCTCCGCGAGCGTGGCCAGCAGCCTGAACTCCGTTGGTGAAAGTGGTACTTCGTGCCCGTGCTTTCGCACGGTCTGTGCGGCCAGGTCGATCTCGATCGCGCCGACGCGGATGCGTTCCGGAGCGGTGCCATGGCGCGCCGCTGGCGATTCCATCTCCATGCGCCGGAAGATGGCCCGGAGCCGAAGGTCGATCTCCTCTGTCTGGCAGCGTGGGCGGCAGTAGTCGTCGGCCCCCGCTTCGTAGCAGCGCAGCATCTCGGCCGAGGTCCCCGCGCAGCCCACCACGACCAGCGGGGCGCTCGTGACCTGGCGCAGGCGGGCAACCACATCTCCCGGGAACCCCAGTTCCCGCCCAATGTCGACCACGATGGCGTCGGGGCGTGACTCCTCGATGCATTCGCTCGCCCGGTCAGGGTCGCCACACGCCACCGCCCGGTATCCCGAGAACTCAAGCCCCCGCGCGCGGTCGTAGGCGCGTTCCAATCCCTGCGAGATGATCGTCACCTGGGTGCCCACCAGCGGAGGGAGTCCAGGGACAGTCGCGCCGTTCGCTGCTTGCATGCGGTTCGCCTCCCCATCGGTGCGCACCCCAATGTTCCGGCGGGCGTGGCCTGCCGAAGTTCCTGGCATGCGATACCCGCGGCCGCTCGCTCTCGTCCTCGCCGCCGGCGCCATGTGTTCCGCCGCCGGTCTGGCGGCCACGCGCCTGAGCGCCGGGGCCATCGAGGTCGAGCAGCCCGCATCTCGTATTTCGGCATTCGAGGCGCCATCCACCGGCCTTTCCAACGCCGCTCCAACGGTTGTCACCCAAGCGTCACCAGTCGCCACGCCCACGCTCCCGGCGGTGACCGAATCTCCCGCCGCGCCGCCGCCCGATGTCCCGGCGGTATCCGCACCGGCGGTTGAAGAGCCTGGCGGGCCCCCCGCCCCGGCCCCCTCTCCCACCACTCCTGCCCCGGCCGCCTCTGTCGAGGCCCTTCCGTCGAGCATCGAGCAGCCGGCCGGCGTCCTCGGCGCGGCGGACAAGGCAGCCGCGCTCGTGGATGCGATGAACTCCGCCCGCGCGGCCGAGGGACTCCCCCCATTCGAACGGGACGCCGCCCTGGAGGACGTCGCCTATGCCCGGGCCCGCAACCTCGTGCTGGGCGGGTATTTCGACCACTACGGCCCGGACGGCGAGAGCGCGTTCTCGGAGCTGGCTGCCCGCGGAATCGTCTATGGTTTGGCGGGCGAAAACCTGGCCCGCAACAACTACCCCGAAGCGCGCACCGTTGCCGCCGCGTTCGACGGCCTGATGGCCAGCCCGGGCCACCGCGCGAACATCCTGGAACCGCGCTTCTCCCGCGCCGGCGTTGCCGCCGTCAGGGACGGCCGCATCTGGCTCTACGTCACCGTCTTCATGGACTGATGGGAGTGGGTGGCGGAATGGTGGGCGATGAGGGGCTCGAACCCCCGGCCTTCTCGGTATAAGCGAGACGCTCTAACCAGCTGAGCTAATCGCCCGCAACCATCGCAGTGTACCGCGAATCTGCCCTACACGGCCTCCGCGATCGCCGCCAGCGCCGCCACCGCTGTCTCCATGTCCAGGCCCGAGATCCGCTCCTCTTTCACCCGCGCCCGGAACGCCAGCTCGTTCCACCGGCCCTCCATGGTGTACGGGCCAAGGTCCGGGTAGTTCCGGGCGGCCAGGCGCAGGTCCATCAGCTGGCGGTTCCGCTCGACTGTCTCACGCGCCTCGCCCGAGGCGATCGCTGCCTCGATCCGCGCGTTGCGCCGCCCCAGCGCCTCGGAGGCGCGCGACGGGTCCTCCAGGTACGCATCAAGCGGCGCGATAGCCAGCAACCTCGCCGCCGAAAGCGTGCCAACGCCGGGGATGCCCGGCAGGTCGTCGCTCGCGTCGCCGCTCGCCACGCGATAGTCGAGGTACCGCTCCCTCGGGAACACCACTGGCTCCCCCGAGGCATCGCGCGGGCAGGCCGCCTCGGCGAACGCATCGGCCTCGATAACCAGCCGCTTCACCGGTGAATAGATCGAAACGCGTTCGTCGACGAGCTGCAGGAAGTCCTTGTCGGTGGACGCGATCCGTACGGAATCCTCGGGTGCCCGGTGCACCGCCGCCGAGATCAGGTCGTCCGCTTCGGTGTTGGTCCCGCGCAACACCGTCAGCGGCAAGTCGGCCGCCAGTTCGATGAACTGGCCAATTGCCTGCAGTACGTGCTCCTCGTTCTCGATGAACGACGGGTCGCCCTCCCGGCCCGTCTGGTAAGCCGGGAAGATGCCTCGCCGGCGGAGCGGCCGTCCGTGGTCGAAGGCCACCACCAGGCGCGTCACGCGCCGGGGCGCTGTCTCGAACATGGAGACCTGCCCCGCGCGCCGCCCCCGCGATTCGCCCGGTGGCCCGCCGGCCCGGACCGCGAACCCGATGACGCTTTGTGTCAGCCCGAGCAGTGCCGCCCGGACCTTCTTTTCAGGCGTGTCGGCGCCCATGGGCCGGCGAAGCGCGTGAAACCCGGCCCAGGCCACGTTGTTGCCATCGATGATCAGGAGCACCGCTCCAGTATCACGGCTGCCTGCGCGCCCGTCGAAAGATGCGTCCGCTACCTCGCCCAGGCGACGCGCTCATCGATGCGGCGCTCCATGGTGTGCTCAACGGGGACGAACCCGTGCCCCAGCCAGAACGGCCCACCACTCGGGTTTGGCGCCGCGAAATGGAGCGTGCATGTTTCGTACCCCGCGTTCCGGGCCCAGGCCATCGAGTGCCCCAGCAAGGCCGACCCCACCCCGCCCCCCCGCGCCGCCGCGCTGACCACGCCTTCGAACAGGTACACGTTGCCCCCGGGTGTCACAATCGGTGGCGTGAAGCCTGGCCGCAGGAAGGTCTGCATCGCGATCGGTACACCGTCCCTGAAGGCGACAAAGTAGGGGAGGTCGCCGCCGCGAAGCTGCGCGAGATTGAACTCCCTCGCCGCGGGCTCCGGGGTGCGGAGCAACGGCCAGAACATGGGACTCTCCCGGTGCCAGCTGTTGAGGTGCTCGGCCAGCTCCATTACTACTTCGATGTCTTCGGGCGAGGCGCGCTGAACGTCGATCCCTCCACCCCCGCTCCGCTCCACTGCCGCCGTCGCCCGGGTCGCCGCCGTCAGGTGGCGCCCGAAGCCCAGGCTCACCCAGGCTTCCTGCATGTCAGGGTCGCCTGCCGGGACCGCGCAGCGATGGACGAAGAATCCGCCGGTGGCCCACTCCCCGGCCAGCGCGCCATACAGGGCCCGATAGACGGCGACGGGGTCGCTGCCGTCGGCAACCGCGTGCCCCTCGATGGGCATCGAGATGGAGTGCGGTGGCACGAACAGCGAGGCCATCTCCGTCGGGGCGAACACCATCTGCTCGCCGAACAGGAAGCCCACGGGGCCGCCCCCTGACTCAGCGATGGCCCCCCGGGCGCGCGGGTTTTCGAACAGGGGCGCGATGAGCTCGCGTGCGCTGGCGGGCTCCTCCAGTCGTACATCAAGGTGCGGGACACGAGCCCGGTCTCGCCGGTGGCGCGCCGCGAGCAGTTCAGCCGCGGCATCGAGGTCGGCGGAGTGCGCGGGCCGCACGGTGAGATGAGCGACCATTCGGGACCTCCGGGCCCGGAAACATACCCGAAAGGCCAGCAAAATGGCTGTTTCGTGCGTGTTTCGCCTGTGTTACAATCGCATTAAATCTCGCAGGAGAGGGATATGACCACGGAAACCATCACTACCGCCGAAGAAGCCGTGAAGCGCGCCAGCACCCACCTCTACGAAGCGCTCACCCACCATTTCGGGCCGCTCGACCTTTCGGCGCACCAGCCCCTCGTGAAGGCCATCTCCGAGTACGGCCAGCGCTCTCGCGAGCATGACGAAGAGGGCATGAAGAAAGCGAGTCAGCACGTCTACGAGGCGCTCACCCACCACTTCGGCCCGCGTGACCTGGGCGCGAACGACCCGGTTGTGCACGCCCTGGCGGAGTATGGCCAGGCCTGCCGCAACGCCGGCAAGAAGCAGTAAGACCACAGCGCGCACAGGTTGGGACAATGCGGAGGGGCTGGCAAACCACCAGCCCCTCCGTTGTGTGTTCGAGCCCCGGGCGCAGTGTTCAGGGGAGTCCGAGCCGCTCCCGCAACGCGTCCACCAGCCCGCTGATCGGCACCCGGACCTGTGCCTGCGAATCGCGCTCCCGGATGGTGACCGCGTCGTCCCCCGGCTCGCCCTGCTCCCCGACCGTCTGGAAGTCCACCGTCACGCAGAGCGGCGTGCCAATTTCGTCCTGGCGCCGATAGCGGCGGCCGATCGACTGCGTCTCGTCGTACTGGCTCATCCACAGCGGCCGGACCATGTCATAGACGCGCCGGGCGGCCGGGCGCAACGCCTCGTTCTTCGAAAGCGGCAGCACCGCGACCTTTATCGGCGCGATGTTCGGCCGGAACTTCAGCACCACGCGGTTCTCGCCCTTCTCGTCCGGCTCCTCCGTGTAGCACTCCAGCAGCGTCACCGCGAGGGTTCGGCTGAGTCCCGCCGCCGGCTCGATCACCCACGGTACAACGTGCTCATTCGTCTCTTCGTCGAAGTACGTCAACGGCTTGCCGCTGAGCGCCGCGTGCGACGACAGGTCGAAGTCGGTCCGGGCGGCGATGCCCTCGAGTTCGCCCCAGCCCCACGGGAACAGGTACTCGATGTCGGTCGTCCCCGCGCTGTAGTGTGAAAGCTCGTCTTTGTCGTGATCCCGCAGGCGCAGCCGCTCCGGCGCAATCCCAACAACGTTGATGTACCAGTTCAGTCGCTCCTTGATCCAGTAGCGGTGGAGCTCCAGGTACTCCGCGGGGTTGGCCCGGTCCTTCGGCGGCCGGCAGAAGTACTCCATTTCCATCTGCTCGAATTCGAGCGTCCGGAAGATGAACCGCCCGGGCGTGATCTCATTGCGGAAACTCACCCTGGTCTGGGCAATGCCGAACGGCAGCTTGCGGCGCATCGATTGGGCCACGTTGTCGAAGTTCACGAAGATGCCCTGCGCCGTTTCCGGCGGCAGGTAGGCGATGGCCGACTCATCGGCGACCGGGCCGACCTGCGTCCGAAACATCATGTTGAACTGGCGCGGCTCCGTCAGCTCGCCGCCATCGTAGGGACAGACAATCGCCCCGCTGGCATCGCGGACCACCGGCCCATACGTGCCCTCTTCCAGGTGGTCGGCACGGAAACGCCGCTGGCACTTCTTGCAGTCGACCAGCGGGTCGGTGAAGTTCGCCACATGGCCGCTGCCGACCCACACCTGGGGGTTGGTGATGAGTGCCGCGTCGAGGCCGACCACGTCGTCGCGTTCGCGCACCATCGACCTCCACCACGCCTCCCGGATGTTGCGCTTCAGCTCCACACCCAGCGGGCCATAGTCATACGCGTTGGCGAATCCGCCGTAAATCTCGGCGGACGGATACACGAAGCCGCGCCGCTTCGCGAGCGAGACGATCGTCTCGAGGTCTGGTGCAGGCACAGGGGAATCCTTGGGAAACGATGTCGGCGCGCCTGGCGGGCGCGCCGCAATTGCCTGAGCTTACCATCGGCAGCCCCTTAGCGATCCCGGGCAGCGTCCACGCGGGCGCGTGCCTCGGCTGCTTCGAGGGGGATCTCGAAGACCTTCCGCCGCCCGGTCGCACCCGAAACCAGCACCACGTCGCGGGCCGCCAGGTCGAGCGCCCGCGCCAGCAGCTTCACCACCGCGGCGTTCGCGGCCCCATCCGCTGGCGCCGCCGTCACGCGTATGCGCAGCACCCCCTCCGGGTCGAACCCATCGATCCCGTCGCGGCTCGCGCGGGGAGTCACCCGGACCGGGAGGCGCGCCATGCCAACAGCCTATTGGAGATCCGCGCACGGATCCTGCAGGGCGGGACTAGAACATTTGTTTGGTACGCGGTAGGATGCAGCCGACGGCCCACCGTGGTGGTATCATCCGGCGCCGTACAACATCCGTTGCGGGTGATGCATGGCAGACAACGACCGCGCACGTGCGCTCGAACTGGCCCTTTCGCAAATCGAAAAGCAGTTTGGGCGAGGCGCCGTGATTAAGCTCGGCGAGGCCGGTAACGCGCCAACCGAGGTCATCTCCTCCGGGTCGCTCGCGCTCGACATCGCCCTCGGTGTCGGGGGCATCCCCCGCGGCCGCGTAACCGAGATTTTCGGCCCCGAATCCGCCGGCAAGAGCACGCTCGCCCAGCACATCATGGCCGAGGCCCAGAAGGTCGGTGGCACCGCCGCCTACATCGATGTCGAACACGCGATGGACCCGGGTTATGCCCGCGACCTCGGCATCCGCCTCGAAGACCTCCTCGTCAGCCAGCCCGATACGGGCGAGCAGGCCCTCGAGATCTGCGAGGCCCTCGTGCGCTCGAACGCCGTCGATGTCATCGTGGTCGATTCGGTCGCCGCGCTCGTTCCACGCGCCGAAATCGAAGGCGAAATGGGCGATGCTCACGTCGGTCTCCAGGCACGCTTGATGTCCCAGGCCCTGCGCAAGCTCACCGCCACCATCTCTCGCACCAGCACCTCGGTCATCTTCATCAACCAGCTCCGCGAAAAGGTCGGCATCGTCTTCGGAAATCCCGAAGTCACGCCCGGTGGCCGCGCGCTCAAGTTCTACGCCTCGGTCCGCATCGATATCCGTCCCGTCGAGTCCATCGAGGGCGGAGGCGCTGTCGTGGGCCGCCGCGTCCGCGCGAAGATCGTGAAGAACAAGGTCGCCGCGCCATTCCGCCAGGCGGAGTTCGATATCATGTTCGATATGCCGCGTGGCATCAGCCGCACTGGCGACATTATCGACCTCGGCGTCGAACACGGCGTGCTCACCAAGAGCGGCTCGTTTTACAGTTACGGGGATATGCGCATCGGTCAGGGCCGGGAGAACGCGAAGCAGTTCCTCGACGACAACTCCGAACTCGCGATGGAGATTGAGACCGAAATCCGCCGTGAAGTCGGGCTGCCGGCCCCCTCCAAAAAGGAAGCAGGAGAAACGTTGGCCGCCCGTTAGGCCGCCGCAGTATGGATCAGCCTCCCAGTACCGCACGCATCACCGGCATCCGGAGTGTCGCTCACGGGCGTCAACGCCTGCTTGAGCTGAGTGACGGCCGCGAATATCTCTTCAGCGATGAGGCATGCACGCGCGCCGGCATCGCCGAGGGCTTCGAAGTGACCCCGGAGCTGCTGCAACAGCTCGAAAGCGCCGAGGTCCGGGTGAACGCTCACGAGGCGGCGCTGCGCCTCCTCGCCGCCCGGCCCCGCAGCGAAACCGAAATGCGCACCCGGCTCGCGATGCGGGGCTTCGACCCGGATGCCATCGCCGATGAGGTCGAGCGCCTCCGCGGTACCGGGCTCCTCGACGACGAGAAGTTCGCCCGCGCCTGGGTGGAGGACCGGAAACGGCTCGCTCCTCGCGGCCGCCGCATGTTGAAGTACGAGCTCCTCGGCCGTGGCGTCGACCCGGAATCGGCCGACGAGGCGATCCGCGATATCGACGACCGCGAGATCGCGATGGAACTCGCCCGGGCCCGCGCGCGCAAGGCCCCCCGCGCCACCTACGAGGCATTCGTCGCCAGGGTCGGAGGATTCCTCCGGCGCCGGGGATTCGATTTCGACATCACAGCGGCTGCCACCCGCCAGGCATGGGTCGAAGCCCAGGATCAGGCCACCGCCGAAGCCGGCGCCAAGGAGCCCGGCGAAGCGTGAACCATCGTTTCCCACCGCCCTCCGGGTCTGGCAGAATCAATCCGCATAGTTGGCGGCGACCCTCTCGAGAGGCGCCCGCCCGGAGGATCTAGTGGAACTACGTTTCAGCGAGAAGGAAGAACAGCTCAGGCAGGAAGTGCGGGCGTTCCTGCAGGCGAACAGCCGGCCCGAAAGCGGCCCGCTCGGCAGCCGCTCCGATGAAGAGTTCGAGTTTGCGAAGGAATTCAATCGCAAGCTCGCGGAGCGCGGCTGGATCGCCCCCGCCTGGCCCAAGGAATACGGCGGGCTCGGCGCGAGCATCTACGAACAGATGGTCTTCAACGAAGAGTTTGGCTACTGGGGCGCGCCCGATACCGGCACCCGCGGCTTCGGCGTCGGCATGATTGGCCCCACCCTCATCATCCATGGCAACGAAGAACAGAAGAAGCGTTACCTGCCGCGCATCACCAGCGGCGAAGACATCTGGTGCCAGGGGTATAGCGAGCCCGGTGCGGGTTCCGACCTCGCCAGCCTCCAGACGCGCGCCGTCCGCGATGGCGACGAGTACGTCATCAACGGCCAGAAGATCTGGACCTCCGGCGGCCACCGCGCCAACCAGATGTTCTGCCTCGTGCGCACCGACCCCGAGGCGCCCAAGCACCGCGGCATCAGCTTCCTGCTGATCGACGACATCATGAACACCCCGGGCCTCACCATCCGGCCACTCATCAACATGGCCAACCGCCACCACTTCAACGAAGTCTTCTTCGAGGATGTGCGCGTGCCCGCGCGCAACCTCGTGGGCGAGGAGAATCGCGGCTGGTACGTCGGGATGACACTGCTCGACTTCGAACGGTCGGGCATCGGTACCACGGCCGCCCAAAAGCGCACCCTCGAAAAGCTCACCGAGAATCTCCGCGAAGGCGACAGGACCCGCCGCGAACGCTACCGGACTCGCCTTGCCGACTTCGTGATCGCCAACAACGTCGGGCGCTTCCTTGGCTATCGCATCGGATACATGCAGGCCAGCGGCATGGTGCCCAACTACGAGGCTTCCGTCGTGAAGATCTACCAGTCCGAGCTCGGACAGAAGATCTACAACTTCGGCGTCAATATGCTCGGCCTCTCCGGTCAGTTCATTCCCGAGGAGCCTCGCGCCCCGTTCGGGGGCGATCTCCCCGAGTCCTACATCATGGCCGTACCCTCCACCATTTACAGCGGCTCCAACGAAATCCAGCGCAACGTCATCGCAACCCGCGGGCTCGGCCTGCCCCGCGGCTAGGCAGCCACGGGCCATACGGCACGAAGGGGCGTCCACGGCGACGCCCCTTTTTCGCGCACTCCGTAGAATGGCCGTGTGCTCAGCCCCGGGGCGTTCGAACGCCGCCTTGCCGCCGCCGGCAGCTACTCGCTGCTCGTCTTCCTTGCCTTCTTCGCCATGCTCGCCTACTGGCAGGCGTTTCGTACCGACCTGGCAGACGACGACCGCAATCCGCGCGTCCTCTCCGCCTTCCACGACCCCGGCCGCGGCAAAATCCTCGACCGGGAAGGAAACGTCCTCGCCGAGTCGCTCGGCGATGGCACCCGCTACTACCACGATGCCTCCGTCGCCCATGCTGTTGGCTACCTGGACCCCCGCTATGGCTCGCAGGGTGTGGAGCTCGCCTTCAACCAGGAGCTAACCGGACAGCGCCCCACCGGTTGGGCAGGGGCGTTCTCGGCCGAGTTCGAACGAAACCGCCTCGAGGGAAACGACATCCGCCTCACCATCGACCGGGAGGTACAGGCCGCCGCCGCCCGGGCACTCGGAGCGCGCAGGGGGGCCGTCATTGCCCTCGACCCGCTCAATGGCGATGTCCTGGCCATGGTCAGTGTCCCGACGTACGACCCCGGCGGGCTGGGAACAGTGGGCGATGCGCTCTTCAACGACCCCGACGCACCGCTGCTGAACCGGGCAACCCAGGGCCTCTACCCTCCCGGGTCGACCTTCAAGACGGTGACCGCGATTGCCGCCCTTGGCAGCGGAGTCATCACGCCCGAGACCATGGTCGAATGCCCCGGCGAGATCGTGATCGATGGCTTCCCCATCTCCTGCCGGAATGTCCCCCAGGGAGTCGGCACCTATCCTTTTCGCGATGCCTATACCTTTTCCGTGAATGCCATCTTCGCTGAGGTCGGCGTGAAGACCGGCTGGGAGCGGCTCCTGCGGACTGCTCGCTCGTTCGGCTTCGAACAGCCGCTCGACTTCACCCTCGAGACCGCGGCAAGCCAGGTCTACGCGCCGGGTTCCGAGCTTACCCGTGTGCTGCTTGCGAGCACCGCCTTCGGCCAGGGTGAGCTCCTCGCCACACCGCTCCAGATGGCACTGGTGGCGGCGACCATCGCCAACGGTGGCGAAATGGCTCGTCCCCGGCTCACCCTCGGTGCCTTCGGCGACAACAACCAGCTCATCCGGGAGCTGGAACATCCAGCGGCCAGGCCCGTCATCGACGCCACCCTCGCACGCACCATGCGGGACTTCATGGTGTCCGTGGTCGAAACCGGCCAGGCCGGCGGTGTCTCCATCCCCGGGGTGCGTGTCGCGGGCAAGACTGGCACCGCCGAAGCCGGCGACGGCACGTCCCACGCATGGTTCATCGCCTTCGCCCCCGCCGAGGAACCCAGGGTTGCCGTGGCCGTCGTCGTCGAAAACGGTGGCCAGGGCGGCGTGGTCGCTTCGCCCATCGCCGGGGCAGTCATCCGGGCGGCGCTGGGCCGATGAGCGACCAGCACCGCATCGAGCGCTTCCTCGAACAGGCGGCCCGCATGGCTTCCGGGGCTGGCATCCACCCCATCGAGGTCCTCCAGCGCATCCAGGCGGCCGCCGAAGGCTCGGTCCGCGATGGCGACATCGCCAACGCCTACCGCGTCGAGTTCCCCGCCGCCGGCAGCGAGCGCTTCGCTCGCCTCCGCGAGCAGCTCATTCGCGGCGCCGGCCGCATGCTCGACGAGCTGGTGAAAGGCCGCGGATTGCGCCCGCTTGGCCCCTGGGAGTTCGACTTCGTCGCGACTGCTGACTTGCCACCTGGCGCGCTTCGCGTCTCCGCCCAATACCGCGAACCGTCGCATCGCCCCGGGACGGTCGCCGCTGGCGCCACCCGGGTCATCACCCGCCAGAAGGGCAAGCGTATTGTCCTCGATGATGGCACCAGGGTTCCCCTCACGCACACGCCGTTCGTCATCGGCCGCGGCGCCGGGTGCGACCTCGTGGTGCCCGACCTCAGCATCTCCCGCCGCCACGCCGAGATCGGGACCGGGCCCGGGGAAACGCTGACCATCCGTGACCTGGACAGCCGGAACGGCGTCATCCTCGATGGCGAGCGAGTCACGGGCGAGCGCGAGCTCATTCCCGGAGATCTGTTCGTTCTCGGCGATGCGCGTTTCTGGCTGGAGTCCGGCGAATGAGTGGAAGTACCGAGCTGCTGGTCCTGCGCCTCGCCCTCATCGCCCTGGTCTTCCTGTTCGTCCTCGCTATCGCCCTCACCCTCCGGGGCGGGCTCACCCCTTCCCGCGCCCCCGTTGCAGCCTCCGCTCCACGGCGCCAGGGCTGGCGGCTCGTCGTGGTCGCCCCCGGTGAAACGGGCCTGGCGCCCGGGACCGAGATCCTCGTCGCGGGCAATATGACCATCGGCCGGGACCTGGACGCGGGAGTCGTCCTCGGGGACCCGTCCGTTTCGAGCCGCCACGCCGCGATCGAGCGCGTGCAGGGCGGTTGGCGCCTCACCGATCTCGGCAGCACTAATGGCACCAGCGCCAATGGGCGCCCGGTGGGACCCGCGGGCGTGCTCCTGAAAGGCGGTGAGCGAATAGCGCTTGGGGCGGTGGTTCTCAGGCTTGCCCGGCCGTGAGCCCGCGCCGCGAGACATCCGAAATGCCCCCGAGCAATCCGGCGAGCCCAAAGTTCACCACCAGGCTCGATCCGCCGTAGCTCACAAACGGGAGCGTGATGCCCGTGGTTGGGATCACCCTCAGGTTCCCGGCGATGATCACGGCCGCCTGGATCGCGACGAGCAGCGCGATACACGCGGCAAGCAACCGCCCGTAGGTGTCGCCCGCCTCCGCGGCCACCCGCAGCCCGGCGTAGAGGAACGCCACGTACAGCAGCGCCACGCCCGCCGCCCCGGCCAGGCCGAGCTCTTCCGCGATGGCTGTGTAGATGTAGTCCGTCGGCGCGGCCGGCACCGCGTTCGGCTGGCCCAACCCCGGCCCGGCCCCCGTGATCCCGCCGGCCTGGATGGCATAGGTCGCCTGCAT
>DAOKYT010000070.1:0-1517 GCA_035326025.1 Tepidiformaceae bacterium
CCGGCTCCGGTGACTGCCCCGGCGGCTCCGGCGCCACCGGCTCCGGTCGCCGCGCCGCCCGCCGCACCGGCACCCGCGACGCCGCCCGCGGCACCCGCGCCGCCCGCACCCGCTGCCGCGCCCGCTCCCCCGGCGGCCCCCGATGCGGCACCGGCACCGCTCACACCCCCGGCCGCCGCCCCTCCCCCACCGAGCTGCGAGGCGGCGATGCCCGCACCGGCGGCTCCGCCAGCGATGCCGCCTCCAGGCCCGAGCGCGCCGCCGCGTTTCTTCCGTTCTTCTTCAAGCGATTGGCCGCAGCTCTCGCAAAACCTGGCCTCGGGCGCGTTGGCCGCGCCGCAGGCCGGGCAGGCGAGCGTCCCCCCGGCGGTTTCCGGTTCGGAGGCCAGGCGAGCGCCGCAGGACGAACACCATGCGGCGTTCGCATCCGGTTCGATCGCTCCACAGGCAGGGCATCGTACCTCCATGGCTCATCCTCCGGGTGGCAACTCGCGTGCGAGTCGTTGTGAGTGTAGCGCCAAGCATCCGGTTGTCGAGGGCTGGAAGGAACGGCCGGTTGGCCCCCTCGCCCGGGCCGGCCTGTCTCGTTCGGACTTGCGCGAGGTCCTACAATCCCCGCGATGACCGAACCATCCGACCCACGCCTCCTCACCCAGGTCAAGCAGTACCGTTTCGTCCGCGAGCTTGGACGGGGTGGAATGGGGACGGTGTACGAGGCGGTGGATAGCCGCGACGGCGGGCGTGTGGCGGTGAAACTGCTGCACCCGTGGCTCGCGGCCGAGGATACGTCGTTCCGCGACCGGTTCGAACGCGAAGCGCACATCGCCGCGCTGCTACGTTCGCCCTACTCGGTACGCCTGCTCGATTTCGGCGTGGCAGAGGGTACCTACTTCCTGGTGATGGAGTACGTCGAGGGCACGACCGTCGGGAAGGAGATCGACGAGAAGGGCCCGATGGAGCCGGTGCGCGCGCTGCGGATCGCCATCGATGTGGCCCGGGCGCTCGAAGAGGCTGCCGCCCGGGGAGTGGTCCATCGCGACATCAAGCCCGACAACATCCTGCTGACCGGCGACGGCCGCGTGAAGGTCACGGACTTCGGCATCGCGCGCCAGGAGGGCGGCACGGGGCTGACGTCGGCCGGGCGCTTCGTGGGCACCGCGGAATATGCGGCGCCCGAGCAGGCGGTGGGCGAGGCCGACCACCGCTCGGACGTCTACTCACTCGGCGCAACGCTGTACTGCATGCTCGCCGGGCATCCACCGTTCCAGGCAGCCTCGGTGTGGGATCTCTTGCGCGAACACCAGACGGCACCGGTTTCGATGGAGCCGCTTTCGCACCTGCCCGATTCGATCAACAACCCGATCCGCCGGTGCCTCGAAAAAGACCCGCGTGACCGCTACCAGAGCGCATCGGAGCTGGCGGGAGCACTGGAGCGGGCCCTGGCGGCGCTGCTCCACGCGACACCAGCGCCGCGCGCCGCCACGGCCGCGGCACCAGCGGTGCCGGCATCTCGAGGA
>DAOKYT010000070.1:1527-9047 GCA_035326025.1 Tepidiformaceae bacterium
GCGGGTCGATCACGGCGCGCTGGCGAAGGTGCCAGTGTGACACCGCACCCGCCGGGAACACCAGCAGCGCGCCGCCGTCCTGCAGCCAGGCCAGCGCCCGACGCAACGGTGCGCGGTTTCGGCGCGCCGCCACGGCACCGCCTCCCCCGGCAGCGCCAGCACCGCCCGCCGCGCCGCCGCATGCGGGGGGGCCAGCGCGAGTGGGCGAGCCCCCGAAGGAACCCGATGTGGCGGCGACCCGGGTTGGCGCCGCGCCTCCATCGGGTGGGGCGCCGACGGTCGTGGGGCAGGCTCCGCCCCCGCCAACGCCGCCCGCCGGGCCCACCGCCTTCGCGATGGCCGTCGCCCCAACCGGGGCGCCAGCGGGCGGTGTTTCGAACTTCGAGCTCACAATATCGAATCCCGCCCCAACCCCGGCGCGGCTCGCCCTTTCGGTGAACGACCCATCGGGCGTGCTCCAGGTTGCGGTGCCCACGCCGGTAACGCTCAAGGGAAGCGAGATCCTGCGCGTGCCCATGGAGGTGCGGCAGGTAGCGGCCGCGCCGGGCGGAGAGCGGTTCCTCGAGTTCCAGGTCGCGGCCCTGCGCGAGGACGGAAGCCGCGCCGGCTTCGCGAATGTCACCGTGACGCCGGTGGCGATGGGCGGCGGCGGGCGCGGCGCGGGAAAAGCGAAGGGCGGGCCCCCGATGTGGTGGTTCGCGGCCGGTGGGATCGCGCTCGCCGCGGCGATTGGAGTGGGGGTCGTGGCGCTCCAGGGCGGTGGCGATGAGGCCACCCCCGCGTCCCCGACCGGGGCCCTGACCGGGACGGCCAACCCGGGCACGCCCGGCGTCACCTCCACGCCCGCGACGGCGCAGCCAACCGGCCAGCCGACGGCCGCGCCAACCCCGCCGCCCACCACGGTCCCGCCGGCCCCCGCGGGTTCCATCGACGTACTCGACCGCTGGGACTATGCCTTCACGATCACGGGCAACAACTGCCCGTTTGGCGCCCCCGTGGGTGATCGCTACGCGGTCTCGTTCCGGTTCGAGCCGGCCACCGGCACGAGCAAGGTGATCAACGACGGCGACCGTGTTCGCGTGACGGCGGTGCAGGATCGCGAGATCGACCTCGGCGTGTTCACCTTCCGCTTCGTCGATTGGAAGTTCACCTACCCGGTGGTCGCATCGGGCGGCCAGCGCGGTACGGCAACGCTGACAACCACCTTTGCCGATGCGCGGACCATCGGGAAGTCCTCGCTGGTGGAGGATTACCCTTCGCCGGGGTGCACCATCACGGGCGATCCGTTCGGGAACTGAGGGAACGATGCCAGGTCGCCGCGACGAATCACCCCGGGCCCCGGCCGCCATGCCGGACCGGGGGTTGACCGGCATCCGAGACCACTGCGAGGCGAGCAGCCATGCCAACGCTTGTCGTTAACGAAGGTGGCGAGGAGCGGACGTTCCCGGTCACGGGGAGCGCCGTCATCGGCCGCGCGGCCGGCGTGGACATCCAGCTCCAGCACCCCCGGGTTTCCCGCCACCACGCCACGCTGGTGCTGGCGCCGGATGGGTGGACGTTCATGGACCTCGGGAGCGCGAACGGGTCGAAGCTGAATGGCCGCGAACTGGAGCCCCGGGTGCCGGTGCCCGTCCGGGCTGGCGACGTGATTTCGCTGGCCGAAGTCGAGGCGCGGTTCGGCGGCGACGCCCCCGCCACCGGAGGCGCCACTCGCGTTGCGGCCGCCCCGCCCGCTCCTGTCGGGCCCCACGCCACCATGATGACCGCCTTCCTGCCCCGGCTGGAGATCGTGACAGCGGCCGGGACCATGGAGGTGCCTCTCCAGGGCGACACCATCACCCTGGGCAGGGAGGCCGACAACCTTATCCGGATCGAGGCGGACGTGGTGTCGCGCCATCACCTGGTCTTGCGGCGCACGGGGACCGCCTACACCGCCGAAGACCTGGGCACCACGAACGGCATCCGCATCGGCGGGCAGCGGGTGCAGACGCACGAACTGCGCGACGGCGATGTGCTCGACATCGCGGGCGAGGTTTCGCTGCGCTACTTCACCTCCCCGGTCGAGGCGGCACCGCTGGAGGAGCAGGTAGTCGCCCTCGATCCCTCAAAGATGGTCACCGTCGGGCGGGCGGAGGGCTGCGAGCTGCGCCTGGCCCATCCCACCGTGTCGCTCCTCCATGCGCGGGTCTCGCCCGGGCCGGGCGGGGCGCGCGTGGTCGAAGACCTGGGGTCGACGAACGGGACCTACGTCAACGGCATCCGGCTGGCCCGGGGCGAGGCGCGCACTCTCGCGCCGAACGATGTCGTCCAGGTTGGGCCGGTGCTCCTGCACTTCACGGCGCAGGGAATCCGCCGCGAGGACCACTCCCAGCACATCCGCCTCACGGCCGTGGGGCTCAACCAGCGCGTGAAGGCGAAGCTCAACCTCCTCCAGAACATCTCCGTGGTCATCGAGCCCCAGGAGTTCGTCGCGATCGTGGGCGTGAGCGGTTCCGGGAAGTCGACCTTGCTGGGCGCCCTCAGCGGCCTCCGCCCCGCGACCGACGGGGACGTGCTCCTGAACGAGACCTCGCTCTACGACCACTTCGATGCGTTCAGAACCACGCTGGGCTATGTCCCACAGGACGACATCCTCCACCGGGAGCTGCCGGTGGGGCGCGCGCTGGAGTATGCGGCCGAGCTCCGCCTGCCCGACGACACGAGCGCGGCTGAACGCCACGGCCGCGTGGAGTCGGTGCTGGGCACGCTCGGGTTGAACGAGCGGAAGGAGACGCCGGTCGGCCAGCTGAGCGGCGGCCAGCGCAAGCGCGTCTCCATTGGCGCCGAGTTGCTCACGCAGCCGGGCCTCTTCTTCCTCGACGAGGCCACCTCGGGGCTCGACCCCGGCACCGAGAGCCAGCTGATGCGGCTGCTGCGGAAGCTGGCCGACGACGGGCATACCATCGCCCTCATCACCCATGCGACGAAGAACGTGATGCTCTGCGACCAGGTGCTCTTCCTCGCGCGGGGCGGAAACCTGGCCTACTTCGGTCCCCCGGACCAGGCGCTCTCCTACTTCGGCGTCGAGGACTTCGACGGCATTTACGAGAAGCTGGAGGCCGAAAAGTCGCCGGAGGAGTGGGCCGCCCTCTACCGGGCGTCGCGCCAGTACCAGGAGTTCGTGGTGCGGCGGCTGGCCGCCACCCCGGGGGGCGCGCCCCTGCCCGGTTCGGCGGCGATGGCGGCGCGGCCGGCCCCGGCCGCGGGGCGGACATCCTCCGCCTGGCACCAGTTCCGCGTGCTCTCGCGCCGCTACTTCGAACTCATCCGCCGCGACCGGGTGAACTTCGCCCTGCTGTTCCTGCTCGCGCCCGCGCTCTCCCTGATCGACCTGATCGCCTGGCCGGGCGATACGCTCGACCGGACCACCGGCGACGGCAGCCGGGCGATGACCATGTTCTTCCTCGCCGCGCTGATCCCGTTCCTGGTGGGCTCGCTGAGTTCGGTCCGCGAGATCGTGAAGGAGTCGGCCATCTACGCCCGCGAGCGGGCTGTGTCGCTCAGGATCTGGCCCTACCTCTGGTCGAAGATGGCCATCGCGGCGTTGTTCGCCCTGTACCACGGGGCCGTGCTCTGGGCGGCCAAGGTCATCCTCATCGACTACCCGGGCATCAGCGCGGGCGACTACGCGACGATGTACGTCACGCTGGTGCTGGCGGTGGTCTCGGGGGTGATGTGGGCCCTGCTGATTTCGGCCGTCACCCGGCGCGAAGAGCAGGCGATGATGCTCATCATCGGCGTGATCGTGGTGCAGCTGGTGTTCTCGGGCGGGCTCGTACCAATCTCCGACCTGGGGCCGGTGGGGGCCGTCTTCGCCTCGCTCGATAGCACCTCGTGGGCGCTCAAGGCGCTCACGGCCGCAAGCGGCATCTCGACCGACGGGTGCGTCGGCGACCTGGCGGCATGCAACATGCCCGGCATCCCGGGGCTGGCGACGCCACAGGAGCGGGCGCTGGCCTACAAGGGCATCGACGAACAGTTCTCGGACCTGTTCGGGGCGAACGTGTTCGTGTGCTGGGCGTGGATGGTGGGCCTCATCGCCGTGACCGCAGTGGTGGTCTACTGGCTGCAGAAGCGGAAGGACACGCTGTAAGGGGACCGGGGCGGGGGCTACTTCGCGAGCGCCCGCCCGAACGCCTCCTCCACCGTCCGGAGCACCTTGAGCCGCGCATGGAACTTGTCCTCGGCCTCCACGAGGGTCCACGGCGCGAGCTCGGAGCTGGTCCGCTCGATCATGTCGCTCGCGGCCGCTTCGTAGGCGTCCCACTTTTCCCGGTTGCGCCAGTCTTCCCCGGTGATCTTGTAGCGTTTGAAGCCCATCGCCTCGCGCTCCTGGAAGCGCCGGAGCTGCTCTTCCTTGCTGGTGGTCAGCCAGAACTTGAGCACGCTGCAACCCGAGAGCACCAGCTGCTCCTCGAAGGCGTTGATCTCGCCGTAGGCGCGCTGCCAGTCGCTCGGGGCGGCGAAGCCTTCGAGCCGCTCGACGAGGACGCGGCCGTACCACGAGCGGTCGAAGATGGTGACGTGGCCCCGGCGGGGGAGGGTGCGCCAGAAGCGCCACAGATAAGGCCGGGCGCGCTCCTCATCGGATGGCGCGGCGACCTGGACAACCTGGTAGAAGCGCGCATCCAGCGCCTGCGTGAGACGCCGGATGGCGCCACCCTTGCCCGCCGCGTCGGAGCCCTCGAACACGAGCACCGCCGAGCGCTGGCGGTCCTGGAGCTCGCGGGCCATGCGCCCGATGGCGAGCTGCCGCCGCATCAGCTCCCTGCGGTACGCCTCCTCGGGGACGGCCCGGGCAAGGTCGAGCGTGGAGATGACGTTGGGCCGCACGGGCGCGGGGAGCACGGGCTCCACCGCGGCGGGCGGGGCGTCGGCGGCGAGCCGCTGTTCGATGGCCTCCAGGAGCGTTTCGGCAACCGTGAGATGGCGGTAGCGCTCGTCCCACGCCTCGATGATGTGCCAGGGCGACTGCCCGGTGCTGGTCCGGCGGATCGCCCGGCTCGCGGAGTTCACGAACTGGTCGTAAGTCTTGTGGTAGCGCCAGTCGAGCTTCGTGACGCGCCAGGCGGTGTCGGGGTTCTTGGCGAGCGCCTTGAAGCGCTTCTTCTGCTGGTCCTTCGTGATATGGAGCCAGAACTTCACGAGCAGGACTCCCTCGTCTTCGAGCATCCGTTCGAAGTCGGCGATGCGGCGGAGGCCGTCTTCGAGGCCGGCCTCATTCAGGTTGCCGAGGGAATGCTCGCTGATGGGGCGCGTGTACCAGGAGCCGAAGAAGATGCCGATCCGGCCCTTGCCCGGGAGGCGCCGCCAGAACCGGTAGTACTCGGGGCGCTCGCGCTCCTCTTCGGAGGGTGCGCCCAGGGCGTGCGTTTCGATGCCGCGGGCATCGAGCCAGTTGAGGAGCATGTTGACGGTATCGCCCTTGCCGGCCCCTTCCGCCCCGGCGACGACGATGACGACCGAGAAGTTGGCGGAGGCCAGGCGCAGCTGGGCATCGAGCAGGGCCTCCCGGATCTCGGGTTCGCGCCGGGCGAAGGTTTCGCGGTCGATCTTCCTGCCGAGCTGGGCGCTTTCGAACATGGATGGGCCTCCGGTTCAGGCTTGCTTCTGGATGGTCATCGCCGGGTCGAACGGCTCGGGCCGCGAGCGCAGGCACTCAACGGCGCGCGAGAGCAGTTGCAGGCTCGGGATGTCGTACTCGGGCCCCTGGCTGAGGATGCCGGCGAGCAGCCCGCACGCTTCCGACCATTCGCGGGCTTCGAAGTGGGCCAGCGCCTGTTCGTAGGTGTCGCGCATGGCGAGCCAGCCCGTCGGCGGCGCCCCCGCGTAGAGCTCGTACACCTCGACCGGGTCGGCGAAGCCCTGGACGCGGAGGCCGCCGAGGCGGCGGGTGGCGTAGCGGGCCGGGAGCCGTTCGCGCGCCGCCCCCGAGATGACCGCCCCGACGCCGATGGACTTGGTCGCGTTTTCGAGGCGGCTCGCAAGGTTCACCGTGGGGCCCATGGGGCCGTACTTGAATTTCACCCGGCTGCCGGTGTTCCCCACCAGCGCGGGGCCGCTGTGGATGCCGACCCCCAGGCGGATCGGTTCGCCGGCCAGCGCCTCCCAGCGGGCGGAAAGATCGGGGAGGCCGCCGAGGAAGGTGATGGCGGCGCGGCAGGCCCGGACCGGGTGGTCCGGCTGGTCGGTGGGTGCGTTCCACATGGCCAGGAGGCCATCGCCCACGTAATCGACCACCACCCCGTCGGTCTCGCGGATGCCCTGCGACTGCAGCTCCATGACCTCCTGCATCATCAGGAAGGTGCGCTGGGGGCCCAGGTTTTCGGAGATGCGCGAGAAGTTGCGGACGTCGCTGAAGAGGAGGGTAACCTCGCGTTCGCGGCCTTCCAGCAGCGAGGCATCGGCGGCCAGCTCGCGGGCGAGCTCCGGCGAGAAGAACTGCTCGAATTGCACCTGGCTGCGGATGGCCCGTTCCCGCTGCTCCTCCCGTTCGAGCCCCGCCCCGGCGGCGGCGGCCAGCACCTGCACGACAAGGGCTTCGAGCGTGGTGATGCGCGGCGGCGGCGCGTTCGGGCGGAGCGAGCGCGCGCCGTACACGATGCCGATGACCTCGCCCACGGGGCCCAGCACCGGCGCCGCCACCACCGTATCGACGCCCACCAGACTCGAGCTGAGGAATTCGGGCCCCAGGTTGCGGAAGACGGTCTGGCCCAGGCGCAGCACTTCGTCGACGATGGTGGAGCTGTAGGGCGAGCGGTCGGCCGCGTCGGCGGGACAGCGGGCGCCGATCACCCACCTGCCCTCCTTCCGGAGCAGCACCAGGCCGCGGTCGAGACCGACCAGGTCGACCACGGCGCGGGCGGTGGCATCGAGAAATGCGGCCGAGGTGGCCGCCGCCTGCTGGACGGAGACGAGGGTTTCGAACCAGTGCGCCAGCACTTCTGGACCCGGCGCGTCGCCCAGCTCATGCAGCGCGACGGGGTGCGTTGACGGGCTGGCGCGACGGGCGATGACTTCGACCCCAGGCGGGAGCGGGTGGTCGTCGAGGGTGGTGGGGGCGCGGCCCGCGGGAGGAGTGGGGGCCGCCGGCGGCGCCTCCATCGCCCGTCCCGCGGGGGGCGCGGGACGGGCCGCCACCGCCACCTCGATCTGGCTGTGCCCGATCGTCAACACGGCCGGCGGTTGGACGAGGCGTGTTTCGCCGGTGGCGATCTCGCCGCCATCGCCGAGGCGGACGGCCGCGCTACCGCTCAGGTTCTGGATCGTGAGGCCCCCGGCCGCGTTCTCTTCGATGCGGACATGGTCACGGGAAACGAAGGGGTCGGTGAGGAAGCAGCGGCGTGCCTCGCGCGCCGGTCCGCGCCCGAATTCGAGCGGGCCGGCGCTGTGGTCGAAGGCCCATTCCTGCCCTTCGCTGTGGACGGCGACGTGGAGCATCAGGCTCGATCGCGGCAGTTTGGGAGCGGGGGCTCCCGGCC
>DAOKYT010000070.1:9147-12904 GCA_035326025.1 Tepidiformaceae bacterium
TTGTCGCAGGTTCCAGCGCTGTGCCAGGTGCCCGCGAAGCTGGTGATCGGTGCCGTGGTGGGTGTTGCCGTGGGGGTGGCGGTGGGCGCTCTGGTTGGCGTTGCCGTCGCCGTTGGCGTGTTCGTGGGGGCAGTCGTGGCGGTAGCCGTTGGGGTGGCCGCGGGGGCCGTGGTTGGGGCGGTTGTGGCCGGCGGGCGCGTGGCCGTGGCTGTCGCGGGAGCCGTGGTGGCCGGGCTCGGGCTGGCTCCCGCTGTCGCGGTGGCAGCCGTGAGCGATGCGGCGGGCGATGGGCTGGCGGCCGGCGATCCGGCACGTGTCGGGACCGCCGTCGCGGTGGCGGCCGTTGGCGATGCGGCGGCGGTTGGTGTGCTGTCGCCTCCAGCCGGGCTGTCGTCGTCGTCATCCTGGAAGGCGAACGTCGCGCACCAGCCGGCCAGGATGGCGACGGCGACGATGCCGGCGCCAATCGCCCCGTAGCGGACCAGGGGCGAACCGGACGCCCCCCTGTTGCCGTCTTGCTGAGTCATAGTTTCTCCCGCTTGGTTGGGTGTGGTGGGGCACAGTAGAGTTCTTCACCGGCCCGCGATGGCCCCACACGGGAGGGAACCCGGCGAACGGTTGGCCGCAAGCCTACACGGATGCTTTCCCGTTTCCTACTACTTCCGGAACACGATGAGCGGGTCCACCCCCATGATCCGGACCACCGGCACCGCGGCGCCCGCGAGGCTCATCCCCAGCATCGCGGTGAACGCGCGCAATGCCGGGGCTGCTTCCACCGCCACGCCGATATCCGGCACCGCGGCGACCACCAGCGGACCGATGGCCAGGACCCCGCCGAGCCCCAGCGCGAAGCCCGTGA
Source organism: Tepidiformaceae bacterium (assembly GCA_035326025.1). Taxonomy (GTDB): domain Bacteria; phylum Chloroflexota; class Dehalococcoidia; order Tepidiformales; family Tepidiformaceae; genus Amarobacter. The sequence continues at coordinate 10,007 of DAOKYT010000070.1, forward strand.
CCCCGAGGAACAGCGCCTGGTACACCACCGTGCGGAGCAGGTAGCCATTCGAGGCGCCGATCGCCTTGAGCACGCCGAAGTCGTGCAGCCGCTCGGAAGTGGTCGTGTACATCGTCAGGCCAACGATGGCGATCCCGACAAGGAACCCGACGATTGTCATCACGTTGATGGGCTGGACGAACAGGTCGCCGAGGAGCTCCCGGTCGTTTGCCGAGAGCTCGGCGCGCGTCATGGCCTCGATGCCCGGCACGGTCGCATCGATGGAGGCCGCGAGGGCCGCATGGCTGGTGCCCGGCGCGGCACGGACCAGCACAAAAGTCACAATCCCGGGCGTGTTGATGAGCGCCTGCGCGGTATCGCGGTGGACGAAGACCAGCTCGCCCGCGATGCCGGCCGTCCCGCTCGAGAACCCGACAGCCACGAGCGTCTGCCCGCCCATCTCCACGGTCTCGCCGAGATTGATGGAGAGGTCGTCGGCAAGGACTTCATCCAGGACGGCTTCTCCGGGGTCGATGACTCCCCGGCCCCGGGCCAGCTCCCAGGGGCCGCCCACCGGGCCGGAAGGGTCATAGCCGATGAGGACGGCGGGTTTCGATTCGCCCTCGCCAGAGGCGATGACGTTGAACCGCACGATGCCCGTCGCGGCGGCGACGCCCGGCGTCGCGGCGATGGCGGATTCGGTTTCCCCGGGCACCGTCGATGTCGCCAGCGACATGTTGCTCACGCCCTGGCGCGCGACGAAGACATCGGCGCCCACGTTGTCGATATAGGCCGTCGACTTGGCGACCGTGCCATCCAGGATCGCCTGCAGCAGCAGCACGAGGATAACGGCGAAGGTGATGCCGCTGAGGCTCATCGCGAGCCGGAGCGGGTCGTTCAGGAGCGTGCGGGTCGAGAGATGCACGCGCCCTGGCGCGAGCGGCCCGAAGTGCGAAGATGCGTGCCGCGCGCGCTGTCCCATGGGCACAGTGTCGCGCCTCCTCCGCGGGGATGGGATGGCCGAAAGCTCCGGAGTTCGAGGCCGAGCGGCGGAAGGGACGCGCGCCGCAACTACGGCCGGAAAGCCCCGCGAATGGGACCGTTTGGGGCGCCGCGGCGGGCCATGCCACGCCATAGGGTGGTGAGGCGCCGGCGGCGGGCTTCGCTATCGCCGGGCGCGCCTGGCCAACCCGGGGAAGGTAAGGGTATGTGGCGAAAATTCCTGGTGGCCCCGGTGGCCATGCTGATCGCGTTCCCGTCGCTGATTGCAGCCGCCGGCGCCGGCGAACCAGCGGGGTGGGAGCCGGGTTTCCGCGCCCTCGATGTGCCTGCCTCCGGGCTGCTCGCGCCCGTTGCGCCGCCGCTAACGGCCCTGCTGGAGGGGTTGGCCGACGTGCCGTCGGCCGGGAAGATCCGCGTTCCCGTCGCCGACCCCGTGCACCCGGCGCTGGCCTGGCTGGAAATCGTTTCCCAGGAAGACGAGACGATTTCGTGCAGCGGCACGCTGGTGGGCGAAGGGGTGGTACTGACCGCCGCGCACTGCATCGTTGGCGCGAAGAGCGTGCGCGTGGTGCCCGGCAAGGACGGCGCCGCCGAGCCATGGGGCAGCCAGTACGGTGCCGCCGTCTCGGTGCCCTCCGGGTGGGGGTTCGGGCTCCCGGCCGATTACGCGAAGTATGACATCGGCCTGGTCATCCTGCCCGACCGGAAACTGACGGAGAAGACGGGCATCTTCCCGGGCAAGCTGACGGTGATGCCGGCGGGCGCCTTCCGGGGGACGGCGACCGAGGTGGCGGCGCTCGGGTTCCCCGGTGAGTGCGACGCCTCGGCCTGTTCGAAATCGGCGCCACAGACGGCGTTGCACGGCAAGTTCGCCTGGGCCTACCACGCCGGGTTCGTGAAGGCCGGCCAGGAGTTCATCTATCCCGACTTCCCGGGAGCCCCGGGGATGAGCGGGGCAGCCATCATCCGCGAGTCGGACCTGGCGATTGTGGGAGTGGTCGATTCGGCATTGTTCATTACCACGCAGGGCGTGCGCCTCAACGAGGAATCGCGCGAGTTCCTTGAGACGGGATGCGGCGCGTTCCCGGAGTGTGCGATCACGTTCGGCAACCCCTGGTTCCGGCGGGCGTTACCGGCCATCGCCCAGGACTCGCAGGCGGCTCCGCCCGTGCTGACCGGTCAGGCGCTCTCCTGCGCCAGGGAAGTCGCGTTCGTCGATGCCTTTACCGACAAGGAAATCAAGTTCGCGCATTCCATGCGCGGACTCCTGGAGATGGACATCGACCCCGCGCTCTTCGCCGACCCGAACCTGAAGGCGCTGTTCATGCGGCAGGTGGGGGCCGCCGTGGCGGACGCGCTCGAAGTGAAGGCGCTCGAATCGCCCGATGCCCGGTTCGATGCCTTCCATGATTCGCTGGATGGCGGGATCGACAACATCCTGGCCGGGCTGGTGACGATCAACGATGCACTGGCCACGGGCGACCTGACCGCGATGCTGACCGCAATCGAGGCCCTCGGCACCGCGAACGCCCAGATCATGGCCGCGCAGGAGCAGTACCCGAGCATCGACCCGGTGTGTCAGCACTAGGGCGGGGTGAAAGCGGAGGGTGCACGCGTTTCGCCCGCGCCGGGGCATGCCGCCAGCCCGGGGGTTCCGAGCAGCTCGGGCTTGAGTAGTAGCTATTGAACGAGCACGTTGCCGGGCTCGGCGTAACGGTCGCCGGATCCACCTGTGTCCAGGGCGCCGGTGATGGCCGGTGATGATCGCGCCGGCGCCATCGAGCGCGGGGACATGGGGCGGTTCAGTGGTCCGTCCTGGTGGGGGCGGTTGCGGCCATCGCCCGACGATTCGTCACAGTGTGACCGGTCCGGTGGCCCGGACAAGCGCTTGCCCCGGCGGCCACGTCTTGTTGCACG
>DAOKYT010000071.1:0-3863 GCA_035326025.1 Tepidiformaceae bacterium
GGTTCTCGGCCGGTGACCTGCAGGTGAACCTTGGTGTCCCCATCGACGGTCTTACCGCCGTGATGCTCGTGGTGGTCACCACTGTCGCCTTCCTGGTGCAGGTGTACTCCACCGGCTACATGCAGGGCGACCATGGCTACGGGCGCTATTTCGCCCACATGTGCCTCTTCACCACGTCGATGCTCGGCCTCGTGCTCGCCGATAACCTCTTCCAGTTGTTCATCTTCTGGGAGCTGGTAGGTCTCTGCTCGTACCTGCTCATTGGCTTCTGGTTCCACAAGCCGAGCGCCGCGGCCGCCGCCAAAAAAGCGTTCATCGTCACGCGGATCGGTGACCTGGGGCTGCTCGCTGCCCTGCTCCTCGTCTGGACCCGCGCGGAGACGTTTGACATCACGGCCATCCAGGAGTGGGCGGCGAGCGGCGAGCCGGAGGGCTACATCGTCACGCTCTTCGCCCTCGGGCTCTTCGCCGGGGCGGCCGGCAAATCGGCCCAGTTCCCGCTGCACGTCTGGCTCCCAGACGCGATGGAAGGCCCCACCCCGGTCTCCGCCCTCATCCACGCGGCGACGATGGTGGCCGCCGGCGTGTACCTGGTTGCCCGTTTCTTCCCCGTCTTCGAGGCCTCGCACGATGCCGCCGACGTCGTCGCGTGGATCGGCGCCGTCACGGCGATCGTGGCGGCGACCATCGCCCTCGTCCAGACCGACTTCAAGCGTGTCCTGGCGTATTCCACGGTCAGCCAGCTGGGCTACATGATGCTCGCGCTGGGCGCGTTCGGATACGTGGCCGCCATCTTCCACCTCTTCACCCACGCATTCTTCAAGGCGCTCCTCTTCCTCGGCAGCGGTTCGGTCAACCACGCGACCAACACGTTCGACATGCGGCAGATGGGCGGCCTCAAGAAGTACATGCCCGTGACGTACTGGACGTTTGTGATCGGCTCGCTCAGCCTGGCAGGCATCTTCCCCCTCGCCGGCTTCTGGTCGAAAGACGAGATCCTGCTCGACGCATGGCGCCACGACCGCGCCCTCTGGGTGATCGGCGTGGCCGTTGCTTTCATGACTGCCTTCTACATGTTCCGGGCCATCTTCCTGACCTTCCACGGGCAGTACAAAGGCGGCCAGCCAGTCGACCACCACGACGAGGATTCACACTTCCATGGCGATCCTGCGCACCCGCATGAGTCGCCATGGGTGATGAAGGGTCCCCTGATCGTGCTTTCGGTGCCCGCGATTGCCGCCGGGTGGCTCGCCTACGACCACCTGTTCAAGGACTTCATCGAGGCGGCGCTTCCTCACGTGGAATCGCACGGGAGCACCTTCGAGATCGGCATCGCGATCAGCTCGTCGATCGTCGCCGTCGCGGGTATCGCCACCGCCTGGGCCATCTACATAAAGCGCTGGGTCACCTCCGAGTCCATCCGGGCCACCTTCGCGCCGCTCGCTATCACGTTCGAAAACAAGTACTTCCTGGACCGCCTGTACGAAGACGTGTTCGTCCGGACCATCTTCCAGCGCGGCTGGAACGCGTTGCTGCAGGCCAACGACCGCTACGTGGTCGATGGCATCGTCAACGGTTCGGCAACGGTCGCGCGGGGGATCAGCGATCGCCTGCGCGTCATCCAGACCGGCCAGGTCCAGAGCTATGGGCTCGGGGTCGTGGCGGGAGTCATCATCATCGTCGTCGCCGTCATCACGGCGAACCCGCTGTAGGAGGCGGCCGTGGAACTCACTCTCCTCGTCTTCCTCCCGGTCGCCGCGGCCGCGCTCATCCTCCTCTTGCCGCGGAGCATGGAGCAACAGTCCCGCTGGATAGCGCTCGCGGCTTCGGTGGCTCTCCTGGTCATTTCGCTCCAGATGTTCTTTACATTTGACCTGGACAAGGACGGCTACCAGTTCGTCGAGCGGCACGAATGGGTGGATATCGGCGCCTTCAACCTGCAGTACTTCCTCGGCGTTGACGGGCTGAGCATGCCGCTCGTCCTGCTCACGACGTGCCTCACGCTGGCTTCGGTGCTCGTCTCGTTCAGCGTGACGCTCCGGCCCCGCGCGTACTACGCCTGCCTGATGGTGCTCGCGAGCTCGGTGATCGGTGTCTTCACCGCGCTCGACTTCATGCTGTTCTTCCTCTTCTGGGAGCTCGAGCTGTTCCCGATGTATCTGCTCATCTCGGTCTGGGGCTCGGGCCGCAAGGAATACTCGGCGATGAAGTTCGTGCTCTACACGATCGCCGGGTCGGCCTTCATGCTCGTCGGCATTCTGGTGCTCGCCTTCAACGCGGACACGTTCGATATCGAGGTGCTCAGCCAGACGGACTTCCAGGACACGCTCATCCCGCTGGGCTGGGTCTTCTTCTTCCTGTTCGTCGGGTTCGCGGTGAAGCTCCCAATCGTGCCGCTCCACACCTGGCTGCCCGATGCGCACGGCGACGCGCCGACGGCGGTCTCGGTGATGCTCGCTGGCGTGCTCCTGAAAATGGGTGGCTATGGCCTCATCCGCATGTGCGTGACGATGATGCCCGGGGTCGCCGACGACTGGGACACCTGGTTCGCCGCGATCGGCGCCATCAGCGTGCTCTACGGAGCATTCATCACGCTCCGGCAGACCGACGTGAAACGGCTCATCGCCTATTCGTCAGTCAGCCACATGGGCCTCGTGCTGCTCGGCATTGGGGCGCTCGGGAACACCGGTCTCGTCGGGGCGACCTACCAGATGCTGGCTCATGGCCTCATCACCGGCCTGATGTTCGTGATGGTTGGGCTCATGTATGAGCGGACGCATACCCGCGAGATCGCACGCCTGGGCGGCCTTGCCCGCCAGATGCCGCTCATCGCGACCGGGATGGTGTTCGCCGGGTTCGCGAGCCTGGGTCTCCCGGCGCTCGCGGGCTTCATCGCCGAGATTACGGTCTTCCTGGGCACGTTCCAGAAATACGAGTGGGCCGTGCTGATGGCCATCTTCGGGGTGGTGCTGTCCGCCGGCTACGTACTCTGGATGCTCGAGCGCGTCGTCTTCGGTCCGGTGAAGCACGAATGGGACGGCCTGGCCGACCAGCAGCACTGGTGGGAGCACACCGTGGTCGTTGGCCTGGCCGCGCTCGTTGTCCTCCTGGGCGTCTATCCCGACATCATGACCGAAATGATCGAACCCGCGATCGAGTCCATCATGCTGAGGGTTGAAGCGTGAACAGCCTCGATGTTGTTGGCCCTCAGCTCGCTGTCCTCATCGCCGCCGCCCTCGTGTTGCTCGTGGACTCCCTGGTCCCCCAGCAGCGGCGGCTATTGCCCATCGTCGCGCTCCTTGGGCTCGCGGGCTCCGCGCTCTGGACGACATCCTGGGTGGCGCGGGGCGACTACCAGACCGTGTTCGATGGCACGCTTTCGCTCGACAAGTACGCCGTCTTCTTCTACTACGTGTTCGCGGGTATTACCGCCACGGTGGTGCTGGCCTCGGTCGACTGGGTGAGCCGCGAAGGCCGCGGCCAGGGAGAGTACTACGCGCTGGTCCTGACCGTCTGTGCCGGGCTAATGTTCCTTTCTGCCTCGCGCGACCTCATTACCATCTTCCTGGCGCTCGAACTCTCCTCCATTCCGCAGTACATCCTGGCCGGCTGGGGCAAGGATGCGAAGTCGAGCGAGGCTGGCCTCAAGTACTTGCTCCTTGGCGCCATTGCCTCGTCGCTCCTGCTCTATGGCATGGCGCTCGTGTACGGAATCACCGGGACGACTCTCCTGCCGGAGATCGCGGCGGCCATCAGCGCGAATGGCGAGAGCTACCGGAGCCTGCTCGTTGTGGCCACCGTCCTCCTCATCGCCGGGTTCGGCTTCAAGATGGCCGTGGTCCCCTTCCAGATGTGGGTACCGG
>DAOKYT010000071.1:3963-5501 GCA_035326025.1 Tepidiformaceae bacterium
ATCGCCGGGTTCGGCTTCAAGATGGCCGTGGTCCCCTTCCAGATGTGGGTACCGGATGTCTACCAGGGCGCGCCCACACCCGTCGCCGCCTTCCTCTCGGTCGGTTCGAAGGCGGCTGCCTTCGCCGTGGTCATCCGGATCTTCTTCGAAGCCTTCGAAGCCGACTTCCTGAGCGACGACTGGTCCATGATCTTCGCCGTGCTTGCCGCGGCCTCCATGACGCTTGGCAACGTCATGGCCATCGTCCAGACGGACATCAAGCGCATGCTTGGCTACTCGTCGGTGGCCCAGGCCGGCAACTTCATGATCGGCCTCGCGGCGATCTCCGTGACTGGCGAGGAGTTCACCCTTGGCGCCAGCGCCATCCTGCTCTTCGTGGCCGCCTACGCGTTTACGAACCTCGGCGCGTTCGTCGGCGTCATCGCCATCTCCCAGCGCATCGGCAGCGACCAGATCAAGGACTACACGGGCATGTGGAAGCGTTCCCCCGCGCTCACCCTCGCCCTCGCGTTCTGCCTGGTCTCGCTCACGGGTATCCCCCCGACGGTGGGCTTCTGGGCGAAGCTGTACATCTTCAATGCCGGCATCCGCGCCGACCTGGTGTGGCTGGTCGTCATCGGCGTGCTGAATAGCGTCGTTGCCGGGTACTACTACCTCTCCGTGGCTCGAACCATGTTCATGGGCGAGGCCGAGGAGCACCAGAAGTTCCGCGCCTCGCCTTCGATCACCATGGCACTCGGGGCCGCCACCATCGGCGTCCTGGTCTTTGGCATCATCCCGATGCCGCTGATGTCGGCTGCCCAGGATGCAGTCGAGATCTTCGCGCGCTAGCGTGTACGACGAGCTGCCCTACGACATCGCCATCGAAGTGGCCATCGAGGCCCCGGTGCTCGATGTGGAGGCGCTGCACCGCCTCGCCGACCGCATCATGGCCGGAGAGAACGTCGAACCGGGAACGTCGCTCGCCGTCCTGATCACGGGCGACGACGAAATCCGGCGGTTGAATCACCAGTTCCTGGGCATCGACGAGCCGACCGACGTGCTCTCTTTCCCCGACAAATCGGACGACTTCGTCCAGGCGCTCTCGGAAGAGAAGCTGCTCGGCGATATCGCCATCTCTCTGCCGACGGCACGGCGGCAGGCGGCAGAAGTGGGCCACTCCCTCGAAGCCGAGCTCGCCCACCTGCTCACGCACGGCATCCTTCACCTCTGCGGCTACGACCACGTGACCAGCCCGGAAGACGAGGCGCGCATGCGCTCCCGCGAGGAACACTACCTCGGCGATATCCCCCACCACCATTGACCATCGCCCCGCGGTTGGCCGCCGTCCCGGTTGTGGCAGGTTGAAGGCGCCATGGCGACCGGGCCGCCCGAACCAGTTGACATCCAGGTCCGTTTCTACGGCGAGCTGAACGACTTCCTGCCAGCGTCCTGCCGCGGGGTACCGCTCGACAGCCGCGTGCAGCGCCGGACATCGATCAAGGACGCGATCGAGCGGTGGGGCGTGCCGCACGGGGAGGTCGCCCTGGTCCTGGTTG
>DAOKYT010000071.1:5601-11303 GCA_035326025.1 Tepidiformaceae bacterium
GACGCGATCGAGCGGTGGGGCGTGCCGCACGGGGAGGTCGCCCTGGTCCTGGTTGGCAGCGAGCCCGCCAGGTTTGACTACCTGGTCGAGCGGCCCACCCGGATCAGCGTCTACCCGGCATTCCGGAGAATCCCGCTGGACGGCCTCCCCCACCTGCAGCCCGGCGAGTCCGGCGAACACCGGTTCGTGGCCGATGCTCACCTGGCCGAAGTCCTGGCGCGATTCGGACTCGCCGCGTTCAGCAGACCCTTCACCCGCTGCACGCGGTGCAACGGCCTGTTGCGAGATGTCGCAAAGGCAGCGGTACTCGACCGGCTGGAGCCGCTCACGCGCGAGCACTACGACCAGTTCCGGCAGTGCGCGGTATGCGGACAGGTCTACTGGCGTGGCTCGCACTACGACCCGCTGGCCGCGATCGTGCGAGAAGCGCTGGCTGGCGCGCCGAGCCCGTCTTCCGCGCGCCAGCCAGGAGGCAAGGATTGAGGCCTCGCTAATACTCGATTTCGTTGAGCAGGGTGTTCTCCAGCCCGAGGGCCCGCATGAGGTACTTCAGCTCTTCACCGCGCCACGGGAACGGCGCGGGCTCGTCGATGAGTTTGGCCGCCTTCAGCTCCTCCACCACCTTCGGGTCGGATTCGAACGGCTTCCCGGCTTCCATATCGAAGAACATTTCGCCCAGCGGTGGCTTCGGGGTCTGGCCGCCCGCCTCCCACGACTCCGCCGGGTAGCCGAGAGCCTGCACGCAGATCGGGACAGCCGTTTCGGGCAGGTTGAACAGCCTGGCGACCTTTTCCAGGCGCGGGCTCGACATCAGGCAGGAGCCGAGGCCCTCTTCGTAAGCAACGAGCGTCGCCAGGCAGATGGCCTGGCCCACATCCATGAAGGCGAGCGGCGCGACACCCATCTGCTGCCCGGTCATCGCGAAGAGCGGGCGCAATTTCTCATTGACCTCCTTATAGGTATCCTCCACCGTCACACCGATCCGGCGGGCGTCGGCCAGGCGCAAGACGCTATCGGGCCAGGCGTCGCCGTGGTACACCGAGCTCTCGCTGTACCAGAAGATGAAGACTGGCGCCGTGTGCATCTGCTGGTAGCCGATGCGCGGGGCGATGGCCTTGATGATCTTTGGGTCGGCCTTCTCGCGCCAGATGACAATCGCGCGCGCGTTCATCACGTTGCCTGCGCAGGACGCGCGGCGCGCCGCCTCCAGCATTTTCTGCACCTTCTCCCGTTCCACCGGGCGATAGGGGAGGAAGAACCGGATGGTCCGGCGCCTGCCGATGACTTCCTTGAGTTCCATTGGTTGGCTCCTGCGTCTGATAGTGGCCGGACCGTAACCCTCGCCGATGGAACGGCGGATCCGGGCTTCGGTCCGGGAATCCGGGCGCGCCGAGACGTGCCACGGATATGCAGGCCATACCCTGCGAGGCTGAATGGCCTCTTCGATATGATGCCGGGCATGTTTTCGAAAATTCGTGGTATCCCCGGCCGGCCTGCGCGTGGCCGGGCGATGGCGCTCGGCGCCGGGGCCACTTTGCATAACGGTACGCCGGTCACGCTCGCGCAAGCCGCCGTACCGCCGTTGAGCTTGAATCTGCTTTCCGCTGCGCTGGCGGACCGCCTCTCGCGGACGTGGCGGCCACCCTGGCGTCCGCCGAAGGAGCCTCGCTCGAGCCGGAGCAACTCACGCGGCTGATCGAGGCTGGTAGCACGCGTGCCGCCGCATGACACTCCCGTTCCCCGCCATCGCCAGGCAGATGTTCGCGCGCTCCCTTTGCTTCAACCGGCGGGCCAGCGCTAAGGTGAGCGAGTACTCACTAACACAGTGCCAGCGGTCACGGCCGCCGGCGGGAGGACCGATGCAACTCGACCACCTGGGCGAAGCCCAACGCCTGGCGTATGCGGCCGCCAGGCGCTTCGCCGATACCGAGCTCCGCGGCCTGGCGGCGGCCAACCCCGGCGACCAGGCGCTGGTCAAGTCGGTGTTGCCGAGGCTCGCGGAGATCGGCCTGCTGGGCGGCACCTTTCCGGAGGAAGTGGGCGGCGCCGGGACCGACCACATCTCCTACTGCCTCGTCTGCGAAGCCATCGGTGGCGTCAGTCCTTCCATCTTTACCGGGGCGCTCACGGTGCAGCTTTCCCTGGTCGGCACGGCCCTCCACCGTTTCGGCCGGCTCCCGCAGCACGCGGCCCTGCTCCGGGAGGCGCTGTCGGGTGCGAAGGTTGGCGCGTTCGCGCTCACCGAGCCCGACTCTGGCTCAGACCCCGCCGCGGCGAAGACCGAGGCCCGCAGGGGCGGGGACTCCTGGGTCATCAATGGCTCCAAACTCTGGATCTCCAACGGGACAATCGCCGACTTCATTGTCGTCTTCGCCCAGACGCAGCCGGGTTCACGGCATCGCGGAATGACAGCGTTCATCGTCCCGGGCAATGCCCCCGGCCTGGGCCGCACCCCCATTGGCGGCAAGCTGGGACTTGCCGAGTCCGACACCGCATCGCTTTCCTTTGATGACGTCCAGGTCGGCGACGATGCCCGCCTCGGCGAGGTTGGCCAGGGGTTCACCATCGCACAGGCTTCGCTCGAAGTCGGGCGTCTTTCGACCGCGGCGTGCGCGGTGGGCATTTCCCAGGCCTGTCTCGACATCTCGATCGCCTACGCGAAGTCGCGCGAGCAGTGGGGCAAACCCATCGGCGGGCACCAGCTCATCCAACAATTGGTCGCCGAAATGGCCACCAGCACCCTGGCGAGCCGGCTCATGGTCCATCATGCGGCGTCGGCAATCGACCGTGGTGAGTCCGCGGCGGCGCTGGTGGCGATGGCGAAGCAATTCGCCACCGAATCCGCCGTGGAGAACGCCCGCCGGGCCATCTCGCTTCACGGTGGCGTCGGTTTCGTCGACGAAACAGGCATCGCTCCGCTCCTGCGGGATGCCATCGGGCTGAGCCTGTACGAGGGCACATCGCAGATCCAGGGCCTCATCATCGCCCGGACGCTGCTCGGCATTTCCGCCTTCGCCTGACCCTCTCGCAATCCGCATGCGCCCCACTGCCCGGGCCACTGGCGCCCGGGCAGCGTTGTCTGGCCGTATCCGGGCGCCGATCGCTACACGATGACCTGCTCCCGGTATTCGCCATAGACGCGGCGCCACATGTTGCACACTTCGCCTACCGTGGCCCCGGCGTTCACCGCGGCGATGATGAATGGCATCGTGTTGGTATTCGGGTCGCGGCTCGCCTGCTCCAGGGCCGACATCGCGGCGGCGTGAGCCGATGCATCGCGCTCCGCCTTGTGCTTCTTCAGGCGCGCGAGGTGGCGCTGCTCACCCTCGGGGTCGAACTGCAGGATCGGGATGTCCGGCTTCTCTTCGCTGACGTATTCGTTCACGCCCACGATGATCCGGTCGCGCGTATCGACCTCGAACTGGTACCGCGCCGAGGCGTCGGCGATCTCTTTCTGGAAGAAGCCCGTCTCGATGGCGGGAATGACGCCCCCGAGCGCCTCGACCTGGTCGAAGTACTTCAGGACTTCGGCCTCCATATCGGTGGTCAGCTTCTCCACAAAATAGCTCCCACCAAGCGGGTCGACCGTGTTGATGACGCCCGACTCGTGGAGGATGACCTGCTGGGTACGGACGGCGAGACGGGCCGCCTTGTCGCTCGGGAGGGCCATCGCTTCGTCCATCGCGTCGGTGTGGAGCGACTGCGTGCCCCCGAGTACCGCCGCGAGCGCCTGGATAGCGACACGCACAAGGTTGACTTCGGGCTGCTGTTCGGTGAGCGATACGCCGGCAGTCTGCGTATGGAAGCGCATGAGCCATGAGCGCGGATTCTTCGCCCCGAAGCGTTCGCGCATCTGGCGCGCCCAGATCCGGCGGGCGGCGCGGAACTTCGCGATCTCCTCGAAGAAGTCGTTGTGGCTGTTGAAGAAAAAGCTGATGCGCGGCGCGAAGGTATCGATATCGAGTCCGCGGGCGAGCCCCCACTTCACGTACTCGATGCCATCGGCGAGGGTGAACGCGAGCTCCTGTGCCGATGTCGCGCCCGCTTCGCGGATGTGGTACCCGCTCACGCTCACCGGGTTCCAGAGCGGCATCTCGTTCGAGGCGAACTCGATCGTGTCGGTCACCAGCCGCATGGATTGGTCCGGCGGGTAGATGAACTCTTTCTGGGCGATGTACCCCTTGAGGATGTCGTTCTGGAGCGTACCCGCCAGCTTCGCCCGGGGGATGCCGCGCTTTTCGGCCGCGGCGATGAAAAGCGCCCAGACCACTGGCGCCGGGCCGTTGATCGTCATCGATGTCGTGATCCGGTCGAGCGGGAGGCCGCTGAGCAGGATGTCCATGTCGGCAAGGGAATCGACGGCCACGCCGCAGGCGCCGAATTCGCCCTCTGCCCATGGTTCGTCATGGTCGTAGCCCATCAGCGTCGGCATGTCGAAAGCGATGGACAGGCCGTTGTTGCCCGCCGCGAGGAGATCCTTGTAACGCTGGTTCGTCTCTTCGACTGATCCGAACCCGCTGAACATCCGGATCGTCCAGGGCTTGCCACGGTACCCGGTGCGGTGGATGCCTCGCGTGAACGGGTAGTTGCCCGGCAGATTGATGTCGCGCTCGTAGTCCACGCCGGCGATGTCCGTCGGGTCGTAGAGGCGCTCGATCGGGCGCCCGGAGACGGTCATGAACGGCCCCGCCAGCTCCGTGCCCTCCCGTACAACCGCCTCGTCGTATTCGGCGCGAAGCTGTCTTGCTCGGTCCATGTCCTCGTTCATGCTTCCCCCGTGGTCCGGCCCTCCTGCAGGCTGACCGGGTTGTTGAGACGGCTATTCTGCATCCGCGGCCAGGCCGGCACTACCCGGGCAGGCGGCCCGCCGCTCGTTGCGGTACAGTGAGTGAGTACTCACCCGGCGAGTATCCAGAACGCGGCCAACGGCTGTCAACGCGCCTGCCGGCCCGGTCCGGGGACTCGGCTCTGATACCATCTCCCCCGGCGAAGGGACCCATGTCCAGGGCAATGTCCAGCGATGAACGCAGCAGCACACTGAGCATCCGGTCGGGGATCAAGGACGAGGCGCTCCTGGCGGAGCGCCGTTCGCTCGTAGTCGAGAAAGCCACGGAATTGTTCATCGCGAGGGGGTTCGCCGAGGTTTCGGTCAACGAGATCGCCGGGTTCGCCGGGATCAGCGTGGGGTCGCTCTACAAGTACATCCGCGCCAAGGAAGACCTGCTGTGGCTCGTCATGCAGTCCATCTACGGCACGCTCGAGGACATCCTGGAGGCGCAGCGGAAGGAGGCCTCGGGCCCAGAGGCGGCGCTCGATCACACCGTGCGGCGACTCTTCGAAGCCGTTGACACGGTGAGCCGGGGCATCCTGCTGATGTACCGCGAGTACCGGAACCTGCCGCCCGAAGGACAGCAGGAGTTCATGGGCCGGGAAGAGCGGATCCTGGCGATCTTCCGCGCCATCATCGAGGACGGCAACGCGAAGGGCAGCTTCCACTGCCCCCACCCCGGCCTGGCCGCACTCGATATCCTGATGGCGGCCCACGCCTGGAGCTTGAAACGCTGGGTCTTGCCCGGAGGGATGTCCCGCGACGAGTACGTGGAGAGCCAGGTTGCGCTCATCCGCCAACTGGTCGGGGCAGGTCCCGGCTGAGCCATCGCCGGCCCACAACCGTGCTGGCGCTTACGCGACACGGAACGATG
>DAOKYT010000071.1:11403-12594 GCA_035326025.1 Tepidiformaceae bacterium
CCCGGTCGCGAATCGGCGTGGCGACCACGACGCCCGGCTTCAATCACCGGTCCCGCCTCGAATGGGGAGGTCTACCTCCGGAGCGTGGAACCGCACCACTGGGACGGGCTCGTCAGCTGGTTAGGCAATCCTGGTTGGGCGCGGGAGGCGTGGGTCGCCGAATCGAAGTGCTTGACTCCAGCGAGGACGGGATGACCCGGCACCTCAGCAACATCGGATGGTTCTCCCGCCCGATGTGTCCGGTAGGGGTCATCTCGGCGCTTGCCGGGCGAGGTTCTGCCTGACGGTGGTCAGCAATTCCTTAACGCCCTCAGCGGTGATGACGCCGTCGTCGCCCCGGCGCCGGGCCAGGGCCTGGGCCACGACCTCGAGGTCCGGGCGCTGAGCTAATACCCAGCTGGCGGCATCGGCCTTCGAGACGTGCTCGCCGGTCTCGGCGAACCGCCAGACCCGGCAGGCGGTGAAGACCATCAGCTCGTCGACCCGGGGATCGAACGGGATCGCCAGCCACCGCGCCAGGTGGCCGTCGCCGGCGGCGACCACCTGCTCGTCAGTGACCGCGCCAATCAGCTCGGACGGCTCTGGACCGACCAGCGCTCACCCCCAGGTCCGCACCTGGGAGAGCTCGACGACGAGGTCGGGCTCGATGGCCGGACTCCGGATCGCCCGCAGCGGCTCGCCGCCCGTCGGCCGCACCTGGACCTCGTACGCCAACGTCGGCGTCCAGCCCGGCGCGCTCGGCGCCGACGCTACTGCCGTTGTCACGAGGCGGAAGTCGGCGTCGTACGCCATCGTCACGAGGTTCGACTCGAACTTGCCAAGGAGACGGTCTGCCTGCTCGCCGTCGAGAGCGTGGCCGACGATGCCCAGGAGGTCGAGGTCGCTCTTGCCCTCGACGAACCCACCAGTAACGAGCGAGCCGTGCACGTACAGGGCGACCAGGTCGTCGCCGAGCAGCTCGCGGATGCTGGTCGATAGCCGGTCGACCACCGCCCAGGCGGCGGCGCTCATCGAGTCAGCGCCCTCTCTTCGCGGGCGGTGCCGAGCGACCGATCGACAGCCGATCCGGTGTCGGCTGGCAGCGCGATGTCCCGGAGGACCATGTGCCCATCGTAGGTCATCACGAGGGTCCGCACACGGCCGGTCCTTCCTCCGTTGCGTCGGGATTCCGCCGAGTGGAGGAGGTCGGTA
>DAOKYT010000072.1:0-12292 GCA_035326025.1 Tepidiformaceae bacterium
CCTGCCGATGATCGGCATGAGGGTCCGCAATGGAAACGGCTGGCGCATCTCCCGGGGGTAGTTCGAAGCCGGCGCTCGTCCTCGGCGGCGGGGGCGCGTACGGCGTCATCCAGGCGGCCTACATGCTCGCCGCGTGGGATATGGGCTTCCGGCCGCGCGTGGTGGTGGGCACGAGCGTGGGGGCGCTCAATGGCGCCTGGTTCGCCCTCCACGGCGACCGCCCGGACGAGCTGGTGCGCATCTGGCTTGCGCTCGACGAGCTGGCGCTCGTTCGCTGGCACCCGGTGAAGATCGCGGCAAACCTGCTGCACCACCCGCAGAGCATCGCTTCGAACGAGATCGTGCCGCGGCTGGTGCGCGAGCACATGAAGGGCGCGCGCTTCGAACACGCGCGCATGGAGCTGGCCGTGGTGGCGACCAACCTGACGCGGGGCGAGAAGCACGTGTTCCGCGAGGGCAGGGTCGCGCCCGCCGTGCTCGCCTCCACCGCCATCCCCGGCGTGTTCCAGCCGGTGACCATCGGCGGCGACCAGTTCGTCGATGGCTGCGTGACCGCGACGGTCGACATGGCGACGGCGTTCGCGCTCGGGGCCACGGAGATCCTGGCGATCGACCTGACGCCGCCACCCTCGCTCGCTCGCCCCAAAACAGCGCTTGGGGTGTTGCGGCAGTCGTTCAGCATCCTTTCGACCGCGACGACACGGGCGGTGGAGGCGTGCCTTGCCCGGCAGCTCCCGGTGCGGGTGATCCGGCCGGACCTCTCGGGCAGTTCGCCGTGGAAGCTCGAAGACAGCGCGGGGGCGGTGGCGCACAACCTGCGGCTGGCGCGGGAGGGCCTCGCCGGCGTGTTCGACCGCGAGGGCCACATCGCGCCCGAGGGCACGTGCTGGCTCGACCCGGCGGAACAGGGAGGGGAAGGCGAGAGGACGGCGGGCCCGGCGCGCTACTTCGGGCGGGTGGGGGTGCGCAGGGCGGGGTAGGAGATGCCGCCTCGCCCCGGGTTCACACCGGTCTTCCCCGGTGTTTCCGCCCGTAAATTGCTGGTAAACCGCGGGGACGGGGGCCCGGGGTGGGTTTCCGCTTAGCGAGAGTGCGGCTAGGGTGACCATAACGCGGCGCTGGGGCGGGAATCCGGGCCGCGGGGTGCGTATGGTTCGACGCCTGATGGTGCTGGCCGCGGTGGGCGCGATGGCTGCCGGCGTGCTGACGATGACGTGGGGAGCGGTACGCCCGGCGCCGGCCGAAGCGCTGACGAACTGCGACACGAGCACGGCCGGGCTGGACGCCGCCGAGCAGCAGGTGGTCGACGACATCAATGCCTACCGGGTCGCCAACGGACGATCGGCGTTGAAGGTGTCGCCAAACCTGTCACGGGCCGCAGCCTGGATGGTTGAAGACCTGGCCACGAACCACTACTGGAGCCATACCGACTCGCAAGGGCGCAGCACGTTCGCGCGCGTGCAGGATTGCGGCTACCCATCGGCCGGTGCCGGCGAGAACCTTGCGATGGGGTTCAGTGCCTCGACCGTGGTATCGGCGTGGAAGGGTTCAGCGGGCCACAATGCCAATTTGCTCAACCCCATGTGGAAGGTGATCGGCGTTGGCTACGCCGGTGGTTACTGGGCAGCTGATTTCGGGAATGTCGACGACGTTGGCGACACCGGCGGCGGCTCCGGCTCTTCCGGGCTTGCCACGCCAACCCCGTTCCCGCCGACTTCCACGCCCGCGCCAACCCCGACACCCACTCCTCCACCGATGCGGCCGCGCGTCTCGATCCCGATGCTGTCGTTCGAGTAGCGCGTTACGGTTGTATTGCGGAGCGGCCCCGCACGCCGCCTGAGGACCAATTCTTCGGGAACTCCCTGATACCACCGAGGTAAAGACCCACATACCATGCGGTCAACTTCGGGGCGCGTGCCTGCCGGTAGCGGCTCACCGTGTGCCGCGGCGCACCCCCATGGGGGCATTCATGGGGCAACCCATCGGGGCCGGCGATGCAGGAGCCGGCCTGTTTCCGGGTCCGCGCGACGCCAGGGAGGCGCTCGTGGCTGCCGGTGCCCTCGGCGATATCAATGCCGTCCTGCAGCGGACCATCGACGTGTTCGCGGGCCGCTTCGGGGCCGACCTCGCGCTCCTTGGCGTGTTCCGCCACCGGCCGATGCTCTTCTCCTGGCCCGCTTCCGGCCCGCTTTCCGCCTCCGAACTCTTCCCCGAGGCCAACCCTGACTCCGATCCCGGCTACGCGACCGTGGCCGATTCGCCCGCGGTGACGATCGATGATGACCTCGCGCTCGCGCGGCCGCTCACCGCAGCCCAGCAGGCTGCCTGCCGGCAGGGCATGCGCTCGGCCATGCGCGTGGCCCTGCGCGATGAGCGCGCGCGCCCGCTCGGGTTCGTGGTGGTGATGTCGGGCGAACGGGGCGCGTTTTCGAACGCGATGGCGGGGGAGTTCGCCGAGCTCGCCGGGCTGGCCGCGAACTACATCCGCCCCGCCCTCCTGCGCGAGCAGATCTCCCGCGAGCGGGCGCTCCTTGCCGAGGAGAGCCGGCTACTGGCCGAGGCGGCCGGCGCCGAGGACGAGGCCGTCCTGGTGCGGGCCATCGCCGATGGCATCCAGCGAGGGCTCGGCTGCGATGCCGCGCTCGTCTTCGTCACCGGGCGCACGCCCGATGTGCCCCACCTGCTGAGCTCCCCGGATGGCTTGCTCGATAGCGACCGCTGGCAGCGCGCCCGCGCCATCCTCTCCAGCCCGGGCAACGCTGCCCTGTTCGAAGCCAGCCCCGAGGGTTGCCGGGTGAACCGCGACCTGGCACTCGCGGCAACCACGCCGATTGAACGCTTCCTCGTGGAAGAGCTCTCGATGCGGTCGCTGCTTTCGGCGGTGCGGTCGTCGCGGCTGGGCGGCCCTGGCCTGGGGCTGGCGGCGCTGCGCGCGGCGCCAGGCAACTGGACCGCCGACGAACGGGCATTCCTGGCGCGGCTTTCGCGGGTCGTCGAACTCTCGATAGAACGGCTGCGGCGGGGAGAGCTCGCCGAGGGCCATGCCGCGAGCCTCCAGCGCCAGACCGAACTCGCCGAGGTTGGCGCCGACCTGCTGGCCACGCTTTCCGGAGCGGAAGACCTCGAAGCCGCGTGCACCACCATCTCCGCGCGCTTGCGCGCGTTCTTCGGCGCCGACCACGTGGCCTTCGGGACCATCCACGCCGAGCACATGCGGCGCGAGATCCTGGGTTGCAGTTCGAATGCCGTACGCCGCGAAGACATGCCCGACGCCATTTCGCCGGCGGACCTGGATGCCTACGCGGGGGTGCTCAACGGCGGCACCCAGGTGCTCGACGACCTGTTCGCGCAGGCCGAATTGAACCCCGGGACAGCGCTGGCGCGGGATGGTGGGATCCGTTCGCTCATGCGGGCGCCATTCCAGCTTTCCGATGGCGCGATCGGGCTGGTGACGGTGGGGAGCCGCCAGCCCGGGCGGTATACGCAGGATGATGTGGAGCGCCTCGCCGGGCTCTGCCGTCCGGTGGGGATCGCGATCGACCGCGTCCGACTGCTGGCCCGCATGGCGGAGGCCACGGAGGTACTGGAGGCGAAAACGCGCGTCCTCGCCTCGCTGGGACCGGGCGCGACGACCGAATCGGCCGGCCAGGTCTTCGTCGACCAGGCGCGGCGCCTCTTCCATGCCGAGCACGCGGCCCTCGCGGTGGTCCGGCGCGGGCGCCTCACGATCATGGCCTCCGCGGGAGACGTCTTCAGCCGCGAGGAACTCCGCGAGTACGAAGGCGAGGTCCCCGGACCGGGGCGCGGCTACGCAGCGATCACGGATGGCGAGCCGCAGCTCATCGGCGACCTCCTGACCCACGACCGCGCCGCCGCGGAGGAAGCGCTGGTGGCGAAGGGGCTGCGCTGCATCATGCGGGTGCCGATCCGGGAATCCGATGGGCGGTTTCGCGGGATTGTGAGAGTGGCCACCAGCCGGCCGCACGCCTGGGACGATGGTGACCTGGCCGCCTTCGGCGACCTTGCACGCTCCCTGGGGCTGGTCGCGGAGCGGGCCGCGCTCTTCGCCGCGGCCGAGGAGCGTTCGGCGCGCGTTGGGGCGCTCGTGCAGCTGCTGGGCACGTTCCGGCTGGGCGCCGCACCGGAGGAGGTGGCGCGCAAGTTCGCGGCAGAGCTGCTGGACTACCTGCGCGCCGACGCGGTCGTGGTTCATGCCTTCGACCACGACACGGGGACAAGGCGGCTCATCGCCCTGGAAGGCCATGCCCACCGGTTTGCCGGGCAGGGCAGGCTCGGCCTGGGGCAGCCGGCGAGCTTTCGCGGCATGGTGGAGTCGCCAGCGGCGCTCTTCGATGCCGGGAACCCCTCCACCACGCCGGACTGGCTCCGCGAGGCGGCCGAGGGCATGGGCCTCGGGTCGGCGGTGGCCGTGCGCCTGGAAGCCGATGGCCAGGTAGTGGGGATGGTGGCGGCGGGGGCCGCGGCGCGGGGCAGGCTGGGCGCCGAAGCGCTGCACCTGCTCGCTTCCGTCGCGGGGCCCCTCGCGATGATCATCGAGCGCGCCCGCGTGGTCACCTCGCTGCGCGAACAGACGCAGCGCACGCGCGCGGTGCTCGATATCCTGGCCGCGCTCGGCCCGCGCGAGAGCATCGAGGAAGTGGCCGGCCCCATCGCCGAGGCGTTGCGCGCGATGTACTCGGCCGACCACTGCGCGGTGGCCGTGTTGCACGATGGGCGTGCCACGCTGGTGGGCATCGATTCGGATATCGCGCCGCGGGAGACCGGCCACACCGTCGATGCGGAGATCGTGCTTGGGCCCACGCCGCCGGCCAGCACCGTCGTCCATGTGTATGAGGACCTCGCCGCGGCGGGGGAGCACATCCCGGAGATGAGCGCCATGGCGCGCGAGAACGGCATGCGCTCGATCATGCGGGTACTCGTGGGCACACCGGCGGAACCGCTGGGCGTGGTGACGGTCGGGGCGCGGGTGCCCGCGCGCTATAGCGAGGCCGATGCCCGGCAGCTGGCCCAGATCGTCCAGCCGCTGGCCGTGGCCATCGCCTATTTCCGGGGGCGCCAGGAAGCCGAACGCCGCACCGAGCGGCTCGAGACGACCAATCGGATCCTCATCCGGCTGAGCGCCGGCGGCACGCCCGAGCACCTCGCCCGGGGCTTCCTGGCCGAATGCCGGCACCTCTTCGATGCGCGCCACGGCGTGGTCATCACGTTTGACACGGGGCTGCGCACCGGCCGGCACCTGGCCATCGATACGACCGTTTCGAGCGTGGCCGAAGGGATGGAGCTCCCGCTCGAACAGCTGCATGCGGCCCGGCTGATCCGCCACGCGGCGCCCCAGATCATCGCCGATGCACGCTTCGAGCCCGCCCTTCACGCCCGCCACCACCGGCTCATCGCGGCGGGCCTGCGTTCGGTGATCCGCGCGCCGCTGGTGGTGCACGACACCGTGCGCGGCGCCGTTTCGCTCTGGGCCGAAGGCACCGGCCGGTTCTCCGTGGAGGACGCGGAGCTGTTGGGGACCCTGACGCGCCCCCTGGCCCTGGCGCTCGAAAAGGCCGCCGCCCTCGAATCGCTCGGCGAAAGCGAGCTCAAGTACCGATCCCTGGTGGCCCAGGCCGAGGAGATGATCTTCCTCTTCGATTCGGTGACCCACCGGGTGCTCGACGCGAACAACTACACGGCCCGCGCGCTCGGGTACGAGCCCCACGAGCTCACCGGGCTGCGGATCGACGACATCGCCGCGGTGACGCCCGAAGAGCTCGCCACCAGCCTCGCCACCACGCTCTCCGATGGCGAGCTCCACATCTCCGATTCGCAGTTTCGCCGCCGCGATGGCTCGCTCATCGCTGTCGATATCGTCGAATCGCTCGTGGCGTACGGCGGCCGCCAGGCCATCCTGGTGCTGGCGCGCGATGTCTCGGAACGCAATGCGCTCATGCGCCAGCTGGTGCAAAGCCAGAAGATGGAATCGCTCGGCGCGATGGCGGGCGCGGTGGCGCACGACTTCAACAACCTGCTCACCACGATCCTCGGGTTCGCCGGGCTGCTGAAGCGCTCGCCGAACATGGACGCGGAAGAGCGCGAGAACCTCGGCCTCATCGAGGATGCCGCGCGCCGCGCCGCCGACCTCACCGGGAGGCTGCTCTCCTTCTCGCGCGGCGGGCTGGTGCGCTTCGGGCGCGTCGACCTCCGCACCGTGGTCGAGGACACGATGTCGCTGGCCGAGCCCACGCTGCACGCCTCGATCGCGGCGACGGTTTCGCTGCCCGGGGCGCCGGTGTACGTCGAAGGCGACGCGGGCCAGCTCCAGCAGGCGCTCACGAACATCGTCCTGAACGCGCGCGACGCCATGCCCGAGGGGGGCAGTATCGCGATCACGCTCGCCGTCGAGGGGGCAGTCGGCGTGCTCCGCATCGCGGACAACGGGCCGGGCATGGACGAAGAAACGCGCATGCGCATCTTCGAGCCGTTCTACACCACGAAGCCGGCCGGTTCGGGCACGGGCCTGGGCATGGCCATCACCTACGGCATCATCCAGGGCCACCACGGCGATATCTCCGTGGCCACCCAGCCGGGCCAGGGCACTACCTTCACCATCAGCCTGCCGCTGTACCACGACAGCGAGCCCGGCGGGCCCGTGGATATCTTCAACGCGGGCGACGGCAACCTCGTCCTGGTCGTCGACGACGACGCGATGGTGCGGCGGACGACGACGGCGACGCTGGCCGAGCTCGGCTACAACGTGGTCGAAGCGCCGGGTGGCGCCACCGCGGTCGAGATTGTGCGGGCGCGGCCCGACCGCTTCTCGGCGGTGCTGCTCGACCTGGTGATGCCGGGGATGACGGGCAGCGAGACGTTCCGGGCGCTGACGGCCATCCGGCCCGACCTGCCGGTGGTGGTGTGCACGGGCTACGCCGCCGATTCGCACATCGATACGGATGTGAAGCGGCGCATCGCGGGACTGGTGCAGAAGCCGTTCACGGCGGAGCGGCTGGCCCGGGCCCTCGAAGCGGCGGGCGCCCGTCCCACGAGGTAGGGGGTAGGCGGTAGAGGGTAGGCCCCGCCGCCGCCCCGGTGGCGGGCTGCCGCGCGGCGCTCCGGGTGTGCCGGAGCGCCGCTCCCTGCCCGTCGCGGTTCGGGGGGCCGGGGTGGGGGAGCGTGCGACCGGGCGGAGCCGCGGGCGCCGCGGCTGGCGACGGTGTCCGGGATCACTTCGCGGCGGCGCCCGTGAGCCCCGCTTCAACCCCTGGCGGCGGGCGCGATAGGGGTCCTGCCACCGGGCACAGCACCCAGGCAAATGGGCGGCGGCCGGGATGCTCAGCGGCCGCGAGCGGCTCGTCACGAGTGCGAAGGCCTCCAGGAGATCCAGCGCCGTTCCCGGGCGCGTACGATGCCGGGAAGCTACCCCGGGGCGTCCCGCCGCGACGGTCCGCACGTGGCAGTGATGGCCCGGACCGGGTGCTCAGGAACCTGGAGGTACGCTATCCGGTTCGCCGCTGCCGGCGCGATCCAGGGGAGCGCGTGAAGCGGACCCGGGCGCCGGGGTGGCGAGCCCCTGGTCATCTGTTGCCTCGCTTGCCCGCGCGAGGCTGCGCCTGATAATCCGCCGCACGTCATCCGGGACATCGATGCCCTCGGACCGGGGAGCGAGGAGGCTCCCCCCGGTGTGAGCGATGCCCTGCCAGAGGCGCCGTTCCCCGGAGGCGACGGACGCGGTAACCGGGGGAGGGGCCGTGGCTATCGCGTCCCGTGGACACACATCGACGCAGAGACGGCATGCGCTGCAATCGTCCCAGTCGAACAGAATGGCTGTTCCGCCGTCTTCCCGGGGGCGGAGCGTGAGCGCGCCAGCCGGACAGGCATCGCCGCAAATCCCGCACCCGTTGCAGCGACCGTCGATGGACAGATCGAAAAGCCGCTCGTTGAGGCGCGGGGGCAGTTGAGGCAGCGGCCCGGGCGCCAGCGCCCGGATGGCGTGCAACAAGATGCGGCGCCGGAGCGGCGATTGAGGCTTCTTTCCTTCCTCATCATCAGGCAGCTGCAGGACCTGCACGACCGTCGCGGCGACCTCGCCTCGCGCCAGCGCGAAGAATTGGCGCCGGCTCTTCTTTTGCTCACGTCGCTGCGCTGGAGGCGATGGCGAGGCTTGTTCGTACACTCCCGGCACGAAACTCACGCGTTCCTCGCGCTCCAGCGCCTCCAATACGGCGTTGACGTTCGCGACCACGCTGGCGGCGATCTCTCCTCCCCGGCGCGATGGGCAGGCTTCGCAGGGCGCCTCGACCAGTTCGACCGCCTTCGCACCCCGGGCGATGCAGTCCAGCAGGACCCCTTCATCAAGTGACCCGAGGCATGGCACGATAGTCGCCCCGGCCGCCGCCGCATCAGGCCGGCCAGTCGCACAGGCGAACACGGGGAAGGGACGAGACGGCACCTGCGCAAGTGCGTCGCGGATCCATGGGACCGGGCCCTTTTTCATTTCGATGGCGCCAGTAGGGCAGGAGGCCGCGCACAGCCCGCAGCCAAGGCACCGATCAGGATCGATGGTAAGTGCCGGGGCCAGGGCGATGGCGGCCCCGGGGCAAACATCGACGCACCGCCGGCAATGGCTTGCCTGGTGCCGCATCTTCAGGCACGCGGACGGCACAGCCACCGGGATCGATGTGTCCCAGCGGGAAAGGAGCCGCTCGAGCCCGCTTGCGCCGATCGCGCTCACCCTGTTCCCCCGGTTCGTTTTGTCAGGCCCGGCGGCGGCGAGAAGGTCCTGAGCAGTGGGGCCACGGCCCGGTAGTCGCTGTGGCCGGCCGCCCGCTGCACCGTCTTCAATCTCAGCATCGGGCCAACCAGAACAATCTCCACCTTCTTGTCGACGCTGAAGACAACGATTGTCTCGTCTTCCCGCAGTTCGGCGGCCGAAACGCGCATCACTCCGCGATAGACGCGGACGTTTTCTGACAGTGCAAACTCCTGATCGCCGCTCTCGTCGTAAAGGGTCACCACCAACCGGTTTTCAGAGACCTCTTTAACTGTACCGGCAGTGATGAACACCTCCTCTCCCTCTTGCCAGGGGAAGAGGAACCGCAGGCCGGAAGGGACGTCCTCGTCACTGAAGTTGATGGTCCCGCGCACCGGCAAGGTCCACCCATCGATCTGGATACCCACGGTGGCGCTCCTGGGCCAAAGGGCTACCAGCGTAACGGCCAGCATGCCACCAATGGCAAGCATGCCCACGATGATGCTACCCACGACCCAGGGCCGTCGCGACTTCACGGCCCCGTCACCTTCCGCTGCCCCCCTTCGCCGAATACACCTCGCAGGGTCTCCCGAGCGTATCCTCCGCCCGCCTCCACGGCGAGGAAGTCCTGGAGCAGTGTGGCCAACGCCCGGTAGACGTCCATGTGAGTGGCACCCAGGACTCGCTCGGAGAATTCCGGCAACCATTTGTTCAGGTGCTCCGTGACGAATGCGTTCTGGGCGCTGCGCAACGTCCTCGCGTCTGAGACCTCCCCGCCCTGCCAGGCCTGCCGCTCGCGAGAGCAGAGGAAGTGCATGAACTCGAGCTCGGTGGCCACGTGGTCCGGAAGGTCCGTGTGGCCGGCCGCCCGCTCCAGGCCATATGAACCGTAGGTCCGTTCCACGGCCACCGTGGAGGGTCCGCTCACGATCGGCGACCCGTCCGCGTCGCGATCGCGATAAAGCGATTCGTACGGTGGCGCTTCCATCGGGCCCGGCGCCCCAATGAACAGGCGGGCGTATTCCACCTTGAGATCGCGCAGGACTGCCGCCGGGTCGCTCTCCGCCATCTCGCCGGACCAGCCCCCCAGCATCGCCAGCGGGTCTTCGAACCGCTGGCGGTCGCCATCCAGCCAGCCGACGGCTTTCCGGAAATCGGCGGCTACCTCACCCTCCAGTAGTCCGGTTATCCAGCGCTCCGTGGGCTCATAGAAGCCCAGCGCGAGCGTCCCCCAGCCCAGGCCCCGAAGCTCGGCGACGTGGCCCAATTGGGCGCGGGCCTGGTCGAACGATTGGTCTTCGCTTGCCATGGGCTCAAACCTCCTGGCCTTCGCCGGTAGGTGCGCCTGAGCGCGCTGGATTGTCCAGCTCCGGGACCGGCTCACGGAGCGGCAGCAAGCGCACGCCCCAGATGATCAGCAGCGCCCCGAGCGCCAGCAGCCCCGCGATTGCGGAGTACTCCACCCAGGTTGGTGTGTACGTGCCGGTTACCGCGAAGACGGCGCTCGTTGGTGCTCCCGTCGCCAGCGGGCTGGCGGCGCTGAAATCGACCTCCCCCAGGGAGATCCCCGGCTCATAGCCGACGATGGGTTCGTAGAACCCGACCAGGATCAGGCCGAGCCGCTTGAAGAAGATACTCACGATCGCGAGACCGGCAGCCACGCCGACAACGCTGGGCACCCTCCGCAGCCGCCGGACGAACATCAGCACAAAAGCGGCGGTCCCGAGGCCGATCTCCGACCAGAAGACCCAGGCGTACTTCCCGGTCACCAGGACCTTGACCGCATCCAATCCGTCGGGCTCTTCGCTCCAGCCGCGCGTCAACAATTCCGCCCCGAGCAGGAAGAAGTCGGCGACAATGAACGCGGCGAGGAGCCCTCCGAGCCACGTCACCGTTTCGTTCGGGACCTCGTACGCACGCGCCCGGCGCAAGAGGAGCATGACCACCAGCATCAGCCCCAGGCCAGAGACCAGGGCCGACGTGATGAACCAGGGCGCCAGGATGCTGGTGAACCAGTACGGCCGCGCGAACTGGAGGCCGAAGATCCAGGCCGTGATGGAGTGCAGGCCAAACGCGGCGGGTAGGGCAACAAACGCCATGATCGTAACCAGCCGTTTGTCAAGATCTTTCGCTCGCTCGCTCAGGCTGTTGAACCCGAACGTCAGGAAGCTCTTCCGTTCGGCCAGGTACTGGCGGCTGTGCAGCCAGAGGTACACGAGAGAGAGGACCCCGTAAATCGTGATGATGGCCACGTCCCAGACGAGAGGCGATGACCAGTTGGGGTACCTGACGATGTGCCAGAGGCGGTCCGGGCGGCCGATGTCCGGGACGATGGAGAGACCCGCCAGCAGCACCGATACGAAGGCCACCCAGATAGCCAGCCGGCTCAATGGCTTCAGCCGCGTGACACCGAAGACGGTAGCCGCCGAGGCGACCACGAGGCCGCCGGCGCTCAACCCCACGAAGAACATGAAAAAGGTGATGTAGAGGCCCCAGGTCACAACATCACGCATGCCGGTGACGCCCAGCCCCTGGTTGATCTGGTAGATCCACGCTCCCGTCCCGAATGCATAGATGAGCAGCAAGACCACGGTTGCGATGTCCAGCGGGACGTTTCGCCAGATGGACTTGCTGACGGTCTGCTGCCCGCCACGTGCTGCTGTTACAGCCATCGCTGCACCTCCTGCGTCCTTTCATGGGAACGGGGGCCGGGCATGCGCCCGGCCGGGCCCCGGTGAATGCTGCCCCCGGTCACGAGACGTCCTCGCCGGTGAGCGGGTCGGCATAGCCGCCGCGGCGCTGGAGCGTCTGCTTCCGCGGTGGGATGTAGTAGGTCGACGGCTCCGTCCCGAGTTCCTCGCGGATCCGGACCGTCTCGCCGGTGCGCACGATCTCCGCGACCTGGCTCTCCGGGTCGTTGAGATCGCCGAAGATGCGCGCCTGTACGGGGCAGACCACGGTGCAGATCGGGTCGAGTCCCTGGTCGATCCGGTGGACGCAGAACGTGCACTTCTCGACGACGCCGCGCGGCCGGCTGGGTACTTCGCTGGCGCCGTGTTCCTTGCCCTCGGTGGCCGAGTAGTCGGGCGACTGCCAGTTGAATACCCGCATATTGTAGGGGCAGGCCACCATGCAATAGCGGCAGCCGATGCACTTGTCGTAATCGACCAGGACGATGCCATCGTCCCGCTGGTAGGTCGCGCCGACGGGGCAGACTTTTACACAGGGCGCGTTGTCGCAGTGGAAGCAACTGAAGGGCATGTAGTACTTCTCGAGGCGAGGGTACTCGCCCGCGGAGGTGTCCATGTGCTCCTCGCCGCCAATGGTAAGGATGCGGTTCCACCAGATGCCCGGGGGCTGGTTGTTCTCCATCTTGCAGGCCACCGCGCACGCCCAGCAGCCAATGCAGCGGTCAAGGTTGATGACCATCCCCCAGCGCTTTTTCCCTTCGCCCTCTGTTGCTGCCGGCGTGGCGGTGTTCTCTTGAGCCTTCGTGTTCTCTGCCATGGCGCCCTCCTACACCTCGACCTTTCGCACTTC
>DAOKYT010000073.1:0-12225 GCA_035326025.1 Tepidiformaceae bacterium
GTCTACTACGCATACTTTGGATCGTATCCTGGGAGCGATTCGGACGTCTGGCATGCCGAAGTCAACCACTATTACCCCGGCGATCTATCTGGCACGTGGCCTGTCAACGTGATCGGGTATGCCTACCATTATGGTAATGGCGCCGGCTTCATCTACACCGAATCGATGTGGGGATCCGAGTATCACGAGCCATAGATAGCGTACCTCCGCGATGCCGGCTCAATTCCCTGGGGGTTCTTCACGTGTTTGCATATACTTCGGCCTTCAACGCTGCCTATCGAAGTTGGATCGCGCTCTGGGTTGGCCTCGCCATCCTGGCCAGCGCCTGGACGGTAGCCACGGCGCGGCCGCCGAGCATGCCTGCGAGCGGACTTCGTTCGTTGAGTCCGGTTCAAACGGCGCCATCGACTATCGCCCAGGTCTCGGGGTTTTCGGTTGAGGCCATGGAAGCGAAGGCGAATGGGCTTTACATCGATGTCGTCGTGGAGGTCGATGGGCGGCCCGAGGCAGGGGACGATCTTCTCTTCCTCCCCGGCCCGGTCCTCACATGGCCTGGTGGCGAGGAGTCCCGGCTGCTGTCAGGCAGCTCCGACGGACGGCGAATATCGCTCCGCTTCGACCGGGGGAGCGTCGCGATGGCTCGCCAGGGCGACGAACTGCTCCTCACCATGTATGGCCTGGCGCCGCGAGGCCATGGGCAGCCGCCTGCGACGGCGCTCACGCTTCCGGCACAACTGAGAGTCGTTTTGAAGGGTGCGACCAACGGAAGGTCCATCCAGTTGGCGGAGCGCATGTCGCTCGGCGATGGACGTGTCGCGCTGGATCGAGTGTTAGTCGATGGAGGGTGGGTTCGAGTCGCCGGGCATTTCGAGCAGCTGTCCCCACCGGACGTTGCGGCGCTGTCACTCCGGCAATCACTCCTGTCCGACACCTCTGGGCTAACCGTTTCACCCGCGGCCTCACGCTCTGGGTACGGAGTGGACGGAAATGGATTTCACCTGGACTTCTTCGTCGGTAACGCGGAACCCATGGGCTTCGATCTCGCGGTCGCGCTCACGCCGAGCCACGTCGGGCCCACGAGCGAGGCCCTCACCGCCGCGCTGTCATCCCCCAAACACCTGCTCGTTGACCTGGGGGGCACTGGAAGTCCGTGATCCATGGGCTGGCGTCGGCGTTCAACGTGCGATGGGCGGTGAAGTGGCTCGGCCCACCCATCGCCGCCTGCTGCGTTTTGGCGATCGGAGCCCTTTTGGTGGCCCCACTCGGCGGAGGGCCGAACGACGTCGAACTCCGTGAAAACGGTGTACTGATCGGGCACGATGTCCCGGCCGAGGCGGCTGCGAAAGCAAGCCAGCGGCTGGGCTTCCGCGTCTTGATCCCCAGTGATCCGCCACCCGGCATGCATTTGGAATACGTCGACTCGGTCCTGCCGCTGGACGGGGCGCTGCGGCCGTACTCCGAAATTGGGTACATGGCGTCTGGGCAAGACGCGGACCTCAGTACCCTCCGTATCTCGCAGGTCGCGGGAGTTCGTGACTTCCCGATTGAGAAGGCCGTCTCCGTACCTGTAGACCTGGACAACGTCGAAGTATGGCGGCCGCCCAGTCCATTCCAGGATGGCGACGGAAAATGGAATTTCCAATTCATCGTGCGGATGAACGGTCAACAACTTGTGCTCTGGTGGGTTCAAAATGAAGAGCCCGGAGTCGATGAGGTGCGGCAGCTCCTCCACTCGATGAAGTGACCATCGGAGCTACGCGGTTCGGCGTCGTGACCGCTGCTTGCCGGGTTCGCCCATCTGGCGTCCGCCCCTCACCGGCCACCGGCCACCGGCCGCCGGGCCGCCCGGCCAACACCCACCCGCCCTTGAGCGTTGCCCCCCCGCCCCCCAACCTGACCCCCACGTGAACTGGCTCGATATCGCCATCCTCGCCGTCATCGCGTTCTCCACCTGGCGCGCCTACGCCAACGGCTTCATCCGCGAGCTTGTCTCCATCGCCGCCGTCGTCCTCGCCATCCCCATCGCCGGCGTCCTCTACGACGACATGTACCCCAAGGTCGAACCGATCATCACGAACGACATGCTCGCGGCCGTGCTCTCGTTCCTCTCCATCTTCGCCGGGGTCATCATCCTCGGGCAGGTGGGGGCGCACCTCCTCAAGCGCACCGCCGAAATCCTCAACCTGGGCGTCCTCGACCGCCTCTCCGGGGGCGCCTTCGGCTTCCTCAAGGCCGTCATCATCTGCCAGGTCGTCCTCATCGTCCTCGTCCGCTACCCCGAACCCGACCTCCGCGACACGATCGACGAATCCCGCGTGGCCACCGCCCTCCTCGACGCCGCGCCCACGGTCCTGGCCTTCCTCCCGAAGGGGTTCGATGAGAGCCTCGACCTCTTCCGCCAGGCGCGCGACGCGGTGAACGACGCCCTGGGGACGCCCACCCCGGGGCCCTGACCCACCGGCCCCTGTGGTACCCTGCATCCATGGACCCCGACGACCGCCCCATCCCCGAACGCGTCATTTGCGACACCCCGGAGGCGCTTTCCGCCGCCGTCGCTGCCATGGGCGACTGGGACGACGTGGTTGTCGTCGAACGCGACGGCAAGCGCGTCGCGGCCATCATCTCGCCCCAGGACCTGGAACTCTTCATGCGCCTGCTCTGGGACAAGGAGATGGAACATGACATCGCGGCGATCCAGCGGGCGAAGGCCGAGGGCGGCGAATCCATCCCGTGGGAGAAAGTGAAAGCCGATCTCGGCCTGTGAGCGGGAATGCCGTATCGCGTTGACATCACACCAGGGGCACTTCGAGACCTTGCCCGGCTCCCGCGGCACGTACGTCCCCGGGTATCCGCCGCGATCGATGCGCTTGAAGTGAACCCCCGCCCGCCCGGTGTCCGCAAGATGCGCGGATTCGACAACCAGTACCGCATCCGCGTTGGAGACTACCGCGTCATCTACGAGATCCACGACAACGTGCTGCTCGTGCTCGTGGTCGAGGTTGGCAACCGGCGGGACGTCTACTGAGCCGCCCAACCGGACCGGCGCCACGGCAACCAGGGCGGCCGCCTCCGAGAGGACGGGGACGCCGGCATTTCCCGGAGCTTAACCATTCGACTCCATGATGTGGCCGCTGACGCCGCATTCCATGCGGCCCGGCAATGGACGAAGGAGTTCACACGATGAGTACGGTTTCTACCTGGAGGGGGAGGGGTGTCCTCGCGGCAATCCTCGCCATGGCCGCACTGGGGCTCGCGCTGGTACTCGCCTCAGCCCGGCCGGCCTCGGCCCAGGCGGCGCCTTCCGCGACCGTCAAACAGATCACGCTGTCCGGCGCCGAGGAAGTGCCCGCGGTCACGGCAAACGCGACCGGATACTTCTCCGGCACGCTGACCGATGGGAAGTTCGAATTCGATCTGAGCGCGGTCGGCCCCGAGTTGACCATGGCCCACATCCACGCCGGCGCGAAGGGCGCGAATGGGCCGGTGGTCGCGTTCTTGTTCGGGCCGGTCGATCCGGCGGTCGGAGCGCTGCACCCAACCGGCACCATCACCCAGGCCAACCTCGTTGGCCCCCTTGCCGGGAACTGGGAGGGCTTCGCCGACGCCATGGCCAAGGGCACGCTGTACGTCAACGTCCACTCCAAGGCCAACCCCGCCGGGCTCATCCGCGCACAAATCCCTGCCACGTCGATCGCCCCCAGGCCGCCTGCCACCGGCAATTCAGCGGTCTCCGGGGGGCCGATGGGGTACACGCAGGGTGCGGGCGTGCTGCTCCTCGCGCTCGCGGCCGGCACGCTTGCCCTGTCGCTCGCGAAGCGCCGGGCATAGCGACGCCACCTCGCGAAGCATCGTCCCGGCGTGGCCCGCCTTCTGCCGGCCGCGCCGGGACCGCGCGCTGGCCGCACAGGATGAAGACTGACGCTCGCGTGACCGCCGTCCTGGGCGCCGGGCTGGCGTTCGTGCTGGTGGCTGCGTCCTGCGGCGGCGGCCCGTCTCCCGCGGCGCCATCCCCAACGGCTTCGCCCGCGACTCCCACGGCCGCTGCTTCAACGCCAACGGCGGCTGCCGCGGCGACACCGGCCAGCGCCCCTGCCGATTCGACCCCGGCCCCGCAGCCCACGCCGGCGGGATCAGCGGCGGCGCCTACCCCTTCGCCCACGCCGGCCCAACCGGCCGCAGGGGCAACGCCGATTCCGCAGCCCACGCCGGAACCACGTGCGGCAGCAGTCAGCCTGACGGTCCGGGCCGCCAACCTGGCCTTCG
Organism: Tepidiformaceae bacterium; assembly: GCA_035326025.1. Lineage (GTDB taxonomy): Bacteria > Chloroflexota > Dehalococcoidia > Tepidiformales > Tepidiformaceae > Amarobacter. The sequence goes on from DAOKYT010000073.1 coordinate 4,264, forward strand.
ATGTGTCCACGATCCGCGTGCGGGACGGAACCACCGTCACCGCCACCCTCCAGAACGACGACCCGGGCGTGGAACACAACCTGAGCTTCAGCCTGGCCGGGCTGCCGCACGGCGAAACCTGCGCCGGGCCCTGCAGCCGGACGCAGACGTTCACCGCCTCCGGCGCGGGGTCCTACTACTTCCTCTGCACCCTCCACGACATGGTGGGCACCTTCATCGTGGAGCCGTGAGCATCGAGCCATCGAGCCAGGGTTCGTTGCCACAAGTCCCCGCTCGCCCGGTACTATCGCCCCCCGCCATGCCGAAGGAATCAACGCCCCGGCACGCCTCGGGCTGTGCTGGCCCCATGTCTCCCGGCATATCCCGGCGCTTTCGTGGCGCTGCCTCGTGGCCGCACCCGCGAGACGAACCATCCCACAATGGACGCCGAAGACTCCCGGGCCGGGAACGCGGGTGCCTTGCTCCTCCGCCAGCTCCACCTGGAGCCCGCCGATTACGAGACTTCCCCGGCGAACCCGGCCAGGAAGACGGCCGTCTCTTCGCCGGCCCTGTCCTCGCCCGGTCCGTCATCGCCGCCGGGAACATGGCCAGCTTCGGCTCGATCCACGCGCCCCACGCCTCCCTCCTCCGTGCCGCCATTTGGCCGGCCGGCACCTTTACCGCGGCCCCTCGGCCATTGGTATGCCGCCACGCCTCTGGCACCCTGTAACCGCGATCGCACCGGCGCATCGCGGAGGTGCCATGCCAGAGAGCGCCATGAACTGGCCGCCAATCCGGAAGTCGCCAGAAATGCTGCGGCTGCCACCCAACCTCGCCGACTACGCCACCGGCGCGGCCACCTTCAGCTGGGAGGCCGCCCGCCGCGAACTGGTCGGGCCCGAAAACAACATCAACATCGCCTACCTGGCCGTCGACCGCCACGTCGCCGCCGGCCGCGGCGACCGCATCGCCATCCGCTGGCTGGGCCGCAAGGGCGAGCGCCGCGACATCTCCTACCACGAGCTCAAGGCCGATAGCGACAGCTTCGCCAACGTCTTGCGCGACTTCGGCGTCGGCCCGGGCGACACGGTGTTCGCGCTCGCCGAACGCCTGCCCGAGCTCTACACCGCCGCGCTCGGCACGCGCAAGAACCGCAGCGTCTTCTGCCCGCTCTTTTCGGCGTTCGGCCCCGAGCCGATCCAGCAGCGCATGTCCATTGGCCGGGGGAAGGTGCTCGTCACCACGCCCACGCTCTACAAGCGCAAGGTCGCGCAGATTCGCGAGTCGCTCCCCGGCCTCCAGCACGTCTTCCTCATCGGCGAACCCGGCGGTGCGATCGACGACACCTACTCGTTCCAGAGCGCGCTCACCATCGCCAGCGCCCAGTTCACCATCCCCGAGACCTCCCCCGGAGACCTCGCCCTGCTCCATTTCACCAGCGGCACCACCGGCAAGCCGAAGGGCGCCATGCACGTCCACGAGGCCGTGGTCGCCCACTGGGCCACCGGCAGGATCGCCCTCGACTTCCACGACTCCGACATCTTCTGGTGTACCGCCGACCCTGGCTGGGTCACCGGCACCTCCTACGGCATCATCTCGCCGCTCACCCACGGGCTCACCATGGTGGTCGACCAGGCCGATTACGACCCCGCCCGCTGGTATTCCATCCTCCAGGACGAGCGCGTCACCGTCTGGTACACCGCGCCGACCGCCATCCGCATGCTGATGAAGGCGGGCCCCGAACTCCCGCGCGGCTACGACCTCTCGGCCCTGCGTTTCGCCGGCAGCGTGGGCGAGCCCCTCAACCCCGAAGGCGTGGTCTGGGGCGCCGAGGTCCTCGGCCTGCCCATCCACGACAACTGGTGGCAGACCGAGACGGGCGGGATCATGATCGCGAACTTTGCCGCCATGGATATCCGCCCGGGCTCCATGGGCAAGCCGCTGCCCGGCATCGAGGCCGCCATCGTCCGCCACGAGGACGACACCGTGCGCGTGGTCGATACCCCCGGCGAGGAAGGCGAGCTCGCCCTGCGTCCCGGCTGGCCCTCCATGTTCCGCGGCTACCTCGGCGAAGAGGAGCGCTACCGCAAATGCTTCCGCGGCGGCTGGTACCTCACCGGCGACCTCGCCCGCGTCGATGAAGATGGCTACTTCTGGTTCGTGGGCCGCGCCGACGACGTCATCAAGTCGGCGGGCCACCTCATCGGCCCGTTCGAAGTCGAAAGCGCCATCATGGAGCACCCGGCCGTCGCCGAGGCTGGCGTGATCGGCAAGCCCGACCCCGTCGCGGGCGAGATCGTCAAGGCCTTCGTCGCGCTCAAGCCTGGCTACGAACCCTCCGAGGAGCTGCGGCTCGATATCCTCGGGTTCGCCCGCAAGCGCCTGGGGACCGCCGTCGCGCCCAAGGAGATCGCCTTCGCGGACGACCTCCCCCGCACCCGCAGCGGCAAGATCATGCGCCGCCTGCTCAAGGCGCGCGAACTGGGCCTGCCCGAGGGCGACCTTTCGACCCTGGAGGGACCGGCATGACTACAGCCGCTGAGCACCAGGTCCACCTCCTGCGCGAGATGCTCCGCATCCGCCGCTTCGAGGAGCGCTGCGTGGAGCTCTACAGCGCGACGAAGATCCGCGGCTTCCTCCACCTCTATATCGGCGAGGAAGCGAGCGCCGTCGGCATCATACAGGCGCTCGAACCCGATGACGCGGTCGTCGCGACCTACCGCGAGCACGGCCACGCGCTCGCACGCGGCATTCCCCCGCGGGCACTCATGGCCGAGATGTTCGGCAAGGTCGAAGGCGTCTCCCGCGGGCGCGGCGGCTCCATGCACATCTTCGACGCGGCCACCAGGTTCTACGGCGGTAACGCCATCGTCGGTGGTGGGCTGCCCCTGGCGGTTGGGCTCGCCCTGGGCGACAGGATGCGGGACAGGCCGCGCGTGACCGCCTGCTTCTTCGGCGAGGGCGCCATGGCCGAGGGCGAGTTCCACGAGTCCATGAACCTCGCCGCCCTGTGGGACCTGCCCGTCCTGTTCTGCTGCGAGAACAACCGCTACGCCATGGGCACGGCCCTCAAGCGATCCCACGCCGAGACCAACCTCGCCGTCCGCGCCGCCGGGTACGAGATGCCCGCCTGGACCGTCGACGGGATGGATGTCAACGCCGTCGAGGAGGCTGCGCGCCGCGCCGTCACCGCCATCCGCGCGGGCGGCGGCCCGTGCTTCCTCGAAATCCAGACCTACCGCTTCCGCGCCCACTCCATGTACGACCCCGAGCTCTACCGCTCGAAGGACGAAGTCGAGCGCTGGAAGCAGCGCGACCCCATCGTCACCCTGAGCGCTGCATTGAAGGAGGCGGGCATCCTCGATGACGCCGCCTTCGAACGGATGGACGCGGAGGTGATCGCGGAAGTCGGCGACGCCGTGGCCTTCGCCGAGGCCGGCACCCTCGAACCGCTCTCCAACCTCGAACGCTGGGTCTACTCGGAGGTGGCCACGCCATGACGGGTACCGCGAAGACCACCTACCGCGAGGCCATCCGCGAGGCCATGCGCGAGGCCATGCAGCGCGACCCCCGGGTGTTCCTGATGGGCGAGGACGTCGGCGACTACGGGGGCTGCTTCGCCGTCAGCAAAGGGCTCCTCGCCGAGTTCGGCCCCGAGCGCATCCGCGACACGCCCCTTTCCGAATCGGCATTCACCGGCGCGGGCATCGGCGCCGCCATGAATGGCATGCGCCCCATCGTCGAAGTGATGACCTGCAACTTCAGCCTGCTCGCGCTCGACCAGATCCTGAACAATGCGGCCACCATCCTCCACATGTCCGGCGGCCAGTTCAATGTGCCGCTCGTCATCCGCATGGCGACGGGCGGAGGGCGGCAGCTGGCGGCCCAGCACTCCCACAGCCTCGAAGGCTGGTATGCCCACATCCCGGGCATCAAGGTCCTCACTCCCGGCACCCTCGAAGATGCGCGCGGCATGCTCTGGACAGCGCTCGAAGACCCCGACCCCGTGCTGATCTTCGAAAACGCCCTCCTCTACAACCTCGAAGGCGAGCTTCCCGCCGATGCTGGCCCGGTCGAGATTGCGCACGCCCGCGTGCTCCGCCCCGGCTCCGATGTCGCCCTCATCACCTATGGCGGCTCGGTCCCGAAGACCCTCGAAGCGGCGGCAGCCCTCGAATCGCAGGGCATCTCCGCCGACGTGCTCGACCTCCGCACTTTGCGCCCGCTCGATACGGAAAGCATCGTCGGCTCCGTCCGGCGCGCGCATCGCGCGGTCATCGTCGACGAGGGCTGGCGCAGCGGCGGCATCGCGGCCGAGATCATGGCTCGCATCATGGAGCAGGCGCTCTACGAGCTCGATGCCCCGGTCGAGCGCGTCTGTACCGCCGAGGTGCCCCTGCCGTACGCGAAACACCTGGAGGATGCGGCCCTCCCCAGCGCCGGCCGCATCGTCGATGCCGCCCTGAAGGTGCTGGGTCGCAATGGCTGAATTCCTGATGCCCTCGCTCGGCGCCGACATGACCGAAGGGACCGTTACCCGCTGGCTGGTCAAGCCCGGCGACCACGTGAAGCGCGGCGACATCGTCGTCGAGATCGAGACCGACAAGGCCGACATGGAAGTCGAGATCTTCGAAACCGGCACCATCGAACAGATCCTGGTCCCGCAGGGCGAGCGGGTGGCCGTCGGCACGCCCCTGGCGCTGGTCACTCCGGCCGGGGACGCCGGCGCCCCGCCCACTCCGTCGGCGCCTACCCCCGTACCGGCGGCGGAAGCCCCCGGCCCCCCGCCGGGCGCCCGCGCGACCCCCACCGCCAGGGTCCTCGCGCGCGAGCTCGGCATCGACCTCGCGGCCATCCCCGGCAGCGGCGTGGGCGGGGTGGTCACCCGCGCCGACGTGGAGCACGCCGCGGCCCGCCGCGCTCCCGCGCCTCCACCTCCCACCGCCCCGGCGCCGCCACCGCGCCGGCTGCTCGTCTCGCCCCGCGCGCGCCGGGTCGCCCAGGAGCGAGGCATCGACCTCGCGACCGTGCGGGGCACGGGCCCCGGTGGGTCGATCACCGCGGCCGATCTCGACCACCTGGCGCCGCCCACGGCGCCGCCGGCGCCCGCGGAACCGGCGCCCGAGACCCTCAAGCGCATCCAGAGCCGCAAGCCCATCTCGGCGCTGATGGAGCGAGCCAACCGTGAGATCCCGCACTACTACCTGGGCATCGATGTCGACATGTCGCGCGCCCTGGCCTGGCTGCGCGAGGAGAACCGCCGCCTCCCCGTCACCGATCGCGTCCTCTACAGCGCGCTCCTCCTGAAGGCCACCGCCCTGGCGGCGCACGACGTGCCGGAGGTCAACGGCCACTACACCGAAAACGGCTTCGCGCCCTCCTCGACCGTGAACCTGGGCGTGGCCATCTCGCTGCGAGGGGGCGGCCTCGTCGCGCCGGCCATCCTCGACGCGAGCAACAAACCGCTCGGCGACCTCATGCGCGAACTCGCCGGCCTGGTGAAGCGCGCCCGCGCGGGCCGCCTCCGCGCCTCGGAAATGGCATCGAGCACGCTGACGGTCACCAACCTGGGCGAGCTCGGGGTCGATTTCGTCTACGGCGTCATCTACCCGCCCCAGGTCGCGCTCGTTGGCTTCGGCCGGGTCATCGAAAAGCCGTGGGCCGAGGGCGGGATGCTGGGCATTCGCCCGGTGATCACGGCCACGCTCGCCGCCGACCACCGCGTGAGCGACGGCCACCGCGGGGGCGTGTTCCTCGCCACCATCAACCGCCTCCTCCAGGAACCGGAGCACTTATGAACGCAGAACAGGCCCGCGAAACCGTCTTCAGCGTCCTCCGGCAGATCACGCCCGAGGCCGACTTCGAGGAGCTCGAGCCCGACGTGGAATTCCGCGAGCAACTCGACATCGACTCGATGGATTTCCTCAACTTCATCATCGGCATCCACGAACGCACCGGGATCGATGTGCCCGAGGAAGACTACCCCCTGCTGGCCTCGCTCGATGGCTGCATCGCCTACCTGCTGAAGGCCGGCGGCGCGTAGCGCATTCGCGCGGGCCGCCTCGCGCGACACGTGCTGGGCCGGCGTTCCACTCGCCGCGGATGCCCGCCGGCGCCGGGATGGCCACTCCCGGGAGCTCAGCCAACTCCACCGCCCCATCGACCATCGAGCAGGGGCACGGGCCCGCCACCATGCGGGCCATAGCGCCGCGTAGCCCGCCCCGCCTCCCTGCTTCGCGTGTTCGGCCCCTCCCGCACAACGCGGCGCCTCGCCCGGGGGCCGGACCTACGGCCACCGGGGGTAGTCATGCGGGTGCCTCCGGCGCCTGACAGGCCATCCCCGCAGGTGCACACTCACGGGCGCGAGGTCTCCATGTCCGGCACTCCCTCCACCCCGCCCCGCCGCCCCGGCGCCAGCCTCGACGCGAACGCCGGGTACTTCGCGCACGATGCCGACATCGGCGTGGTGGGGCGTGGCGCGACCGTGGAGGAGGCATTCGTGAACTGTGCCCGCGCCCTCTTCGCCATCACCGCCGACCCCGCCGCCCTCCGTCCCTCCGAACACTTCGAGGTCGCCTTCGAGGAGGAGGACCTGGAGCTGGCGCTGGTCACCTGGCTCAACCTCCTCTTGCCCGAGGCCCGCTGCCGGGGCCTCGCCCTGGGGCGGTTTGCCCTCGAACGGGATGGTCCGGGCTGGCGCGGCAGCGCCTGGGGCGAGCCATGGCGGCCCGAAATCGAACGTGGCGTGGAAGTGAAGGGCGCCACCCTCACCATGCTCTCGGTGCGCCAGGCCAACGGCGCATGGGAAGCCCGTTGCGTTGTGGACGTGTGAGATGAACATCAGCCAGCTCCACCAGGACACGCCCTACCGCTGGACCCTCGCCCCCGGGAAGGACGAGCGCCGTGCCCCGGTCGTGCTCTATGCCACCCGCGGGCTGCTCGAAGGCATGGACGACAAAGTCCTCGAACAGGCGCTCAACGTTGCCCGGCTCCCCGGCATCGCCGGGCCCTCGATGACCATGCCGGATGCCCACTGGGGCTACGGCTTCCCCATCGGTGGTGTCGCCGCGTTCGATGCGGACCAGGGTGGCATCGTCTCGGCCGGCGGCGTCGGGTTCGACATCTCCTGCGGCATCCGCTGCCTCCGCACCAACCTCACCGCCGGGGACCTGGCGCCCAACGCCAGCGTCCTGGCCGGCAGCCTTTTCCGGCGAATCCCGGCGGGCGTCGGCGAAGAGGGCGCGCTGCGGCTTTCGCCGGGCGAACTCGACGAGATGCTGGCCGGCGGCGCCGCCTGGGCCGTGGGCCAGGGCTTCGGCAACGTCGCGGACCTGGAGTTCATCGAGGAGCGCGGCACCATGCCTGGGGCGGTCCCGTCGTTTGTCTCGGACCTCGCCAAGCGCCGCCAGCACGGCGAGATGGGCACCCTCGGTTCGGGCAATCACTACCTGGAGGTGCAGGTCGTCGAGCGCATTTTCGATGCGCCGGCCGCAGCGGCGTTCGGCCTGCGCGAAGGGCAGGTGGTCGTCTCCATCCACTGCGGCTCGCGCGGGCTCGGCCACCAGATCGGCACCGAGTTCCTGGTCTCGATGGCGAAAGCCGCCACCGCCGCGGGCATCCACCTCCCCGACCGCGAGCTCGCCTGTGCCCCGATCCATTCGGAGATCGGCCAGCGCTACCTTGGCGCGATGCGGGCGGGCATCAACTGCGCCCTCGCGAACCGCCAGATTCTCACGCACCTCGCCCGCGAGTCGTTCGCGGAAGTCTTTCCCGGCGCGCGCCTCGAAACGCTGTACGACGTCTCCCACAACACCTGCAAGGCCGAGACGCACATGATCGACGGCCGCCAGCGCGAGCTCTACGTCCACCGCAAGGGCGCCACCCGGGCGTTCGGCCCCGGCCACCCCGAAGTGCCCGCGCCCTACCGCGAGGTGGGCCAGCCCGTCATCATCGGCGGGAGCATGGGCACCGGCTCCTACATCC